>JANXUD010000072.1 GCA_025352045.1 Gammaproteobacteria bacterium | reverse complement strand
GGTCGCGCTTCAGGGAGACGGACGGGATGATCGGTGGCGCGGGCGCACGACAGGGCATCCTGTCATTGGCGATCAAGGACAAGGCGCAGCTCTACGGCGCCTACATGCCGTTCCTGCGGGGCGGCGGCATCTTCATCCCGACCAACCGGCGCTACACGCTCGGTGACGAGGTCTTCCTCCTGCTTTCGCTTCCCGATGACAAGGACCGCTTGCCCGTCGCGGGCAAGGTGGTCTGGATCACGCCGCCCGGCTCGCAGGGCAACCGCGCGGCCGGCATCGGCGTGCAGTTCAGCGATTCGGCCGAGGCCGAGACGGTGAAGGGCAAGATCGAGACCATGCTCGCCGGCACGCTCGACTCGGACAAGCCCACGCACACGATGTGAGCACCGCGCCGGCGGCGGCGCGCCCCGGGCCTCAGTGCCGGAGCAGCATTCGCAACACGGTGTAGAAGGCCATCGCGCCGACCGCGAACAGCAGGGCCATGCGCACGCGGTTGATCTTCTTGCCCGCCGGCACGCGCGGCTTTTCCTTGAACTGCAGCGGCTCGGGCACGTAGGACGGCGCGGCGGTCTTGCCGTCGTCGAGCAGGCCCATGCCGTGCAGCAATTCGCGCGCGGGCTTGTAGTCGTCCGACTTCACCACCCACACCGAGGGCTGCACGCCGCCGGACGCTTCCTGCCTGGCGGGCACGTAGCTGAACTCGCGGCGGCTGTACTTCTTGTAGCTGCGGCCGTCGCTGAGCTTGTTCTCGATGCCGGCGTCGGTGAGGATTTTCGCCACGCCTTCGACGTTCTCGAGCCGCGGGGAGGAAAAGATCTGGCGCATCAGTGGGCCTGCTCGCCTTCGGGCAGCACGCGGATCAGGCCTTCCTGCGCCACCGAGGCCACCAGCCTGCCGTCGCGGGTGTAGATCAGGCCGCGCGCCAGGCCACGCGCGTTTTCCGCGGTCGGGCTGTCCAGCGAATAGAGCAGCCAGTCGTCGACGCGGAACGGGCGGTGGAACCACATCGCATGGTCCAGCGAAGCCATCTGCACGTTCGGCTGGTAGTAGCTGATGCCGTGCGGAAACGTCGTCGTTCCCAACAGGTAGAAGTCGGACGCATACGCCAACAGCGCCTGGTGCAGTTGCGGGTCATCGGAGACATGCCCCGTCAGGCGGAACCAGACCTGCTGGTATGGGGGGCGTTTTGGCGGCTTGACTTCGTCCCGCGGATAAATCGGGCGCATCTCGAACGGCCCCATGCGCGACAGCCAGCGCTGCATCTTGGCCGGCAGCGTCGCCATCACCTCGGCACTCGGCGCGACCGTGGGTTCGACATCTTCCGGCATCGGCACCTCGGGCATGTTGAACTGGTGCTCGAGGCCAGGCTCGGATTTTTGGAACGAGGACGCGAACACCAGGATAGGCTGGCCGTGCTGGATCGCGGTGACCCGGCGCACGCTGAAGCTGTGGCCGTCGCGCGCCCTGTCCACGTCGAACACGATCGGCGCGTTGATGTCGCCGGCGCGAAGGAAGTAGGCGTGGATCGAATGCACGCTGCGGCCATCCTCGACAGTCTGCTGCGCCGCGCTCAGCGCCTGGCCCAGCACCTGGCCGCCGAACACGTACTTGGTGCCGATGTCGCGGCTCTGGCCGCGGAACAGGTTGTCCTCCAGCCGCTCGAGCGTGAGCAGGGCGACCAGTTCGTTGACGACGGTGTCGTTCATGGCGGGGCTTCGAGGGAATGCCGCCATTGTAGCCCGGGCGATTTGAACCCCGGCTCAGGCTGCGGTGATGGTCCCGTCGGGCGGCATCCGGGCCAGTCCGCTGGCGGCCAGGATGCGCGGCCAGGGGAATCGAGGCCCGGGGTCGCGCTTGCGGGCGACGGTTTTCGCCGGATCGTCCGTGGCGGCCACCTGCGTGGTATCCAGCTCCTCGTGGCCGGCGATGAAGGCCAACTGCGGCAACTCCCCGCGCAGGACCTGCAGCAGGGCGACCAGCGCGTCCAGTTGCGCCTCCGTGTAGGGCTCGTCCATCGCCTGGTGGCGGCTGTCGAGCCAATCGGGATAGCGGCCGGTGTTGACCAGCTCGATCCCGATCGAGCGCGGGTTGTAGCCGCGGGTGTGGTTGGCGACGCGGGTCGGCCGCACGAACAGGTGCACCGTGCCGTCGCGATCGATGTAGTAATGGCCGCTGTTGCCGGTGCCGGAGTCGTAGAGCGCGCGTTCGCCGTACTCGCGCGCCATCGCCATGTCCGGCAACTCCGTGCAATGGACCACCACCAGGTCGATCACGCTCGCCAGGCGCTGCGCGAGGCGCTCCTCGTAGGGCAGGGGCCACACGTTCACGGGCGGCGGTGGTAGGTCGGGCGGCATGGGTCGCATGCTAGCATTCGGCGCACGCGGAGCCCTCGTTCGGCCGCGGAGCCCGTCCATGGCAATCCCACCCGTCGATTCCCCGCTCGGCCAGCTGATGGCCCACTTGCCGCGCCCTGGCCGGGTCGAATGGATCGGCCTGCGTCCGCTGCGCGACGTGGCGATGCGCGTGGTCGACCGCGCCGACGGCATCGCCGGCAAGGGCCTGCGCGGCGACCGCTACGGCGGCGGCAGTGGCAAGCGTGGCGTCACCCTGATCCAGGCCGAGCACTTGCCGGCGATCGCCGCGTTGTCCGGGCACGCACATGTGGACCCGGCACTGTTGCGCCGGAACATCGTGGTGTCCGGACTGCCGGTCATTGCGCTCAAGGGCCGGCGATTCCGCCTCGGGGGCATGCTGCTGGAAGGCACCGATTCCTGCGATCCCTGCTCGCGCATGGAGGCCGCGCTCGGGCCGGGCGGCTACAACGCGATGCGCGGCCACGGCGGGCTGTGCGCGCGCATCCTGGACGGCGGCGCGGTGGCGCTCGGCGATGCCCTGCTGCCGCTGGATCCGCTCGGATGAAAGGCGTGGCGATCATCTCGCACGGCCTGCAGAGCAGCGCCGCGGCGACCAAGGCCACCGCCTTGTCGGAGGTCGGCGAGGCGCTGGGCTGGCACTGCATCCGTCCCGACTACCAGGACCTCGACCAGAGCCCCGCGCATGCCCCGCTCGGCGACGTGGCGGCGCGCATCGCCCGGCTGGAGGCGCTGGCGCGCGAACATGCAGGCGCGCCCCTGGTGCTCGCGGGCTCCAGCATGGGCGCCTTCATTTCCGCGCGCGTGTCGCTGGACGTGCCGGTACGCGGCCTGTACCTGATGGCCCTGCCGGCCAAGTTGGAAGGGAAACCCATTCCGCTCGCCGCCGCGCCGATGCCGACCTGGATCCTGCATGGCTGGGACGACGAGCTGATTCCCGCGGATGAAGTGGTGCGATGGGCTGCGCCGCGCCGCGATCGCCTGCTGCTGGTCAACGACAGCCATCGCCTGGCAAATCACGTGCAGTTCGCCGCCGAGGATTTCGGCCGCTTCCTGCAATCGCTGGGATGAACCAACACCGATGAAATTCTTCTTCGCCTGCCCGCGCGGGCTGGAATACCTGCTCGCCGACGAGCTCACCGCCTTCGGCGCGACCCGCGCGGCCGCGGCCGTCTCCGGCGTGCAAGCCGAGGGTCCGGCCGAGCTCGCCTATCGCGCCGTCATGTTTTCTCGCCTGGCCAGCCGCGTGCTCTGGCCACTGGCCGAGTTCGACTGCGAGAACGAGCAGGACCTGTACTACGGCGTCCATGCCCTGGACTGGAACGAGCACATCGCGCCCGAGGGCACGCTGGCCGTGGACGCGCACGTGTCCGGTCCCGTGCTCACGCACGAGCGCTATGTCGCGCAGCGGATCAAGGACGCGATCGTGGACCGCATGCGCGCCGCTCATGGCGTGCGTCCTTCGGTGGACGTGGAGGCACCGGACCTGCGGCTGAACTTCGTGCTGCGCAAGGGCAAGGGCCTGCTGGCCGTCGACCTGGGCGGCGGCGCCCTGCATCGGCGCGGCTGGCGCGGGTCCCAGGGCGAGGCACCGTTGAAGGAAAACCTCGCCGCGGCCGTGCTGCTGCGCGGCGCCTGGCCGGCGGTCTTCGCCGCGGGCGGGGCCCTGCTTGATCCCATGTGCGGCAGCGGCACCCTGCTGATCGAGGGCGCGCTGCTGGCCGCGGACGAGGCGCCCGGCCTGCAGCGTTGGGAAGGCACGGCGCCCAGCCGCTGGCGCGGCTTCGATGGCGCGCTCTGGCGCACGCTCGAGCGCGAGGCGCACGAGCGCGCGGCCGCCGGTCGCGTCCTGCTCAAGCGCGACCTGTTCTTCGGCGCCGACAGCGATCCTCGCGCCCTGCAGTCCGCGCAGGCCAATGCCGACCGCGCCGGCGTGAGCGACTGGCTGCGGCTCGATCGCCGGGCCGTGGCTTCCTTGGTCGCACCCGGCCCGGCCCGCGGGCTGGTGGTCTGCAATCCACCCTACGACCAGCGCCTGGCCGCCGACCCTGCGCTGTACCGCGAACTCGGCGATGCGCTTCGCCGTGCCGTGCCGGACTGGCGCGCCAGCCTGCTGTGCGGGGACGAGGAGCTCGCGCGCGGCACTGGCCTGCGCGCAGCGAAAACATACACCGTGTTCAACGGCGCACTCGAATGCTGCCTGATCACCTGCGACCCGGTGCAGCCCGCGGCGCGGCCCGCGCGGCCGCCGGCCGAACTGGGCGAGGGCGCGACCATGGTCGCCAACCGCCTGCGCAAGAACATCCGCAAGTTCAGGAACTGGCGGGCGCGCGAAGGCGTGGACTGCTATCGCGTCTATGACGCCGACCTGCCCGAATACGCGGCAGCGGTGGACGTCTACCAGGAGGCCGATGGCGACCGCCTGCTCCACCTGCACGTGCAGGAATACGCAGCCCCGTCGGAAATCCCGGAAGCCGATGTGCGTCGTCGCTTCGGCGAATTGCTGCAGGCCCTGCATGCCGTGTTCGAGGTGCCGAAGGAGCGCGTCGCGGTGAAGACGCGGGTGCGCGGCAAGGGTGGCTCGAAGTACGGGCGCATGGAACAGCGCGGCGAATTCCTGCTCGTGCGCGAGGGCGCCGCCCGGCTGCAGGTGAACCTGCACGACTACCTCGACACTGGCCTGTTCCTCGACCACCGCCCGCTGCGCCGCCGCATCGGTCGAAGCACGCGGCCGGCGCATGCTCAACCTGTTCTGCTACACCGGCGCTGCCACCGTGCAGGCCGCCGTGGGCGGCGCGCTGCAGACCACCAGCGTGGACCTGTCGGCGACCTACCTGGAATGGGCCTCGCGCAACCTGCAGGCCAACGGTGGCTCCGGCCGCGACCACCGCCTGGTGCAGGCCGACGCGATGCGCTGGCTCGAGGCGGACCGTGGCAAGTACGAGCTGATCTTCTGCGACCCGCCGACGTTTTCGAACTCGGCGCGGGCCGAGGACTTCGACACCCAGCGCGACCACGTGCGCCTGCTGCGCGCGGCGATGGCGCGGCTGGCCCCGGGCGGGCTGCTGCTTTTCTCGAACAATTTCCGCCGCTTCAAGTTGTCCGACGAGGTGTCGGAGTTCGCCAACGTCCGCGAGATCAGCCCGGCCACCATCGACCCCGACTTCGAACGCAACCCGCGCATCCACCGCGCCTGGGAACTGCGCGCCTGAACGGGGCCGGTTCTTTCACACAAGCACGCGCTTGCCGAGCGGGGCCGGTTCTTTCACACGCCCGCCCCAAGTCCTAAGCCATCGCGATGCCGAGGCGGGCGCGTGAAACAACCGGCCCGCTTTTCGCGCCCATTCGCTGTGTGAAAGAACCGGCCCCGTTCAGGAACTGACGCGGCGCTTCATCTTGCGCTCGGCGCGATCGCGGGCCCGCTGCGTTTCCATGGCCTTGTATTCCTCGCGGCTGATCAGGTCCATGCGCTGGATATGGCAGGGCATGTCCCGCGTCAACACCGAATCGAAGGGGCCGCCGCAGACCCGGCCGCCGACCGGCTCGCCGCGGAAGCCGATGACCGGCGTGAAGGCGATGTCCCGGCAGTAGGAACTGAACTCGATCCGGTAGCGGTTGCGGCCCGCGTCGACCAGGATGTGGCGGTCGTCGAGGTAGACCCAGCCGCGCGCGAACGCCGGATCCAGGCATTGGGAACCGCGCAGGTAGGCGGAGCGGGGTGCCGTCGATTGGTCGGAACCGGCGGCAGCAACGAGCGGGGCGGCAGCGGCAGCGCCGGCCGCGAACAGGACCAGGGTGGTGGACAGGGTGGCGACGACACGTGCGTTCATGGCGGTCTCCCGGGACTTGATCCAGTCTGCGCCTGCTTGGTTTAACCCGGGCGAAACCCAAAACCCCGGGGCAGGCAGTATGCTCGGCCCATGAAACCACGCGACGATGCGACCCGCACCTTGCCTTCGGGCTGGACCTTCTTCCGCCAGTGGCTCAAGGACCCGCGCCGGGTCGCCGCCATCTCGCCGTCGAGCCGGCAATTGGCCCGCCAGATGATGCACCAGCTGCCGCGCAATTCCCGCCGCGTGATCGAGCTGGGCGGCGGCACCGGCGTGTTCACCCAGGCCCTGCTCGAGCACGGCATCGCCCCTGCGGACCTGATGGTGCTGGAGTTGAACGAGGAACTGCACCGGCACCTGGTCGAACAGTTCCCTGGCGCACACGTGATCTGCGGGGACGCCAGCGACCTGGCGGCGATTTCCTGCAAGCACGGTTTTGCCGACGAGCACGCGGCCGACGCGATCATCTCCGGCCTCGGGCTGTTGTCCATGCCGCGCCAGACCCAGCAGTCCATCCTGCAGGCCGCCTTCGACAGCCTGCGTCCGGACGGGCGCTTCATCCAGTTCACGTATGGCCCGGCCAATCCCGTGGCCCGCGAGGTCGTCGAGGCCATGGACCTGAGCGCACGCCGCGCCAGCTTCACCTGGTGGAACGTCCCGCCCGCGACCGTCTACGTCTACCAGCGGCGCGTGTCCCGGAGCATGCCCCCGACCTCCATGCGCTGAGCGGCGCGCGCCGTCAAGCCGGGCCTGGGCCCGGCGGTTGCAGCACCGCAACGCTGGGTTCTCCACGGCCCCTTGGCCCGGGCCACGTGTGCCCGCATCTTTGCCGCAGTCCATCGTTTCGAGGAGCTGCCGCCATGTCCATCCAACCGAGCATCCACTCCAACGCCAGCCCGTCTGGCGGCGCATTCGTGTGCGCGCCCGCCGCGACGCCGGCCCGCGCCCGCCCGATCGCCCGCCGCCTGCGCGGCCTGGCCACCTCCGACGGCGCCGGCGTCAGCCTGACGCGGGTCATCGGCACCAACCAGTTGCCGGCCCTCGATCCCTTCCTGATGCTCGACGAGTTCGGCTCGGACACGCCGGGCGACTACATCGCCGGGTTTCCCTCGCACCCGCACCGCGGCTTCGAGACTGTCACCTACATGCTCGACGGCCGCATGCGGCACAAGGACAACCACGGCAACGAGGGCCTGATGACGCCGGGTTCGGTGCAGTGGATGACCGCCGGCCGCGGCATCGTGCACTCGGAGATGCCCGAACAGGAGTCGGGCCTGATGCGCGGCTTCCAGCTCTGGGTCAACCTGCCGGCGAAGGACAAGATGTGCGCGCCGCAATACCAGGAGTACGGTCCCGAGCGCATCCCCGACGTCATCGTGTCCGAGGGCGTGTCCGCGAAACTGATCGCCGGTCGCATCGGCGACGTCTCCGGCCCGGTGTCTCAGCCTGCGACTGATCCGACCTACTTCGACCTCAGCATCGCAGCCGGCGGCAGGTTCGGGCACGCGCTGCCGGAGGGCCACAACGTCTTCGCCTATGTGTACGAAGGCGAAGTCACGGTTGGCAACACGACGGTGGGCCGCGGCGAACTGATCGTGTTCGGCGCCGGCGACAGCGTGCAGCTCACCGGCCGTGCGCCGACGTCGCGCCTGATCCTGGTTGCCGGTCGGCCGATCGGCGAGCCGGTGGCGCGCTACGGTCCGTTCGTGATGAACACGCAGGACGAGCTCACGCAGGCGGTGCGGGATTTCCAGGCCGGCAGGTTCTGAGGCCAGCTGAAGGCATCTCAACCATCGCCTAGCAGGTCCAATAAATGCGGTTCACCAGGTCCACGACGTACGGCCCGTCGCTGCAGCCCCCGACCTCCTGCGCCCGTTGGTCTTCCTTGGGATTTCCGATGATCCACTGCCTGGACGCTGCGTGCCACATGAGCGTTCCGCTGGCCATGCGTCCTTTCGGCCAGACGTTCGAGTCAGTCCTGTTGAGGCGTTCGATGTGACGCCCATGCACTCTTGCCACCAGGGGCATGCCCTGCATGTCGGGGAGCTCGGCATATCGGTGCTGGAACGCGTAGGTGCCGGAGGCGATCGGAAGTCGAGGTTCCTTCGCGGTCGCCGCAAAGGCTGCAGCAAGACAAATCGCTGCTGCGAGTCGCCGCACCCGCGGCCCGAGGCGCGGCTCAAGTCGAACAGCGAATCGGATCGGGCCGGACTGCATCGTCATGCGCCATTGCGAAGATATTTTGCAAGGAAAGGCAGGACCCTGGACTCGTAAGCCTCCGGGCTGTAACGATGCAGGTTGACGTGCGCCGCGCCCTCCACCACCCACAGTTCCTTGGGTTCCCGAGCCGCCCGGTAGATGCGTTGTGTTTCCGGCAGAGGTGTGTGCTCGTCGACGGATCCCGCGATGATGAGGACCGGGGCATGGAGTTCCGCCAGGAAGGAAATCGGACGAAGCCTGTCTTCGGAGACGCCCAGGCGCCATGGCACCTGCCAGAGAAGCACTGGCGCCAGGGCCTTGCCCAGCCTTCCAAAACGGATGGCCAGGCGGTCCTCGACCGCCTCGGTGATCGTCGGGTACATGGATTCAAGCACGACGGCGCTCGGGGCCGGGTCGGGCCTGGAAAAAACCAATGCTGCGGCACCCAGGGAGACGCCGATCACGCCAATCCTTTCGCCGGGCGATCGCCGCCGCAGGTAATCGAGCGCCGCCCTGACCCCGGCGGCCTCGCGATAGCCGAAGGTGATCCGGTCGCCGTCGCTTTCCCCGTGCGCCGGCAAATCAATGAGCAAGACCGAGTATCCCAGCCTGTGCAGCAACAGTGCGCGACCCAGCATGTCGCGCCGATCGCCCCGCACGCCGTGCAGCAGCAGGACCGCGCCCTTGCCTCTGCCGCCCGGGGAGAACCAGCCCGCAACGTGTTGCCGCGAATTGACATTCAGGACGACGGAGGTTGCCTGCAATCCCCGGGGTGGGCTGCCAACCGCGTGCTGCACGGGTCGGCTCAGGACCTCGCCAACGCCAAGCACGAACGCGATGCAAAGCAGGGCGATTGCGCTCGCCCCTGCCAATGCGCGATGGACTTTCAATTCACGGCGTCCAATCGGCATGCGGGAGGTGCGCCGGCGCGGACTGCGCCTTGCGTCGTGATGGTGACGGTTCCGACTGCCTGAGAGATGTTTGCCAGTGTCTCGAGCGCGTTCGACATGATCTTGGGCCCGGTCGCGGATCAGTCGGGCAGCGGAATGAATTCGGTCTCGCCCGGCACCTGGCCGATGCGCCCTTCGCGCCAGTCGGCCTTGGCCTGGTCGATGCGCTCGCGCGAGCTGGACACGAAATTCCACCAGACGAAGCGCGGCCCATCCAGCGGCGCGCCGCCGAGCAGCATCACCCGCGCGGGGCCGCGCGCATTGAGCAGGGGCAGGGTTCCAGGGTCCAGCACGCACAGGGTGTTGAGCGGCAGCGGCTCGGTTTCATTGAGGAAGACCTCGCCCGACACGGGATAGATCGCGCGTTCTTCGTGGTCGTTCGGGATCATCAGCTCGGCGCCATCGGCCAGGTCGATCGCCACGTACAGCGTGTCGCTGAAAACCTTGACCGGCGAGGTCTCCCCGAACGCCGTGCCGGCGACGATGCGCAGGCAGACGCCGTCGTTGTCGATCAGCGGGAGCGTCGCCTTGGGATGATGCGCGAAGTGCGGCTCCGCTTCTTCGTGTTCCTTCGGCAGTGCGACCCAGGTCTGCAGGCCGTGGAAGGAATGGGCGACGCCGCGCAGGCGCCCGGGCGTGCGCTCGGAGTGCACGATGCCGCGGCCGGCGGTCATCCAGTTGACGTCGCCGGGCTGGATCTCCTGCACCGAGCCCAGGCTGTCGCGATGCATCATCGCGCCTTCCCACAGGTAGGTGACGGTGGCCAGGCCGATATGCGGATGCGGACGCACGGCGACGGGCTGGTCGCCTTCCAGCACGGCCGGGCCGATGTGGTCGAAGAACACGAATGGCCCGACGCTGCGGCAGCCCGCCTGCGGGATGAGGCGGCGCACGGTGAAACCGCCCAGGTCGTGCACGGTCGGTGGCAGGAATCTGGGCATCGTCGTGTCCCCTAGCGTGCGCCGGCGGTTGCGGCCGCGGCGGGAAGGTGGAGGCCGGCGAGCGCCACGCGGGTGTCGATCGCCAGGACATGCGCGCCCGTGGCATCGGTGTAGGCGATGTCGATGCGTTGTGGCGCGGGTGCAAGCGGGAAGAACAGGTCAAGGGGCTGCGCATTCCCGCCGGCCAGTACCAGCGGCCAGGTCGGGCGGCGTTTGGCGATCTCCTGGTTGACCTGGTGGTTGTGCACGCCGCGCATGATGCCGGCGATGCCGAACACCGGCGCGGCAACGGTGAACAGCAGGGCGCCCGCATAGGCGCCGCCCATGGTGGTTCCCGTCGCCAGGGCCGAGGCCGCGCCGTAGCTCGCGCCGACGCCAGCCGCCGCGATGCTGGCGCCGCCAAGGCCGGCCTGCACGCGCATGCCCGAGGACCTGTAGCGCCGGACGCTGGCCTTGCTGGCACGCACGAGGTCGCTGCGGTTGTCGCCCGCGGGCAAGGTCGCCCCGAGCGAGTCGACCACGGACGCGCCGGTCAGGGTCAGCGGACCGGGGCCCATGCCGCGCACGCGCACCAGGTATTCGTCCCAGTCGCCGTTCTTCGCCCACGAACCCGGACCGTTCTGCACGATCACCCAGTCCACGCTCGCGGCCAGGCGACCATCAGTCGCCTGCACCAGCGCCCCCATGGGCGCAGGCTCTGAAGGATGGCGGACCAGTTTGGCGCCGCCGCAACCGGCGAGGGCGGCGACAGCGAGCGTAAGCAGGACGGGGCGAAGCGACATGGGCGGGACTCTCGACCAGGGGAGCCAAGTAGGCCCGAGCGCATCGCAGGATTCAACCCTGCGCCCGGCCCGGATCATCCCGTCTTGAGCAGGGCCAGCAGGCCACGCGCGGTGCGCAGGCGCGAGGATGCATCGGGAAGTTCCTGCCGGATGCGCATCTTTTCCGGCCCGTCCATGGAATAGACGCGCGGCTGCGACTGGATCAGGCGGATCACCGACATCGGATCCACGTTCGGCTGGGCCAGGAACTGCACGCGCCCGCCCGTCGGCCCGAGCTCGAGCTTGCGCAGGCCGAGTCGCGTGGCCTCGAGCTTGAGTTCGGCGACTGCGAACAGTTGCCTGGCCGGATCAGGCAGCACGCCGAAGCGGTCCACCATCTCCACCTGCAACTCGCGCAGCGCGTCCTCGTCGCGGGCCGAGGCGATGCGCTTGTACAGCGTCAGCCGCGCGTGCACGTCGGGCAGGTAGTCCTCGGGAATCAGGGCGGGGATATGCAGCTCGACATCGGCGCCATGGCGCAGGGCCGGGTCGAGGTCGGGGATCTTTCCGGTGCGGATGGAGCGCACGGCGCGCTCCAGCAGTTCGGTGTAGAGCGAGAAACCGATCTCGGCGATCTGGCCCGACTGTTCCTCGCCCAGCAGTTCGCCGGCGCCGCGGATCTCCAGGTCGTGCGTGGCCAGGGTGAAGCCGGCGCCCAGTTCCTCGAGCGAGGCGAGCGCTTCCAGGCGTTTCTCGGCATCCGCGGTCATCGCCTTCTTCGGCGGCACGATCAGGTAGGCGTAGGCGCGATGGTGCGAGCGCCCGACCCGTCCGCGCAGCTGGTGTAGCTGGGCCAGGCCGAAGCGGTCGGCGCGGTTGACGATGATGGTGTTGGCGCTGGGGATGTCGATGCCGGATTCAATGATGGTGGTGCACACCAGCACGTTGAAGCGCTGGCGGTGGAAGTCGAGCATGGCCTGCTCGAGTTCGCGCTCCGGCATCTGGCCATGGGCGATTCGGATCCGCGCCTCCGGCACCAGCTCGGCCAGTTCGCGCGCCGTCTTCTCGATCGTGTCCACCTCGTTGTGCAGGAAATACACCTGGCCGCCGCGGGCCAACTCGCGCTGGAAGGCCTCGCGCAGCTGCGCCGGATCCCAGGTGGTGATGAAGGTCTTGACCGCCAGCCGATGCGCCGGTGGGGTGGCGATGATGGACAGTTCGCGCAGGCCGCTCATGGCCATGTTCAGGGTGCGCGGGATCGGCGTGGCGGTGAGGGTCAGCAGGTGTACTTCGGCGCGCAGGGCCTTCAGCGCCTCCTTCTGGCGCACGCCGAAGCGCTGCTCCTCGTCCACGATCACCAGGCCCAGGTCCTTGAAGCGGACGTCGCCCTGCAGCAGCCGGTGGGTACCGACGATCACGTCGATCCTGCCTTCCTCGACCTGCGCCAGCACCGCCTTGATCTCCTTGGTCGACTTGAAGCGCGACAGCACCTCCACCCGGATTGGCCAATCGGCATAGCGGTCGCGGAAGTTCCGGTAGTGCTGCTCCGCCAGCAGTGTCGTCGGCACCAGGATGGCAACCTGCTTGCCGGCGGTGGCGGCGACGAAGGCGGCGCGCACGGCGACCTCGGTCTTGCCGAAGCCGACGTCGCCGCAAACCACGCGGTCCATCGGCGTGGTCTTGCCGAGGTCGGCGATGACTGCCTCGATGCTGGTCGCCTGGTCCGGCGTCTCCTCGAACGGGAAGGTCGCGGCGAAGGGTTCGTACATGGCGCGATCGACTTCCAGCGCAAGCCCCACGCGCGCATGGCGCCGCGCCTGGATGTCGAGCAGTTCGGCGGCGACGTCGCGCACCTTGTCGGCTGCCTTGCGCTTGGCCTTTTCCCAGGCGTCGCCGCCCAGCGAATGCAGGGGCGCGTGCTCGGGCGAGGCGCCGGAGTAGCGGCTGACCAGTTGAAGCTGCGCCACCGGCACGTACAGCTTGTCGCCCTTGGCGTACTCGATGCACAGGAACTCGCCGGCGACCCCGCCGGTATCGAGCGACACAAGACCCTGGTAGCGGCCCACGCCATGGTCCTCGTGCACGATCGGCGAGCCGATCACGATCTCGCTCAGGTCGCGCAGGATCTGGTCGGGATCGCGGGTCGCCCGGCGCCTGCGCCGGCTCTGGTCGGCGCGGTCGGGGAAGAGCTGGCGTTCGGTGAGGACGGTCAGCGGGGGCTGCGTCAGCGCGAAGCCGTCCTCCAGCGGCGCGACTGCAATGGCGAATCGCACATCACCGTCGAGGAAGGCCTGCCAGCCGCCGACTTGCGTCGGCCGCAATTCGCCGGCGACCAGCAATTCCAGCAAGGCTTCGCGCCGGCCGGCGCTGTCGGCAGCCAGCAACACGCGGCCGGGGTAGTTGTGCAGGAAGGAGGTGAGCGCCGCGCCGGGCGCCTCGCCCTTGTGCACCCAGGCCAGCACCGGCGCCGGCATGTCGTCGATGGATGCCGCATCGGCTGCGTCGGCGGCATCGCGCGCGACGATTTCGATCCGGCGCAGCTTGTTGAATTCGGCACGCAGGGCATCGGGCGGCAGGAACAGTTCCTCGGGCGGCAGGATCGGCCGCTCGACGTCATGCCGGCGCTGCTCCCAGCGGTCGCGGGTCTGGGCCCAAAACGCGGCGGCGGAGTCCCCAACGCCATCGGCCACGACAAGCAACGCCCCGGTGGCGAGGTGGTCGAAAAGAGGCACCGTGCGCTCGAAGAACAGGGGCAGGTAGTACTCCACGCCCGCGGGCGCCGCGCCTTCCTTCAGGTCCTGATAGAGCGGGAACTTGCGCGGGTCGAAGTCGAAGCGCTCGCTCAGTTTTTCGCGCACCCGCTTGGTGGACGCCTGGTCCAGGGGGAACTCGCGCGCGGGCAGCAGCCTCACCGAATCGACCGGGTGGTCGGAGCGTTGCGTCTCCGGATCGAAACTGCGCAGCGAATCGACCACGTCGTCGAACAGTTCGATGCGGTAGGGCCGGTCGGCGCCCATCGGGTACAGGTCGAGCAGGGCGCCGCGCACCGCGAAATCGCCGGGATCGAGCACCTGCGGCACGTTGCGGTAGCCCGAGGCCTCGAGCCGGCGCTTTTCGACGTCCATGTCCAGGCGCGCACCGCGGCGCACGTCCAATGCATTGCCCGCGACCCATTCGGGCGGCGGCAGGCGCTGCATCAGCGACGATGCCGGCGCGACCAGGATGCCGCGCGTGGCGGTCGGCAGGCGGTACAGGGCCGCGATGCGCTGCGAGACGATGTCCGGATGCGGACTGAACAGGTCGTAGGGCAGGGTTTCCCAATCAGCGAAGTGCAGCACGGGCAGGTCGCCGGCCAGCACCTGCAGGTCGCGCTCGAGGATGGCGGCCGATTGCGTGTCGCGCACCGCCACCAGCACCAGGCCATCATTCGCGCGCGCCAGCGCCACCAGGCCGAGCGCGAAGGCGCTGGGACTGGCCGGCGCACGCCAGCGCGCACGCTGCTGGCCGGGACGCGGGCGCGGCGGAACGGGGAGGGCGTGGGCCGCGCCATCGGCGCGGGGCGGATTGGATTGCTGGGGAGGCATCAGCCCGGCAGTTTACCAGTCACGCCCGGCGGACCCGGCATGGGGCTCCCCGAGTCGCGGCATTGCCGATGTAGAATCGCGCTTGGACCAAGATCGCGCGAGCTTATGGCCGGCCAGGGCAATTCCCTCAAGACGATCCTGTACGCCCTGGGTGCCAACTTCGCCATCTTCCTGGCCAAGTCCGTCGCCGCTTTCCTCACCGGTTCCGCTGCCATGCTGGCCGAAGCCGTGCATTCGCTGGCCGACTGCGGCAACCAGGGCCTGCTGCTGCTGGGGATGAAGCGCGCCAAGCGGCCGCCCAGCCCCGACTACCCGCTGGGCCACGGCAAGGAAATCTACTTCTGGTCCTTCCTGGTCGCGCTGATGCTGTTTTCGGTTGGCGGCGTGTTCTCGCTGTACGAAGGCTGGCACAAGCTGCATTCGGTCGAGCCGCTGAACAAGCCCTGGATCGCGGTCGGCGTGCTGGTGTTCGGCATCGTCGCCGAGGGCGTGTCCATGCGCGCCTGCCTGGCCGAGGTGGACAAGGCGCGCGGCACGCTGGGTTTGTGGCGCTGGTTCCGCGAAAGCCGGCAGGCCGAGCTGGTGGTGATCTTCGGCGAGGACCTGGCGGCTCTGCTCGGCCTGGTGTTCGCCCTGCTGGCCATCGTTGCGACCATGGTGACGGGCAATCCCGTCTTCGACGCGCTCGGTACCCTGGGCATCGGCGTGCTGCTGATCGTGGTGGCGGTGTTCGTGGCGGTCGCGGTGAAGGGCATGCTGATCGGCCAGAGCGTGGCGCCGGAGCGGCGCGTCGAGATCGAGCGCTTCATCAGCGCGCGCCCGGAAGTGCGCCAGGTCTTCAGCCTGATCACCTTGCAGCTCGGCAACGACATCATGCTCGCCGTGCAGGCGGAGATGGCCGACACCGCCAGCGACGGCGCCAGCATGGTGCGGCAGATCAATGCCGTGGAAGCGGCGGTGAAAGCCACCTTCCCCGAGGTCATGTGGAGTTTCTTCGAGCCGGACGACTCGGCATGACGCCGCGGGCGCGCCCCGGCGACCAGCGAAGCCGCGTCCATGGCGTGCTTTCCCTGCTGTTGCTCGCGGCCTGCGGGCTGGCGGCGACGGGCCTGCCGGCGTCCGCGCAGGCGCGCTACGACGAGAGCGTCGCGACCGACTCGCGCCTGCCACGCCACCCCCTGGAGGAGCAGGCGCTGAGCCAGCCCGAAGCGGTGCTCAGGCAGTTGCCGCCACTGCTTGCAGCGGCGCGCGCCAAAGGCAACTGGCGCGAACTCGCCCTGCTGTACCTGGCCCAGTCCAATGCCTGCCGGGTGATCGCCGACTGGCCCTGCCAGCGCGACGCCAGCGCCCAGGCCAGTGTCGCCGCAAGCGCGGCGGGCCAGCCGATCCTGCGCATCCGCGCCCTGGTCGGCCAGAGCCGCGCCATGATCGCCATGCAGGACTTCACCCGCGGCGAAAAGCTGCTGGGCGATGCCGAACTGCTGCTCAAGACCTCGCGCTCGCCGGAGCTGTCGGCCGATGTCTACCTGGCCTATTCCTCGCTGAGCTGGTCGCTGGGCAAGCACGCGCTGTCGGCCGAATATGCCGCAAAGGGCCTTGCCGTGCTGCCCGCGGACGTGGCCCTGCCGATGCAGACGCGGCTGCTGCGCAACCAGGCGCGCGCGCAGGCCCAGCTGGGCCAGTCGCGCGCGGCACAGGCCTCGCTGGATCGCGCCCGCGTCCTCACCGCGCGCTTCCACGATCCCAAGCTCAGCGCCGAGATCCTGATCGAGACGGCGCGCATGGCACGCCTGTCCGGGGATATCGCCGCGCAACGCGACAGCGGCCAGGCGGTGCTGGCGCTGGCCGGGCAACTGAAGAACTCGCAGCTCGAGGGCCTCGGCCACGAAGTGCTCGGCCTGGCCGCGCTAGATACCGGCGAGGGTGCGCTGGCCGGGCGCGAGCTGGGCATCGCCTACCGCAGCTTCCGCGCGCTGGGCCAGAAGCGCGACGAACTGCGGGTGCTGCGCGAACTGATCCGCATCTCGGTCGACCAGGGCAAGGACGCGGCAACGGTCAACGCCATGGTCCGGCGCTTCCTGGACATCGACGGCGAGATCGAGCGCAGCGACCGCGCCAAGGCGTCGGACGATTTCGACGCCCGCCTGGAATACGCCGAGCGCGAGCTCGACGTGCTGCGCCTGAAGGACGAGGCGGTGCTGGCGGCCGAACGCGAACGTACCCTGGCCGAGCGCAACCAGCTGGCTGGCGGGGTCGTGGCCTTCGCGATCGCGATGCTGCTTGTGCTGGGCGGCTTCTACCTGCTGCAACGCCGCTCCAACCAGCGGCTCAAGGCCACCCTCGCGCTTCTGCGCGAAAGCGAGGCGCGGGCGCACGACCTGCTGAACATGAGCTCGGGCTTTGTCTTCCTGCACGATCCCCAGGGCCGCCTGCTGCTGGTCAATCCGGCCGCGGCCCAGGCCCTGGGCCAGCCGTCGGAGACCATGGTCGGCCGCTCGCTGCAGGACTTCCAGCCCCGGGTCGGGCGCGAGGCGTTCTCCAACTACCTGCAGCGGGTGCGCGACGAAGGCCAGGATCAGGGCGTGTTCCTGGTCCGCAGCGGCGGCGGCGAGCATCGACACTGGCGTTACAGTTCGCGGCTGTCGGCTCCCGAGGATGGCCGCGCCTACGTGATCGGCAACGCGGTGGACGTCACCGACCAGGTGCAGGAAACCCGCGCCCTGCACGAGCAGAGCCTGCGCGACGCCCTGACCGGCTGCTACAACCGGCGCCAGCTCGATGTGTTCGAGGGCGCGCAGGGTACCCGCGGCTGGGGCGTGCTGACGATGGACCTGGACCATTTCAAGCAGGTCAACGACAGCCAGGGCCACGATCGCGGCGACCAGGTGCTGATCGAGTTCGTGCGCTTCCTGTCCGAGCGCGTGCGCATCGGCGATGCAGTGGTGCGCCTGGGTGGCGACGAATTCGTCATCCTGCTCTCGAGCGGCGACGCCGCCATGCTGCATGCCAGCGCGGCGCGCCTGCGCGACGATGCACTCGTTGCGCCGTCGCGGTTCTCGGTGGGCGAGGCCTTGCGCGAGGGCAGCGAGGCCCTGGCCGAGACCATCGCCCGCGCCGATGCGGCGATGTACGCCGCCCGCGCCGCCGCCCGCTCCGGAAACTCAGCCTGACAGTTCGGTAGTCGGCGCCATCGCGGCGGGTGCTGGTGCCATCGCGGCGGTGACGGCGACGTCGGCGGTCACGTTGCCGATGGTGCGGAAGATGTCCGGGATCGTCTCCACCGCCAGCAGCAGCGGCAGTGCGCCGACCGGCACGCCCATCGCCAGGCAGATCGGCGCGATCGAGGTGAAGAAGCTCACCTGGCCGGGCAAGCCGACCGCGGCCAGGCTCATCAGCGGCGCCAGCAGGGCGCCGGCGACGATCTGGCCGGTGGACAGGTGCACGCCGAACAGGGCAGCGGAATAGACGACCACGCCGACGTTTGCCACCGGCCCGGTGAAGCGGAACAGCGACACCGCCATCGGCATGACCAGTGCGGTGACCGGCGCCGGCACCTCCAGGGCCTGGCAACTCTCGATCATGGCGGGCAGGGAGGCGAGCGAGCTTTGCGTGCTCGTCGCCACGGCCTGCGCTGGTGCGACGGCGCGCGCGAAGCGGCGCACCGGGATGCGCGCGAACAGCGCCAGCAGCGGATAGATCAGCGCGATGATCAGCACCTGCACCAGCACGATCAGCAGCACGTAGTGCGCCAGCGCGCCGGCCGCGGCCACGCCGGCCCGCGCGCCCAGCACCAGGGCCAGCGCGAACACGCCGATCGGCGCGACCAGGATCACCCACTCGACCATCACCAGCAGCGCGTCCACCAGCGCCTGGAACCAGCCGCTCAGGCGCGGCCCCTGCACGCGCTCGATGCGCGCGACCGCGAAGCCGAAGATCAGCGCGAACACCACCAGCGGCAACATCTCGCCGTCCGCCGCGGCCTTGATCGGGTTCTGCGGCAGGATCGCGTGCAGCCAGACCGCCAGCGAAGCCGGTGGCGGCACGACCGACGCATCCACGCCGGCGATGCCTGCGCGCATCGCCTCGGCCGCCGCCGCCGGGATCGGCCACAGGTCCAGCATGCCGCCGACCACCGCCACGCCAAACAGTCCGCTCAGGAACATCAGCACGATGAAGACCCACAGCGAGCGGAGCGCCAGTCGCCCGGCCAGTGCCTGCGCGGCGGTCGAGGCGATGCCGGTGACCAGCAGCGAGAACACCAGCGGCACCACGGTCATGCGCAGGCCGTCCAGCCACAGGTTGCCGACCGGCTCGGCGACGTTGACGAGCGACGGCAGCCAGGGCGGCGCAGCCTCGGCCAGGGCGATGCCGGCCAGCAGGCCGAGCCCGAGGCTGATCAGGATGCGGGTGGCGGGGGAGAACGGCAGGGTCATGCGTGATCCTCGGGGAAGCGCGCGCCTCGCGGCGCGCTCAGGTTTCGTCTTTCTTCAACCAGTCCAGCGTGGCGTTCGGTTGCTGCTCGCCGAGCAGTCGTGCAAGCACGGGCAGCGCCGGGCCCAGGGCCTGGTCCAGCTGCCAGGGCGGGTTGACCACCAGCATGCCACTGCCATTGAGGCGCAGCGGCGAGTCGTCGGGACGCACCAGCAATTCCACCCGAAGCAAGGACTTGCAGTCCAGTCGCGCCGCCTTGCGGAAGAACGGCTGCAGGGTGCGACCGCGCTTGATCGGGTACCAGAGCGCGAAGCAGCCCGTGGGCCAGCGCTCGAGGCCGTCCTTGAGCGCCTGCAGGATCGGCACGAACTCGTCCTCCTGCTGCTCGTAGGGCGGGTCGATCAGCACCAGGCCGCGGCGCTCCTTCGGCGGTACCAGCGCCTTGATCGCCGCATAGCCGTCGCGCGCCATCACGGTCACGCGCTTGTCGTCCTTGAACAGCAGCGACAGCGCGCGTGCCTCGTCGGGCTGCAGCTCGCAGGCCACCAGGCGGTCCTGCGGACGCATCGCCTGGGCGGCCAGCAGGGGCGAACCCGGGTAGCTGACCAGGGCGCCGACCGGATTGTCGGCCTGCACGCGCTTGAGGTAAGACTGCAGCACCGGCGGCAGTCCCTTCAGCACGAACATGCGGAAGATGCCCGCGCGCGCCTCGCCGGTGGCGCCGCTCTGTTCGCCCTGCAGCAGGTACTGGCCGCGGCCGGCGTGGGTGTCGATCACGCAGAACGGCGCGTCCTTGCGCTTGAGCGCATCGACGATCGCCAGCAGGACGACGTGCTTGAGCACGTCCGCGTGGTTGCCGGCATGGTAGGCGTGGCGGTAATTCATCCACCCGGAGGATATAGTCTCGGCCGGGCCTTGCACACCGCGGGTGGAGGACGATGGCGCGGATCCTGGTGGTCGAGGACGAGATGGGCATCGCCGACGCCGTGCTCTACGCGCTTCGCGCCGACGGCATGGCCGCCGAGCATTGCCTGCGCGGCGAGCCCGCGCTGGCACGGCTGCGCGAGGACGCCTTCGACGTGGCGATCCTGGACGTGGGCCTGCCCGACCTGGACGGATTCGCGCTGTGCCGGCGCCTGCGTGCGTTTTCCGACATCCCGGTGATCTTCCTGACCGCGCGCGCCGGCGAGATCGACCGCGTGCTGGGCCTGGAACTGGGCGCGGACGATTACGTGGTCAAGCCCTTTTCACCGCGCGAACTGGTGGCGCGGGTACGCGCGCGCCTACGCCGGGCGCCCGTGGCCGCCGTCGCGGTCGCCGCCCAGGGCTTTGAACACGACGCCGCCGGCCAGCGCATCCGCTATGCCGGCTACGGGCTGGCCCTGACCCGGTACGAATACCTGCTGCTGGCAGCCCTGCTGTCGCGCCCCGGCGCGATCCGCAGCCGCGAGCAATTGATGGACGCTGTCTGGCGCGACGCGCCCGATACGGTCGACCGGACCGTGGACACCCACGTCAAGACCCTGCGCGCCAAGCTGCGCGCCATTGCCCCCGACGCCGACCCGATCCAGACCCATCGCGGCCTGG
This sequence comes from Gammaproteobacteria bacterium, assembly GCA_025352045.1. Lineage (GTDB taxonomy): Bacteria > Pseudomonadota > Gammaproteobacteria > Xanthomonadales > Xanthomonadaceae > Arenimonas. Next base: position 49,015 of record JANXUD010000072.1, on the reverse strand, counting down.
GTTATTCGCTGCGGACCTGAGCTGCCTGATGGCCATGCGGAACTGACATGCGGATCGGCACGCGGATCTTCCTGGGTTACTTCCTGATCGTCGGGCTGGCGGCCTTCTTCGTGATGCGGGTGTTCGTCAACGAGGTCAAGCCGGGCGTGCGCCAGGCGATGGAGGACACGCTGGTGGACACGGCCAATGCCCTGGCCGAGCTGGCGTCGCCGGACATGCGCAGCGGCCACATCGGCGACGGCTACTTCGCGCGCAGCGTGGATTCTCTGGTCAAGCGCGACGTGCGCGCGCAGATCTGGAATTTCCAGAAACGCAGTTTCGACTACCGCATCTATGTCACCGACGCCCGCGGCATCGTCGTCTACGACTCCACGCATCGCGACCTTGGCCGCGACTATTCGCGCTGGAACGATGTCTACCTGACCCTGCGCGGCAAGTATGGCGCGCGCTCGACCCTCAGCGACCCGGCCGACGACACCAGCTCGGTGATGCACGTGGCCGCGCCGGTGCGCGGGGCCGACGGGGCCATCATCGGCGTGCTGACCGTGGCCAAGGCCAACCAGCGCATCCAGCCCTTCATCGACAACAGCCGGCGCGCCATCCTCAAGGGTGGCTGGATCCTGCTGGGGCTGAGCTTCCTGATTGGCGTGGGCGTGACCTGGTGGCTGTCGCGTTCGCTGTCCACGCTGGGCCGCTACGCCCGCGCGGTGACGGCGGGCGAGCGAGTGGCGGCGCCTGACCTCGGGCGCAACGAGATCGGCGAGCTGGGTCGTGCGCTGGCGACCATGCGCGAGCGCCTGGACGGCAAGCAATACGTCGAGCATTACGTGCAGACCCTGGCGCACGAGATGAAAAGCCCACTGGCGGCCATCCGCGCCGCGGTCGAGATCCTGCACGATGCGCCCGAGGGGCCGGATCGCGTCCGGTTCCTCGCCAATATCGACGGGCAGGGCGCGCGCCTGGCGGCGATGATCGACAAGATGCTGGCGCTGGCGGCGATGGAGTCGCGGCAGGCGCTCGAGGAGCCCAAGCCGGTCGACCTCGTCGAACTGCTCGACGAGACAGTGCTCGCACTGGAACCGCGCCTCCAGCAGCGCGGCCTGCGCACCGCTCGCACCGGCGCGTCGCGCGCGATGGTGCCGGGCGACCGTTTCCTGCTGGGGCACGCGCTGTCGAACCTGCTCGAGAACGCGCTGGAATTTTCGCCCGACGGCGCGCGGATCGACCTGACCCTGGTCGAGGACGCCGATGCCGTCGTCCTGCGCGTCGCGGACCAGGGTCCCGGTGTGCCGGCGTTCGCGGGCGAGCGGGTATTCGAGCGGTTTTACTCGCTGCCACGTCCGGACGGCGCGCGCAGCAGCGGGCTCGGCCTGACCCTGGTGCGCGAAGTGGCGCTGCTGCATGGCGGCAGCATCGCCCTGGGCAATCGCGCGGATGGCGGGGCCGAGGCCGTGCTCACGTTGCCGCGCTGAACGGGGCCGGTTCTTTCACATGGCCCCGACGTTCGCGTGTGAAAGAACCGGCCCCGTTCAGGAACTTCACGAACAGCACATTCGCGGCACATCTTCTGCTCACCATGCCGGGGCAAGCTGGCTGCGGTCCCGAAGAGAGCACGCCCGATGCCGCTACCGCCGATTCCCGCCGGATGGAACGCAAATCCTCCCCGGCTGCGGGTCGGCCTCAAGGCCGCCATGGTCGCGGTGATGGTGTTGTTGCTGATGATCCCGCTGGCGATGATCCGCGGCACCATCGCCGAGCGGCAGGCCTATCGCCAGCAGGCGGTGGCCGCGGTCGCCGACAGCCACGCCGGAGCGCAGGTCCTGGCCGGTCCGGTGCTGGTCATCCCCTACGTCGAGACCTTGCAGGTTGCATCCACCGATGCCTTCGGAAAGCCGGTCCTGAAAACCGAGCGGCGCGAAGGCCGGTGGTTGCGCTTCCCCACGCGCTCGCGGCTCGACGGCAACCTGGCGCCGTCCGTGCGGACGATCGGCCTGCACGAGGTGCGAGTGTACGAATTGCAGGCGCGCGTGGATTCGGACTTCGCGTTCACCGTGCCCGCCGATCCCGGCGGCCAGCGCCAGATCGGCGTGCCCTGGCTGAGCATCGCGATCGCCGATGTGCGCGGCCTGGTCGGTACGCCGGCGCTGCAGCTCGACGCCCGGTCCCTGGACCTGCGCCAGGGCCCAGGCGGGCAGCGCGGCGGTGGCGGCCTGCACGCCGACACGGGGCTGGGGTTGGTCGCCGGGACGCCGCTGCGATTCCAGACCCGGCTGCAGCTGGTGTTGGGGGGCACCGAGACGTTCGCGCTGGCGCCCGCCGCCGACAGCAACACCATCGACCTGCATTCGAGCTGGCCGCATCCGCAATTCGCCGGCCGCTTCCTGCCGCGCACCCGGCAGATTTCCGACGCGGGCTTCCAGGCGCATTGGGACGTGAGCGCGCTGGCCTCGTCCACCCAGGCCCAGCTCTTGCAGGCGGTTCCAACGCGCGACCTGGAAGCGCTATCGGTTGGCCTGGTCGAACCGGTGAACGTCTATTCGCAGGCCGACCGCGCGAGCAAGTACGGCCTGTTGTTCGTCGGCTTGACCTTCGCCGGCTTCTTCCTGTTCGAAGTGCTCAAGCGGCTGCCGATCCATCCGATCCAGTACACGCTGGTGGGACTGGCGCTTGCGATCTTCTTCCTGCTGCTGCTTAGCCTGTCCGAGCACATGGCCTTCTGGATCGCCTACCTGCTCTCGGGCGTCGCCTGCATCGGGCTGCTCGGCGCCTATCTGTCGGCGGTGCTGCGCAGCCGCGGCCGCGGCCTGGGCTTCGCCGCCATCCTGACGGCGTTGTATGCCGCGCTTTACGGTCTGCTAGTGTCCGAAGACAATGCCTTGGTGCTCGGTTCCCTGCTCCTGTTCGCCATCCTTGCCGCTGCGATGCTGGTGACCCGTCGGATCGACTGGTACGCCGCCGGTGCCGGCGCGGCGCCCACTGCGGCTGCGGCAGCTTGAACGCGCTGGCGCCCGCGTCCGTAGTCCGCCGCTGGCTGCCGATCGCATTGGCGACCAGCGTGCTTGCCTTCGGCGGACTGCTCGCCTGGCACCAGCAGCTGCGCCAGGCCGCCGACGAGCCGCAACGCAGCCTGGCCCATGACGCGGCCTTGGCGATCGCCGCAGGCCAGGGCCCCGAACGCTGGATGCCGCCGCCGATCGCCCTGGAGACGGGTGAGGGGCTGTTCCTGGCTGCCTACGACACGGCCGGTCGCCCGCTCTGGTCCAGCGCCAGCCTGCACGGCGCCCTGCCGTCCCCGCCCGGCGGTGTGTTCGCCCAGGCGGACGGCGGCGAGCACCGGCTCAGCTGGCAGCCGGCGCCCGGCGTGCGCGAGGCCCTGGTGATCGTGCCGATGCCCGGCCGTGGCTACCTGCTTGCCGGTCGTTCGCTGCATGAGGCCGAGGCGCGCAAGGCGCAGGTCCTGCCGATCTGGGTCGGCGCCTGGCTGCTGGCCCTGCTCCTTTCGCTGGCGGCCATGCCCCGTCGGCTCGCCAGCTGAGGTTTCGCCGGCCTGGTATGGTCATTGCGGCGACTCCGTCGGTCGCCGTTCACGATGGTGGTCGTACCGTCGCTCCGATCGACACCAAGGATGGACAATGGCGGGGAAGGGATTGACGCGGCTGGCGCCGGTGCTGTTGGCCGCATTGCTGTCTGCATGCGCGACGCAGGGCATGCGCGAACACTACGACAAGCCGGCCAGCACGGCCATCGCGCCGGCGGCCGGATCACCGGTCGCCAAGTCGGTGCAGAAGGTGGCCGAGATCCGCGGGGCCGTGAACAACGAATCGGGCTTCCGCGTGCTGACCCTGAGCACGAACGGGCTGCTCAGCCGGCTCGTGCTGGTGGACAAGGCGCAGAGCAGCGTCGACCTGCAGTACTTCATCTTCGCCAACGACGACACCGGCAAGCTGCTCGCCCAGCACCTGCTGGCCGCCGCCGACCGCGGCGTGCGCGTGCGCCTGCTGGTGGACGACATCAACAACAAGGCGACCAAGCCGATGCTCGATGCGCTCGACGCACACGACAGGATCGAGGTGCGCGTGTTCAATCCGTTCAACACCCGCGAGCCGGGCATGCTCTCGAAGGCGGCGCAGATGCTGCTCGAGTTCCGCCGGCTGAACCGGCGCATGCACAACAAGAGTTTCATCGTCGACAACAAGGTCGCGGTGATCGGCGGCCGGAACATCGCCGACGATTACTTCGACGCCGGCAACGAGCACAACTACCGCGACCTCGACCTGCTCGCGGTCGGGCCGGTGGTGCAGGAAGCGTCGCGGGTCTTCGATACCTATTGGGCGGACGACGCGGCCGTGCCAGCCAATGCCTTCAAGGGCGCGAAGAATTCCCAGGCCGACCTGGCCAACCTGCGCACCGAGTTGAACCGGCATGCCAACAGCTTCGCCCAGTCCGATTACGCCAAGGCGGCGGGCGAGGAACTGCCCAACGGCCCGACCGCCGATCGCGGCGGCTCCTGGTTCTGGGGACCGGCCACGCTGGTGGCCGACCAGCCCGACAAGATCGATGGGGGTGACGACCAGCCGGGCTTGCGCATGGCGCCTGCCCTGGGCGGCATCATCGAAGCGGCGAAGCAGGACGTCAGCATCATTTCGCCTTACTTCGTGCCCAGCGACGCCGAGGACCAGCAGTTCCTGGGCCTGCTCAAGCGTGGCGTCAAGCTGCGCCTGGTCACCAATTCTCTGGCGTCCACCGACGAACCCGCCGTGCAGGTCGGCTATGCCGCGCACCGGCGCCTTCTGCTCGGCGCCGGCGCGGAGATATTCGAGCTGAAGCCACGCGCCGGGCAGAAGCAGTCGGTGACGGAATTCGGCAAGGAAAGCGCGGTCGGCCTGCACGCCAAGGCCTTCGTGGTGGACTCGCGCTATGTGTTCGTCGGTTCGATGAACATGGACAACCGCTCCAAGCTGATCAACACGGAGATGGGCTTCGTGGTGGACTCGCCGGCGCTGGCCAAGGCCATCCTCGACTACTTCAACATCCTGCGCCAACCAGCCAACGCCTACCAGGTCCTGGCCAGCGGCACGGACAAGGACGGCGACGGCAAGGGCGATGGCAGCTTCATCCACTGGCGCACCGAGGAAGGCGGCAAGGAAGTGATCTACGAGCACGAGCCCGAGGCGTCCGCGATTCGCCGCGTCGAGGTCATGATGATGAAGCTGCTGCCGATCGACGGCCTGCTGTAGGCAATCAGGGAGTCTTGATGTCGAGGCGCAGGTCGCGCTCGGCCAGGTAGTCCTTCTCGGTAGCGAGGTCGGCTTCGGTCAGCGGGTTCTCGGCCAGCCACTTGCGCGCCACGGTCAGGCGCAGGCCATCGTCGAGCGCCTTGGCCGCCAGCACGGGAATCTGCAGGCGGTCGTGGCTCCGGTGCAGCAGCACCGCCAGGCGCAGGATCAGGGCGCAATGCAGCGCGGCCGCGGCCATGCGATCGGGCAGGGCCTGGATCGCCGACAAGTCTAGGCCGCGGCGCTGGTTGCGCACCAGAGCGGACAGGAATTGCTGCTCCGTGCGCGAGAATCCGGCGATGTCGGAGTTCTCCACCAGGTAGGCGCCGTGCTGGTGGTGCTGGCTGTGGGCGATGGCCAGGCCCAGTTCGTGCACCTCCGCGGCCCAGCCGAGCAGCCGCCGGTCGTCGCCATTGAGCTGCCAGTCCTTCGCCACCTGGTCGAACAGCGAATACGCCGTTTCCGCGACCCGTGCGGCCTGCGCGCGGTCGGCGTCGTAGCGCGCGACCAGGGCCTCGATCGATGCCTCGCGCGGATCGTCGCCGGTGTCGCGGCCCAGGATGTCGTACAGCACGCCCTCGCGCAGTGCGTTTTCGCTGACCAGCATGCGGGCCAGCCCGAGTTCGCCGAATACCGCGTCCAGGATCAGCAGGCCGCCGGCGATCACCGGGCGGCGGTCGGCGGACAGGCCGGGCAGGCGGATGTCGTCGATGCGCGAAAAGCCGAGCAGCTTCTGGCGGATCGCCTCCAGCGCCTCGGCGCCGATGCCGCCTTCGCGCCCGAGCTTCATCGCCACCGCGACCTCGCCGATCGCCTTGATCGTGCCCGAGGAGCCATAGGCTTCCTCCCAGCCCAGGTGGCGGAAGGTGCTGGAAAACTGCTGGAACTCGGCGGTGATCTCGGTGCGGGCGTCCTTCCAGCGTCCTGGCGACAGCTTGCCGTCGGAGAAGAAGCGTCGCGTAGTGGCGATGCAGCCCATCTGCAGGCTCTCGCGCTCGAGCGCCTCGAAGCCGGAGCCGACGATGAACTCGGTCGAGCCGCCGCCGATGTCGATCACCAGGCGACTGCGCTCGCCCGGTGGATTGCCATGCGCGACGCCCAGCCAGATCAGGCGCGCTTCCTCGCGGCCCGACACGACCTCGATGTCGTGCCCGAGCGCGGCCTCGGCGGGCGCCAGGAACTGTTGTGGCTGGCGCAGCTGGCGCACCGTGTTGGTGGCGATCGCCCGCACCCGGCGGTTGGGAATATGGGCCAGGCGCTGGCCGAAGCGCTGCAGGCAGTCCTCGGCGCGGCGCAACGCCTCCGGGCTCAGTTCACCGTCCTGCAGGCCGGCGGCCAGGCGCACGTTTTCCTTGATCCGGTCGACGATGCGCAATTGCCCGAGCACCGCGCGCGCGACCACCATGTGGAAGCTGTTCGAGCCCAGGTCCACGGCGGCGAGCAGGTCGCCGTCTGCGGTCTCCGCCGCTGCCGCGGCCTTTGCGCTACCACTGGAGGCGCGGGCCATCAGCCGCACAGCCGTGCAAGCAGGTCCGCCTGCGCGGAAAACGCGGGCTCGTCGGCGCCGGGCAGGACGCGCGTATAGCGCCCGTCCGGATGCAACACCCAGGCCTGCTGGTTGTCGCGCAGGTAATTGGCCAGGGTTTCGTCGAATACGCGCTGCGCCAGCGCCGGATCCAGGATCGGGAAGCAGGTCTCGACCCGGCGCAGCAGGTTTCGCTCCATCCAGTCCGCGCTGGAGCAGAAGATTTCCGGCGCGCCGTCGTTGCCGAACCAGTACACCCGGCTGTGTTCCAGGAAGCGGCCGATCACCGAGCGCACTCTGATGTTGTCGGACAGGCCACGCACCCCGGGGCGCAGGCAGCAGGCGCCGCGCACCACCAGGTCAACCTGTGCGCCGGCCTGGGACGCGGCGTACAGCGCCGCGATCACGCCGGCTTCGTTGAGCGCGTTCATGCGCGCGATGATCCGGCCCGGGCGCCCGGCGCGCGCATGCACGGCCTCGCGTTCGATCCGCGCCAGCAGGCCGCTGTGCAGGGTGAAGGGCGAGGCCATCATGCGTTCGAGCTTGACGATCGGCGCCAGTCCCGACAGTTGCTGGAACAGGCCATGCACGTCGGCGCCGATCTGCGGATCGGCGGTCATCAGGCCGATGTCGGTGTAGGCCTTCGCGGTGCCGGCATGGTAGTTGCCGGTGCCCAGGTGCACGTAGCGGCGCAGGGAATGGCCCTCGCGGCGCACGATCATCAACATCTTGGCGTGGGTCTTGTAGCCGACCACGCCGTACATCACCTGCACGCCGGCTTCCTGCAGGCGGTCGGCCAGGTTGAGATTGGCTTCCTCGTCGAAGCGCGCGCGCAACTCCACCACCACGGTGACGTCCTTGCCATTGCGCGCGGCGGCGATCAGGTGCTCGATGATCCGGGAGTCCTCCGGTGCGGTACAGGGTCTGCTTGATCGCCAGCACGGCCGGATCGGTGGACGCGGCCTGCAGCAGGTCGAGCACCGCGCCGAAGCTTTCGAAGGGGTGGTGCAGCAGCACGTCGCGCTCGCGCAGGGTCTCGAACGGCGCGTCCGCGTCCAGGTCGGGCGCCCGCGGGGTGAACGCCGGGAACTTCAGGTCGGGGCGATCGGCGAGGTCGTACACCTGGGTCACCCGGTTGAGGTTGACCGGCCCGTTGATCTTGTAGACCGCGCCCGGTTCGAGCTGGAAATGCTGGAGCAGGGTATTGACGATGCTGCGCGGGCAGTTCTCGGCGATTTCCAGGCGCACGGCGGGGCGGAAGCCGCGGCTGAGCAGCTCGCCCTTGAGCGCGCTGGCGAGGTTTTCGACTTCCTCCTCGTCCACGAACAGTTCCGAATTCCGCGTGACCCGGAACTGGTAGGCGCCGCGCACCTTCAGGCCGGGGAACAGGTCGTCCACGAAGGCGGTGAGCAGGGCCGACAGGAACACGAAGTCGTGCTTGCCGCCGGACACCGCTTCGGGCAACTGGATGATCCGGGGCAGTGACCGGGGGGCGCGCACGATCGCCATGCCGCCCTTGCGGCCGAAGGCGTCGCGGCCATCGAGCACCACCACGACGTTCAGGCTCTTGTTGAGGATGCGCGGGAAAGGATGCGCCGGGTCCAGGCCGATCGGCGACAGCACGGGCAGTACTTCGTCGCGGAAATAGCGCTGCAGCCAGCCGCGCTGGTCGGGGGTCCAGGTGTCCCGGCTGAGCACGCGGATGCCCGCCTCCATCAGTTCCGGGCGCAGGTCTTCGTTCCACAGCCGGTACTGCTCGTCCACCATGCGCCCGGCCACGGCATGCAGGCGCTCGAGCACGATGCGCGGGTCGGTGCGGTCGGGCAGCAGGGGCGCGCCGAATTCCAGCGCGGCCAGCACCGTGGCCACGCGCACTTCGAAGAATTCGTCCAGGTTCGTGCAGGCGATGCACAGGTAGCGCAGCCGCTCGAGCAGCGGGATCGCGCGGTCGGCCGCTTGCGCCAGCACGCGGAAGTTGAACTCCAGCTGCGACAACTCGCGGTTGAGGAAGAGTTCTCCCTCGAGCGGTTCGGGATGGGCCATCTTCGCGTTCATGCCGCGATGATAACCGGCTAGTTCGCCGACGGGCGGGGCACCAGCCGCGCCGCGCCGAATACGCAGCTGAAGCGGCTGCCCCGGCCGACCTCGCTCTCGATTTCCAGTCGAGCGCCGTGCAGGCCCAGCACGTGCTTGACGATCGACAGCCCCAGGCCGGTGCCGCCGGACTCGCGCGAACGGCTGGTCGAGACCCGGTAGAAGCGTTCGGTCAGGCGCGGGATGTGCTGGGCCGGGATGCCGTAGCCGGAGTCCTGTACCGACAGCGTCGCGCCGCCGTCGGCATTGGCCGCCCAGCGCACGGCGATGCGCCCGCCGGTGGGCGTATAGCGCACGGCATTGCTGACCAGGTTGGAAAACGCGCTGTGCAGTTCCTTGGGCGATCCGGTGAGGTCGGCGGCCAGGGCGTCGTCCACGACGATTTCGTGCCGCCCCTGGCTGAGCGCCTCGGCCTCGCGGCGCAACGTGGTCAGCAGCGGCTGCATCGGCACCGGCTCGTCGCCCAGTTCGTCGCGCGCCTCCAGCCGGGACAGCGTGAGCAGGTCCTCGAGCAGGTCGCCCATGCGCTGCGACTGGCGGCGCATTTCACCCAGCATCGGCGCCCAGTCGGGATTGTCGTCGGGCTCCATCATGTCCAGGTAGCCGTGTACCACGGTCAGCGGCGTGCGCAGTTCGTGCGAGACATTGGCCACGAAATCGCGGCGCACCTGTTCCAGCCGCACCAGCTGGCTGACGTCGCGCAGCACCACCAGCCACTCGCGGTCGGAGTAGCGCAGCAGGCGCAGGTTGAGCCGCAATTCGGGGTCGACCGGGCTGGGCAGGTCGTTGATCGCCTCGTCCGCGATGCCCTCGCGCAGGAAGGCGGCCACGCGCGGATCGTTGAACAGGGTCGGCAGCGGCCGGCCCAGGCTCTGCGGGTAGCGCAGGCCAAGCAGGCGCCGGGCCGACTTGTTGAACCAGATGGTTTCCAGGCTGCGCCGGTCGAGGATCAGCGCGCCCTCGGGCATGGCCGTCGCGGCCTGGCGATAGGCACGCAGCAGGCCGACCAGGCGGCGCGTGCGCGCGCGGGTTTCGGTCTGGCGCCGATGGATGAGGGTTTCCAGGGCCGCCCACATGCCCTGGCCATGCACCGTGCGAAGTTGCTGGCGCCAGTCCAGGAAGCGGGTCACGCGCAACAGGCGCCAGTAGCCGCGCGCGGCCACGCCCGCGGTCACGGCGAGCAGGACCCAAGGCAGGGCGCCGAGGCGGACACCGACCAGGACGGCAACCGCATACAGCAGCAGCAGGCGCAGAAGTGACTGGCGCCAGGCCAGCCGGAGCAGCAGCGAGCGCCGGATCGGCGTCATGCTAGGGCTCGCGCGCGGGCTGGCTTGCGCGCTGCCCTCATGGCGACTGGGAGAAGCGGTAGCCGGTGCCGCGCACGGTCTGCACCATGTCCTGCAGCCCGGTCGGCTCGAGCGCCTTGCGCAGGCGGCGGATATGCACGTCCACGGTGCGTTCCTCCACGTACACGTTGCCGCCCCAGATGTGGTCGAGCAACTGGGCGCGGGTATAGACGCGATCGGCGTGGGTCATGAAGAAATGCAGCAGGCGGTATTCAGTCGGACCCACGTGCAGGGCCTGCCCGCCGGCGTAGACCCGGTGGGCGGCGCAGTCGATGCGCAGGGCGCCGGCGCTGACCGAGCCGTCGTCGCTGTCGTCGCGCGAGCGGCGCAGCACTGCCTTGATCCGCGCCAGCAGCTCTCGCGCGGAAAAGGGCTTGACCACGTAATCGTCGATGCCCGATTCGAGGCCGCTGACCCGGTCGTTTTCCTCGCCGCGGGCGGTGAGCATGATGATCGGCACGTCGCGGGTCAGTTCCTCGCGCCGCCAGCGCCGGGCCAGCTCCAGGCCGCTTGCGCCTGGCAGCATCCAGTCCAGCAGGATCAGGTCGGGCACCTTCTCGGCGATGGCTGCCGCGGCCTCGCGGCCGTCCGCCGCATGCACCGGTTCGTGGCCGCCCTTGCGCAGGGCGAAGGCAACCATGTCGCGGATCGCAGGCTCGTCTTCGACGATCAGGATGCGTTTCAGCACGATGACTCCGGCGGCCGAGGGGGCCGGCGGCAGTAGATAACACTTTCGTGACCGTCGTGTGACGCAGCCACCGCCCCGAACGCCGCGCCCGGGCCGCGGCATGCCGCCGACGGGCGGTCAGGTGCCGTCAGGGGGAAGGTCCTGGGGCTTGATCTTGCGCCGCTTCATGTCCAGCACCTCGGGAGTGAGGGCGGCGATCCGCGCCTCGATGCGGGCGCGCTGGATGTAGCCCAGGTCGTCGCGCTTGAGCAGGGCCGTCAACTGGTTCAGGGCGTCCTCGGCGCGGCCATTGAGCCAGGCCGCCTCGGCATAGGCCTCGCCGGCACGGGCGGTATCGCCGGCCAGTTCGCTGGCGCGGGCGTAGTTGGCCTGGAACAGGGGGTTGTCGCCATTGGCCGACAGCAGGGGACGCAGGATGGCCTGGGCGCGCCGGCCGGACTCGGCGCCGCCGATGTCGTTGAGGGTCTCGGCATAGCTCAGGATCACGGCGCGATCGTCGGGATGCGCGGCCAACAGGCGTTCGTAGCGGGTTTTCGAGAGCGCCGGGTCGCGCGCCACGAAGGCATTCTCGGCCAGGGCCAGGCCAATCCAGATGTTGTCCGGATGGCGCGAGGCGAGCGGCTGCAGGACGGCGTCGGCCGCGGCCGGATAGCCGACCTTCATCTGCGACAGCGCCACCGCGTAGCGGCGCGCGTCGCTGGCTTTCGGACCGGCGTCGGCCAGGGCCTGCTGGGTTTCGCGCAGTCCCTGGGCCGGCGATTTGGCAGTCAGCACGCGCAGGCGCTCGCGCGCCCACTCGAACATGGCGGCGGGCCGGGCGCTGGCAGTGTCGGCATTGGCGCTCAGGCCCCAGGGCAGCAGCAGGCTCGGCTGCGCCGCCGACTGGGTGCGCAGCACCGGGCGCTCGCGTTGCAGCTTCGCGGCGCGATCCCGGGCCTCGCTCAGGCGCGTGGTGGTGACCGGATGGTCCTGCAGGTAGGCGGGCGTCTGGTAGCCGCCCGAGTCGCCGCGGGTCAGCCGTTCCATCCTCTCGAAGAAATCGCCCATGCCGTTGGCGTCGTAGCCGGCCCGGTACAGGGTCTGGATGCCGACCCGGTCGGCCTCGGTCTCGACGCTGCGCGTGTAGTCGATCTGTCGCTGCGCCGCCAGGCCCTGGCCGGCCAGCACCGCGGCCTGGATGGCGTTCGCGCGGCTGTCGCCGTAGCCGTCCTTGTTGCTGCCGCTGGTCTTCTGGGCCGCCAGGATTACGCCCAGCGTCGCCAGCATGATCGGGATCTGGTCCTTCTTGGCCCGTTCGACCGCGCGCAGTACGTGGCGCTGGGTGACATGCGAAATCTCGTGCGCGAGCACGCCGGCCAGTTCGTCCTCGCGCTCGGCCGCCAGCACCGTGCCGGCGTTCACGCCGACGAAGCCGCCCAGGGTGGCGAAGGCATTGATCTGCCGGTCGCGAAGCAGGAAAAAGCTGAATCCCTGCTCGGGCCGGTCGGACACCGCCGCCAGTCGATGGCCGACCGTATCCAGCCAGGAATCAATCAGCGGATCCTCCAGCACGTAGCCGTAGCGACGCAGCTGGTACAGGGTATAGGCGCCGATCTCGGTTTCCTGCGCCGGGGTCAGCAACTCCTCGGCCGACGAGCCGATGTCGGGCAGGCCCTTGTCCTGGGCGTGCGCGGGCGTCGCCGGCAGGCCAATGGCGAGGGTGATTGCAAGCGTCAGCAGGGCTGGATGGCGCAGGTGGAGCTCCTGGGGCGCCAGCGGTCGGCGCGGGACCGGAATGGGATGCAAGGCACGGAGTTTGCCCCAGATGGGACAGGCCGGTCTGTAAAATGTTCCCCGTCGTCCCCACCTGGAGGGACATGGAGACCTTGCGCGTGCCCGATGTGACCATGTACACCACCGCCGTCTGCCCCTATTGCGTGGCGGCGAAGAACTTCCTGAAGTCGCGCGGCGTCGCCTGGACGGAGGTCCGGGTCGACATCGATCCCGACGCCCGGCGCGCCATGATGGAAACCAGCAAGCGCACCTCGGTGCCGCAGATCTTCATCGGCGACGTGCACGTCGGCGGTTTCGACGAGATGGTCGCGATGGATCGCCGCGGCGAACTCAAACCCCTGCTGGAGGCGGCACCATGAGCGGGCAAGGCGGCGGCGACGGCGACCGGCTACGCGAATTCACCGAATTCCGGCAGCGCATGAACGAGCGCATCCTCGAACAGGACAACCAGGTGGTGCGCCGGTTCTTCGCGCTCGATACACAGACCTACAAGGCCGGCGCGCTCGACCTCAAGACCAAGGAGCTGCTCGGGCTGGTGGCATCGATGGTGCTGCGCTGCGACGACTGCGTCAGCTACCACGTGGCCCAGTGCAAGGACGCGGGTGTCAACCGCGACGAGTTCTTCGAGGCCTTCAGCGTCGGCCTGGTGGTCGGCGGCAGCATCGTCATCCCGCACCTGCGCCGGGCGGTGGACTTCCTGGATCAGATCGAGGCGCCCGCCACCCCCCAGCACAGCCACGACTGACCGGGGCGCCGGCCGTCCCAGCCAGTTATACTGGGAAAACGGCCATCGGGGATGGCCTTCCTGCTTGCAAATCAAAGAGTTATATGCGCCTTTCGACCATCAAGCTGTCCGGCTTCAAGTCCTTCGTCGATCCCACCGTGCTGCACCTGCCCACCAACATGACCGGCGTGGTCGGGCCCAACGGTTGCGGCAAGTCGAACATCATCGACGCGGTGCGCTGGGTGATGGGTGAAAGTTCGGCCAGCCGCCTGCGAGGCGACAGCCTGACCGACGTGATCTTCGCCGGCTCCTCCAGCCGCAAGCCGGTCAGCCAGGCGACGGTGGAACTGGTGTTCGACAACTCCGAAGGCGCGATTGGCGGCGAGTACGCGCGCTATGCGGAAATCTCCGTCAAGCGATCGGTCAGCCGCGACGGCCAGTCGAACTACTACCTCAACGGCGCCCGCTGCCGGCGCCGCGACATCACCGACCTGTTCCTGGGCACCGGGCTTGGCGCGCGCAGCTACTCGATCATCGAGCAGGGCATGATCTCGCAGATCATCGAAGCCAGGCCCGAAGACCTCCGGGTGTACCTGGAGGAAGCCGCCGGCATCTCCAAGTACAAGGAGCGCCGCAAGGAAACCGAAACCCGCATCAAGCACACCCGCGAGAACCTGGAGCGCCTGACCGACCTGCGCGAGGAAGTGGACAAGCAGATCGAGCACCTCAAGCGCCAGGCGCGCGCCGCCGAGCAGTACCAGGGACTGCAGGCCGACCGCATCCGCCGCGACGCGCAGCTCAAGGGCCTGGAGTACCGCAAGCTCGACGCCGAGCTGGGCGCCGTGCGCGAACAACTGGCCGGCGACGAGACCACGCTCCAGCGCATCCTGGCCGAGCAGCGGGCCGCCGAGGCGCAGATCGAGGCAGCACGCGCGCAGGCTGGCGAAGCCAGCGAGGCGCTTGGCAAGGTGCAGGCCGAGGGTTACCGGGTCAGCGGCGAGCTGGCGCGGATCGAACAGCAGGTCAGCCACCAGCGCGAACTCACCCAGCGCCTCGAAACCGCGCGCGTCGAGGCCGACGCCGCCTTCGCCGAGATCGGCGAGCACATCACCGGCGACGAGCGCCAGCTCGGCGAGCTGCGCACGGCCATCGCCGCCGCCGACCCGCAGTTGTCCGCGCTGGAATCCGACGATGCCGCGCGCCAGGAGGCACTGCGCGCGGCCGAAGCAGCGCTGCTGGATTGGCAGCAGCAGTGGGACGCCCACGCCCGCGCCCAGTCCGAGACGGCGCGCTGGGCCGAAGTCGAACGCACCAAGATCGAATACCTCGAGAAGCAGGCGGCCGACGCCGCCCGCCGCGCCGATGCCCTGGCCGCGGAACGCGCAGGCCTGGATACCGCCGCGCTGGTGTCGTCGCTGGCCGGCCTGCAGGCCGACCACGACAGGGACAAGTCGGGCCTCGATGGCCTGGCGACGGCACTGGAAGCGCGCAAGTCCGCGCTGACCGCGCTGCAGGAGCAGCAGCGCCAGGGCCAGGCCGAACTCGCCGAGATCCGCAAGCAGGTGCAGGCCGCGCGCGGCCGCCTGGCCTCGCTCGAGGCGCTGCAGCACGCCGCCCTGGGCCAGGAAAAAAACGTCGCCCTCGACTGGTTGCGCGCGCATGGCCTTGCCGGCAAGCCGCGCCTGGGCGAGCTGCTCGACGTGGAAGCGGGTTGGGAAACCGCGGTGGAAACCGTGCTCGGCGCCCTGGTGGAGGCGGTTGCGGTGGACGCGCCATCGGACTGGGTCGATGCCCTGGCCAGCCTGTCGCAGGGTCGCGTGGCCCTGGTGTCGGCGGCCGATGGCGGGTTCGACGCGCCAGCCGGATCGCTCGCCGCCAAGGTGCGCGGCCCCGATGCCGTGCGCCGGCAATTGGCGCGGATTCGCATCGCCGACGACGCCGCGGACGCGCACCGCCAGGCCGCGGCGCTTGGCGATGGCGAGGCCGTGGTGTCGCGCAACGGCGAATGGCTGGGCCCGGGCTGGCTGCGCGTGTCGCGCAGCGGCGAAGCCCAGCAGGGCGCGCTGGCCCGCGAAGCCGAGATCAAGCAATTGCGCGCCGAGATCGAGCGGCTCGCCGCCGCCGAGCAGCGCAGCAACGACGCATCGATCGGCCTGCGCGACCGCCTGCTCGAGGCCGAGCAGCTGCGCGAGGACGCCCAGCGCAGCATGTACCTGGCGCACCGCGGCGTGTCCGAACTCGGCGGCCAGTTGCAGGGCCTGCGCAGCCGGCTGGAAACCGCGCAGGCGCGGATGGCGCGGATCGAGGGCGAGCAGGCCGGCCTGGCGCAGGCGCTGGCCGACGCGCAGGAGCAGGCGCGCGAATCGCGCACCCGGCTCAACGACGCGGTTGCCGCCATGGGCGAGCACGAGACCCGCAGGCAGGCACTCGACGCCGCGCGCCGCAGCCGCAGCGAAGCCCGCGATGTCGCCCGCAATGCTGCGCGCGATTCCCGCGAGCAGTCGCACAAGCTGGCGCTCGGCCTGGAGGCGCAACGCGCACGGGTGCTGGCGTTGAGCGAGTCGCTGGCGCGCATGGGCAGCCAGCGCGCGCAACTGGAAGTGCGGCTCAACGAATTGCGGACCCAGCTTGCCGAGGGCGATGCGCCGGTCCTCAAGCTGCAGTCGGACCGCCAGACGGTGTTGGACCAGCGCGTGCTGGTCGAGCGCGACCTGGGCGCCGCGCGCTCGGCCCTCGACGGCATCGAGAACGAACTGCGCAAGCACGAGCAGGCGCGGCAGCGCGCCGACCAACAGGCGATCGCCCAACGCGAGGCGATCGGCACCCGCCGCCTGGGCGAGCAGGCGCTGGCGCTGCGCTCGGGCCAGATCGCCGATTCGATCACCGGCGCCGGCCTCGACATCGCCCAGGTCGTGTCCGAACTGCCCGAACAAGCCGACTTCGACGCCTGGACCAAGGCCCTGGCCGACATCGACGCCAAGATGCGCCGGCTCGAGCCGGTCAACCTGGCGGCGATCCAGGAATACGGCGAGCAGAGCGAGCGAAAGACCTACCTGGATGCCCAGAACGCAGACCTGTGCGAGGCCCTGAACACCCTCGAGTCCGCCATCCGCAAGATCGACCGCGAAACCCGCGGCCGCTTCAAGGAAACCTTCGACCGCGTCAATGCCGGCATCCAGGAGCTGTATCCGCGCCTGTTCGGCGGAGGCCATGCCTACCTGGAGCTGACCGGCGAGGACCTGCTCGACACCGGCGTCTCGATCATGGCCCGGCCCCCGGGCAAGCGCGTGTCGAACATCTCCCTGCTGTCGGGCGGCGAGAAGGCATTGACCGCGGTCGCCCTCGTATTCGCGATCTTCCGCCTGAACCCGGCGCCGTTCTGCCTGCTCGACGAGGTGGACGCGCCGCTGGACGAGGCCAATGTCGGCCGCTTCAGCACCATGGTCACGGAGATGAGCGAGCAGGTGCAGTTCCTGTTCGTCACCCACAACAAGGCGACCATGGAGGCGGCCAAGCAGCTGTCGGGCGTCACCATGCGCGAGCCCGGCGTCAGCCGGCTGGTGTCCGTGGACCTGGCGGAAGCATCCAGGCTCGTTGGTGCGGCATAATCCACCTGGCGCCCCCAGCCCAGCACGCCCCAGCCCCCCGACCCACGTTGCCTCGCACCCGGACCACTGGAGAGACACACGATGATTGACGGACTGAGCGACACCACCCTGCTTCGCATCGGCATCGCCGTTGCCGCCCTGGTGCTGTTCGTCGTGATCCTGGTGACCGCGCGCAGGCGGCCGGGGCAGGGCAAGCGCATCGCCAACCGCGATGGTGACGGTGCCGGCGCCGACGCCATCGCCGACGGCGGCCGGGTCGAACCGACCCTGCGCGAAATCATCGAAGCGGGCGAGACCGGCGTCGCCGGCGACGGCGACGACGATGCCGTGGCCGCCTCGCGCGACGGCGCAGCGTCCACTGCGGCGCCAAGCGCCTCGCTGGGTTCCCAGCTCGGCGCGCGGCCCAGCCCGGACTACGACAAGATCGTCTCGGTCTACCTGGTCGCCCGCGCCGGCCGCAGCCTTACCGGCCCCGACCTGGTGGTCGCTGCCGAGAAGGCCGGCCTGGTCTACGGCCACATGAACATCTTCCACCGCCTGGTGGACCAGCATCCCGAACTCGGCCCGATCTTCAGCGTCGCCAACCTGGTCAAGCCGGGTTTCTTCGACCTGCGCGCGATCAAGGAACTGGAAACCCCCGGGGTGAATTTCTTCATCGCCCTGCCGGGCCCGCTCTCGGCGCTGGATGCCTGGGACACCCTGCTGCCGACCGCGCAGCGGATGGCCGAATTGCTCGACGCGGTCCTGCTGGACGAGGAGCGCAACGCGCTCGGCCGCCAGCGCATCGCCAACATCCGCGACGAATTGCGCGCCTACGACCGCGCTCGCGAGAAGGCTGTCATCCGCCCGGGCCGCTAGGCCGGGCGCCGCCATGGCCAGGCCTGCCGACCCGGCCGCGCGCGCGCGCCAGCTGCGCGACGCGATCGACCGGGCCAACCACCGCTACCACGTGCTCGACGAACCGGAGATCCCGGACGCCGAGTACGACGCGCTGGTGCGCGAGCTGGAAGCAATCGAGGCGGCGGATCCTGGGCTGCGCACGGCCGATTCGCCGACGCAGCGGGTCGGCGCCAAGGCCAGCGAGGCGTTCGCGACGGTCGAGCACGCGCGGCCGATGCTGTCGCTGTCCAACGCCTTCAGCGAGCAGGAAGTCCGCGACTTCGTCGCCCGCATCAGCGCCGCCACCGGGGATGCCGAGCCTGAGTTCTGCACCGAACCCAAGCTCGATGGCCTGGCGATCAGCCTGCGCTACGAAGACGGCCTGTTCGTACGCGGCGCCACCCGCGGCGACGGCGCCAGCGGCGAGGACGTGAGCGCCAACCTGCGCACCGTCAAGGCGATTCCGCTGCGCCTGCGTGGCGCGGCGCCGGCGGTGCTGGAAGTGCGCGGCGAGGTGTACATGACCCGCGCAGCCTTCGAGGACTGGAACGCGAAGGCGCGGGCGAAGGGCGAGCGCACCATGGCCAACCCGCGCAACGGCGCCGCCGGATCGCTGCGCCAACTCGACTCGCGGATCACCGCGTCGCGCGCCCTGAGCTTCTACGCCTACGGGCTGGGCGTGACCGAGGGATGGCCCGTGCCGGAACGGCAGTCGCAGGTGCTGGCCGCGCTGCGCGGGATCGGTTTCCCAGTCAGTCCCGAGGTCGGCACGGCGCGCGGCGCCGATGGCCTGCTGGCCTACTTCGAGCGCATCGGTGCGCGCCGCGATGCCTTGCCGTACGACATCGACGGCGTGGTCTACAAGCTCGACCGCATCGACCAGCAGGAGCAGCTCGGCTACGTGTCGCGCGCGCCGCGCTGGGCGCTGGCGCACAAGTACCCCGCCCAGGAGCAGACCACCACGGTCGAGGCAATCGACGTGCAGGTCGGGCGCACCGGCGCGATCACGCCGATCGCGCGGCTGGCACCGGTCGGTGTCGCCGGGGTGGTCGTCACCAATGCCACCCTGCACAACGCCGACCAGGTCGCACGCCTGGACGTCCGCGTGGGCGATACCGTGATCGTGCGGCGCGCGGGCGACGTCATCCCGGAGGTCGCCGGCGTGCTGCTCGAGGCACGTCCGCTGGATGCACGCGGCGCGCCACGGCATCCGCCCTTCGCGCTGCCGGCGCAGTGCCCCGCCTGCGGTTCCGACATCGTGCGGGAGGAGGGCGAGGTCGCCGCGCGCTGCAGCGGCGGCCTCGTCTGCCCGGCGCAGCGCGTGCAATCGCTGATCCATTTCGCCTCGCGCCGCGCCATGGACATCGAGGGCCTGGGCGACCGCATCGTCGAGGACCTGGTGGACCTGGGCTTCGTCCGCACGGTCGCGGATTTCTATGCGCTGACGCAGGACGACTTCCTGCAGATGCGCCGGCGCGCCGACGAACGCGACGGCACGCAACCGGAGACTGCACGACAGGGGAAGGTCGCCAGCAAGTGGGCCGACAACCTGCTCGGCGCCATCGCGCGCAGCCGCGATAGCACGCTCGAGCGCCTGCTGTTCGCGCTGGGCATCCGCGACGTCGGCGAATCCACCGCCAAGACCCTGGCGCGCCAGTTCGGCTCGCTCGACGCAGTGATGTCCGCCGACGAAGGCAGGCTGCGCGAAGTGCCGGACGTCGGCCCGGTCGTCGCCGGCCGGATCGCCAGCTTCTTCGCCGAACCGCACAACCGCGCCGTGATCGCCGCCCTGCGCGCCGCCGGCCTGCACTGGCGCGAAGGCCCGCCGCAGGCCAACCTGGCCGGCCCCCTGGTCGGCAAGAGCGTGGTGCTGACCGGCACCCTGGCGTCGCTGACGCGGGACGAGGCGGGCGCACGACTCGAGGCCCTGGGCGCGAAAGTCGCCGGCAGCGTGTCGAAGAAGACAGCGCTGGTGGTCGCCGGCGAGGCGGCGGGTTCGAAGCTGGACAAGGCGCGCGACCTGGGCATCGAAGTCTGGGACGAGGCCGCGCTGCTTGCCTTCCTGGCGCAAAACGAATGACCATGGCGGCGACCGAGGACACCATGGACGACTGGAAACCCACCGCGACCCTGCAGGCCATCGTCCTGCGCGCACGGCTGAACGCGCTGCTGCGGCGCTTCTTCGCCGAGCGCGGCGTGCTCGAGGTGGAAACGCCGGTGTTGTCGCAGGCCGGCAACAGCGATCCGAACATCACCAGCTTCGAGACGACGTTCGGCGGGCATGGCGACGCCGGCAAACCGCGGCGCTGGCTGCGGACCTCGCCCGAATACCCGATCAAGCGCCTGCTGGCCGCCGGCATAGGCAGTTGCTACGAGCTGGGCCGGGTGTTCCGCGACGGCGAGTTCGGCCGCCTGCACAATCCCGAATTCACCATGCTCGAGTGGTACCGCGTCGGCTGGACCCAGCACCAGTTGATGGACGAATGCGCCGAACTGGTCCGCGACGCCATGCGCCTGGCCGGACGCAGCGTATCGGTGCGCGAATCCAGTTACCGGCAGCTGTTCACCGAGCACCTGGGCATCGACCCGATGACCGCCGGCGAAGGCGAATTGCGCGCGCCGCTGGCGGTGTTCGACATCGACGACGAGGGCATGACCCGCGACGACTGGCTGGACCTGTTGATGACCCACCTGATCCAGCCCGCTTTCCCGGACAACCGGGTGCTGATGGTCTACGACTATCCCAAGAGCCAGGCCGCGCTCGCGCGCGTGCGCCAGGGAGACGTTCCGGTTGCCGAACGCTTCGAGATCTACCTGGGGTCGGTGGAGCTGGCCAATGGCTACCGCGAGCTTGGCGATGCCGACGAGCAGCGCGAGCGCTTCGCCCGCGACCTCAGCCGCCGGCAGAAACGGGGCGCCGCGCGCGCGCCGCTCGACGAACGCCTGCTGTCGGCGATGCCGGGCTTCCCGGATTGCGCGGGCGTGGCCCTGGGCGTGGATCGGCTGCTGATGGCGATGCTCGGCGGCGAGCGCCTGCAGGACGCGATCGCCTTTCCCTTCGACCGCGCCTGACTTCAGCTGGCGACGGCGATCCGGTTGCGGCCCTGGGACTTGGCGGCGTAGAGGGCCTGGTCGGCCAGCGCGAGCAGCGCCTCGGGCGTGTCGCCGTGCGCCGGGAACACCGCCAGCCCGATCGAGGTGGTGAGGGCGGGCAGTATCTGGCCCTCGTGCATCAGTTCCAGTCGCGACAGTACCTTCATCAGGTCTCCGCCACGACGCATTGCAACGGACAGTTCCATCTCGGGCAGGATCAGGACGAATTCCTCGCCGCCCTGGCGGCAGGCGATGTCCTCGCTGCGCGAGTTGGCCCGCAGCAGGTGCGCGAACGCCACCAGCACCAGGTCGCCGGCTGGATGGCCGTAGCGGTCGTTGAAGTCCTTGAAGTTGTCCAGGTCGAAGGCCATCACCGACACCGGCTGCCCGCGGCGGCGCGCGCGCGCGATTTCGCGCGCCAGCGATTCGCTCAGGTAGCGGCGGTTGAACAGTCCCGTGAGCGGATCGCGCACCGACAGGTCGCGCAGGCTCTGGCGCAGGCGCAGGTTGGCCAGCGCCAGCGCCAGCTGGTCCGCCGCCGCGATCGCGACGGGGAGCTTGGGCAGCGGCCCGTCGCCGGGCGCGCTCAGGTAGAGCCAGCCCAGGGATTCGCCCTGCGCGGTCAGCGGGATGCAGGCGACGCAGGCCGCCGCGCCCTGGCCGGGCACCGTGACATGGGCGCACAGGTCTTCCGATGCCGTCGTGCTGGCCTGGTGCATGCGATGCCGCTGCATGCACCAGCAGTCTTCGGCGCTGGCCTGCAATCGCGTCTCGGCGGAATGGTTGCCCCACAGGTGGGTGGCTTCCGCCAGGCCCTCGCCATCGATCAGCGGATAGATCGTCCCGGCGCAGTCGGGCAGGAGCAGGGACAGCATTTGCTGGCTGATCTGCAGGGCCTCGGCCAGGTCGGTGCAGCCGATCAGCAGGTTGCCGTAGCGGCCGAGCAGGGCAAGGTCGTCTGCACGCGAACCTTGGGCCGCGCGCACCGCGTGCGCGTCGGCCTCGGCCTGGCGCAGGCCAGCCTCGGCGCGTGCCGTTCGTGCCTCGGCGGCTGCAAGGCGGCGGATCAGCGACCACAGTCCGCCGATGGCTGCGATGGCGGCCAGCAGGGCGACGGCGGCGGCGGCGGCGGCGGCGGGGGGCATCCCCTTACCTTAGGGGCTGTGGGCGAGACTGACAACGATCCGCTCGTGTGCTGCGCCACAGTTCGGGAGGCGGGCCATTTGCATGGCGTTCATCGCCGGGTCGTGCATTTGCACTGGATTCATGGCGCCATGGCTATGGTGGCCTTGTCGGCAGCCAGCCGATGTCGACCGGACACGTCAAGGAGTTCCGTCATGCGCAAGATCAAGAATTTGGGATTGGCGACCGGCCTGGCGCTGGCCGCGGCTGCAGGCAGCGCCAGCGCCGCCTACGGCTACAGCTACAGCAATGGCTACGACAATGGCTACAACAACACCGGCTACAACACCGGCTACAGCAGCAACGGCTACGGCCGGACGGTCCGCTGCGAGTCGCGCGACAACCGCACCGTCTACTGCGGCGTGGATACCAGTGGCGGCGTGAGCCTGGTCCAGCAGATCTCGCAGAGCAGCTGCATCCGCGGCCGCACCTGGGGCGCGGACGGTCGCGGCATCTGGGTCGCGGGCGGCTGCCGTGGCACCTTCGCCATCAACACCGGGCAGGGCGGTGCCTATGGCGACAACGGCTATCGCAGCGGATACGACGATCGCAACGGCTATGACGATCGCAGCGGCTACGACAGCCGCTATGGCGATGGTTACGGCAACGGCAGTGGCTACAACGGCGGCTACAGCAACGGCGCCTACAGCGGTCGCACCATCCGCTGTGAATCGAAGAATGGCCGCACGCGCTACTGCAGCCTCGATACCCGCTACGGCGTGAGCCTCGTCAACCAGTATTCGCACCAGCCCTGCATCGAGGGCAGTACCTGGGGCGCGAGTGGCAACCGGGTCTGGGTGACCAACGGCTGCCGCGCCGACTTCGCCACCGGCTCGAGCCGCTACGGCTACAACCAGAACGGTTACGACCCCCGTTACTGAGTGCGGCGTCGCTTTGCGGCAGGCACAGGATCGCCCGGCTTCGGCCGGGCGATTTTTTTTGCCGGGGTTTTCGTTACCCGCTTGGGCTTGACGTGTGTCGTCGCCGATGCAGCCCGTTTCGACCCCGGCGCGGCCGCCCTCGCTGTTGCGCGGAACAGCGCGGGCGTGGCCGCCTCGGCGGCGCGCAAGCCCCAGCGGGTGGCCAGCCGAAGCGGCGGCAGGGCGAGGGTTAGCGCCTCGGTACTCCAACGACGCAGTTTGGCCGGCGCCAGGTTCAGGGCATCGGCGAGCGGTGCGGGCAGCCAGTCGGCACCCGCGCGACGCAGGCGGCAAACGCTGTCGGCGTAGCGGCCCGCGGCCCAGGTGGCCGCGATCGCCTTGGCGGTGGCGGTGATCAATGGTTCGAGCGGCGTGAAGCGGATCAACGGGCTGCTCAGGGCGTCGGGGACCCAGGCACGCATCACGCCCTTTAGGCCTTCCTGCGTGGCCAGTGGCGTCAGGACGCTCTGGGTCTGGGCGACCGCGATGATGCCCTCGACTTCCCAATCGGCGGGACGCACGTGGTAGCGCGCGTAGATTTCCTTCACCAGCAAGCGCTGGATCCGCTCGGGCGCGTCGCCGCGCGCGGCATTGGTGATTGCGCGCGGCAGCATCGGCTTGAGCAGGGGCATGCGGTCGAGCGCAACCTGCAGCGCCGCCGCCGCGCCGGCCTTGACGCAGGCGGCATGCAACATCGGCTCGATGCCTGCCTCGGCGCGCAGCGGCGCGGGTGCGGGAAGCGATGGACGGACGACGCGAGCCATGGGCGGAGCATACCCCGGCTACACTAAGGCATGGACACGCCCATCGACTTCGACCGCTACGACCATGTCCGTCCGATCCGCTGGCTCGGCGACCGCCTGGATCTGCTGGACCAGCGCAAGCTGCCCTTCACCGTCGACTACCTGTCCTGCGCGGACAGCGAGGCCGTGGGCAGGGCCATCCACGACCTGGTCGTGCGCGGGGCGCCCGCGATCGGCATCGCCGCAGCGTATGGCGTGGTGCTCGCCACCCGCGGCGTGCAGGCGGAGTCCGGCGCCGGGGCGCTCGCCGGCATCGGGCAACGGATCGACGCCCTGGGCCGCTCGCGCCCCACCGCGGTCAACCTGATGTGGGCCATCGCGCGCATGCGCGCGGCCCTGTCCGGCGCCGGCGCCGACTGGCGCGCCGTCATCGAGCGCGAAGCCGTCGCCATCGAACGCGAGGACCTGGCCGCCAACCGCCGCATGGGCGAGCTGGGCGCCATGCTGATCCCGCCGGGGTCGGGCGTGCTCACCCATTGCAATACCGGTTCGCTGGCCACCGCCGGCTTCGGGACCGCGCTCGGCGTGATCCGCGCGGGCGTGGCCCTGCATCGCATCGACCGCGTGTTCGCCGGCGAGACGCGGCCCTGGCTGCAGGGCGCGCGGCTGACCGTGTGGGAGCTGCGCGAGGATGGCATCCCGGCCACCCTCATCGCCGATTCGGCCGGTGCGCACTTGATGAAGACCGGCGCCGTGGACTGGCTGGTGGTCGGCGCGGACCGCATCTGCGCCAACGGCGACGTGGCCAACAAGATCGGCACCTACCAGCATGCGATCGCCGCCAGGCACCACGGCGTCAAGGTGATGGTGGTGGCCCCGGCATCCACCGTGGACATGGCCACGCCAAACGGCGATGCCATCCACATCGAGGAGCGCAGCGGCGACGAATTGCTCGCCATGGCGGGCGTGCGCACCGTCGCGGAAGGCGTCCAGGCCTTCAATCCCGTGTTCGACGTGACCCCCGCCGCCCTGATCGATGCACTGGTCACCGAGCGGGGCGTGATCGGGCATCCGGACGGGGCCCGGATGGCGGCCGTTTTCGGCCCCGCGCCGCGGGCCTAAATCCCTGATTTTTCCGGGCAATCGGGCCTGCGGAAGGGGCCGCGATTTGCTACAATTCCCGCTCTTTGCAGCACCTCCCTCCGGAGCCCTCCGGACGGGCCCGAATCGCGTCGAAAACGGACTCCTGAATGGCAGATCTCGCGAAGGAAATCATCCCGGTCAACCTCGAGGACGAGATGCGCCGCAGCTACCTCGATTACGCGATGAGCGTGATCGTGGGGCGCGCGCTTCCCGACGTCCGCGACGGCCTGAAGCCGGTCCACCGTCGCGTCCTGTACGCCATGCACGAGCTTGGCGCGCATTCCAACAAGCCCTACTACAAGTCCGCCCGAATCGTTGGTGATGTCATCGGTAAATACCACCCGCACGGCGACCAGTCGGTGTACGACACCCTGGTGCGCATGGCGCAGCCGTTTTCGCTGCGCTACCTGCTGGTGGACGGGCAGGGCAACTTCGGCTCGGTCGACGGCGATTCCGCCGCAGCCATGCGTTACACCGAGGCGCGCATGTCGCGCCTCACCCACCAGCTGATGGCGGACATCGACAAGGACACGGTCGACTTCCAACCCAACTACGACGAGAAGGAACTCGAGCCCACGGTCATGCCGACCCGGGTGCCGAACCTGCTCATCAACGGCTCCGCCGGCATCGCCGTCGGCATGGCCACCAATATCCCGCCGCACAACCTCGGCGAAGTGGTGCGCGCCACCATCGCCCTGATCGACGAGCCGGCGATCACCATCTCCGAGCTGATGGAGTTCGTGCCGGGCCCCGACTTCCCGACCGCGGGCATCATCAACGGCGCCGCCGGCATCCACGCCGCCTACCACACCGGCCGCGGCCGGGTGCGCATGAAGGCGCGGGCGGCGGTCGAGGTCAACGAGGACAGCGGCCGCGAATCCATCATCGTCACCGAGCTGCCGTACCAGGTGAACAAGGCACGGCTCATTGAAAAGATCGCCGAGCTGGTCAAGGAAAAGAAGATCGAGGGCATCACCGAGCTGCGCGACGAGTCCGACAAGGACGGGATGCGCATCTACATCGAGGTCAAGCGCAACGAGTCGGCCGAGGTGGTGCTCAACAACCTCTACCAGCAGACACCGATGGAGAGCGTGTTCGGCATCAACATGGTCGCCTTGGTGGACGGCCGGCCGCAGCTGCTCAACCTCAAGCAGATGCTGGAGGCCTTCGTTCGCCACCGCCGCGAGGTGGTCACGCGCCGCACCATCTTCGAGCTGCGCAAGGCCCGCGCCCGCGCCCACATCCTCGAAGGCCTGACCGTCGCGCTGGCCAACATCGACGAGATGATCGAGCTGATCAAGACCTCGGAAAGCCCGCAGGTCGCGCGCGACCGCATGCTCGACAAGCGCTGGGACCCGGGGCTGGTGAGCGCGTTGCTGGCCGCCGCCGGCTCTGGTGCATCGCGGCCCGAAGACCTGGGCGAGGAGTTCGGCCTGCTCAGCGACGGCTACCGCCTGACCGAGGTCCAGGCCAAGGAAATCCTGGAGATGCGCCTGAACCGCCTTACCGGGCTGGAACAGGAAAAGCTGACCGACGAATACCGTGCCCTGCTCGACACCATCGCCGGGCTGATCCGGATCCTTGAAAATCCCGATGTGCTCCTGGACGTCATCCGCACCGAGCTGCACAACCTGGTCGAGGAATTCGGCGATGCGCGCCGCACCGAGATCCGCGCCGGCGAGGAAGACCTGGACGTGCTCGACCTGATCGAGTCCGAGGACGTCGTCGTCACCCTGAGCCACGCCGGTTACGCCAAGCGCCAGCCGACCACCGCCTATCGCGCGCAGAAGCGCGGCGGCAAGGGCCGGTCGGCCACGGCGGTGAAGGAAGAGGACTTCGTCGAGCGCCTGTGGGTGGTCAACACGCACGACACCCTGCTCACCTTCACCAGCGCCGGCCGGGTGTTCTGGCTCAAGGTCTACCAGCTGCCGGACGCCGGCCCGAATTCCCGCGGCCGCCCGATCATCAACTGGATCCCGCTGCAGGACGGGGAGAAGGTGCAGGCGGTGCTGCCGGTGCGCGACTACAGCGACGACCGCTTCGTGTTCTTCGCCACCCGCGACGGCACGGTCAAGAAGACGCCGCTGTCGGACTACTCGCGCCCGCGCTCGATCGGCATCTGGGCGATCAACCTGGACGAAGGCGACGCCCTGGTCGACGTGCAGCTCACTTGCGGCAAGAGCGACGTGATGCTGTTCGCCTCCAACGGCAAGGCCGTGCGCTTCGCCGAGAACGAGGTGCGCTCGATGGGCCGCACCGCCACCGGCGTGCGCGGCATGCGCGTGGCCGGCGGCGAACGCGTCGTGAGCATGATCGTGGTGGACGGCGAGGGCGACATCCTCACCGCCAGCGAGAAGGGCTTCGGCAAGCGCACCGGGCAGGCGGAATATCCGCGCAAGGGCCGCGGCACCCAGGGCGTGATCGCCCTGCAGACCAGCGATCGCAATGGCAAGCTGGTGGGCGCGATCCAGCTCACAGAGCGCCACGAGATCCTGCTGATATCCGACCAGGGCACCCTGGTGCGCACCCGCGCCTCGGAAGTGTCCCAGGTCGGGCGCAACACGCAGGGTGTCACGCTGATGCGCGTGGCCGGCGACGAGAAGCTGATCGCGGTCGAGCGGCTGGACGTGGTCGAGGTGGACGAACTGCCCGCGCTGGACGCTGCGACGCCTGACCCGGACGGGACCGCGGGCGAGGCGCAGCCGGCGGTGGACTGAGCCGCCGCTTCGCACCCGGAAGGCGGCTGTCTGGCCGCTTTCCGTCGCTTTGGCGCAAAACGCGATGCTTTTTCCGTGGATTTCACCGGGGTCTGTGGCCTAAGCTTGGCTGCAGTCCCCCGGGGTTCCCATGCCGATCCTTTCGATTCGTTTCCGCTGCGCGCTGGTCGCGCCGCTCTTCGCCGCGCTGTTGCTCGCCGTGTTCGCCTCGCCCGCCTTCGCCGATCCGGTTGCGCCGCAGGCCCCCGTCGAGGCCAGCCGCATCGCCGCGGCGCGTGACCATGTCCTGCCGGTGGTGGTCAGCATCCTCACCGTGCGCCAGGACTATCGCCAAGGTGGACCAACGCTGAGCGTTTCAAGCGGCAGCGGCACCGTGGTCAGCGCCCAGGGGCACATCGCCACCAATGCGCACGTCACCCAGAACGGCAAGAGCTTCCGCATCGTTTTCGCCGACGGCCGCGAGCTGCCCGCCAAGCTGGTGGGCACCGACACCCTGTCCGACCTGGCGGTGCTGCAGGTGCAGCCGCCGCACCCTGAAACCTTCGCCTACGCCGAATTCGCCACCGAGCTCGACCTGAAGCCCGGCGACACGGTGCTGGCCATGGGCGCGCCCTGGGGCCTGTCCAACTCCATGAGCATGGGCGTGGTCAACAACCCGCGCCGCCTGCTGGTGTCGCTGTTCGATGACGAAGCCGAATACGA
This sequence comes from Gammaproteobacteria bacterium, assembly GCA_025352045.1. GTDB lineage: Bacteria > Pseudomonadota > Gammaproteobacteria > Xanthomonadales > Xanthomonadaceae > Arenimonas. Next base: position 20,602 of record JANXUD010000072.1, on the reverse strand, counting down.
GGATTCCCTCAGCGAGGACGAGCCGACCGGGCGCTACTACGCCTGGATCCAGCACGACGCCTCGATCGCGCCGGGCAATTCCGGCGGCCCGCTGGTGGACCTCAACGGCCGCATCGTCGGCGTCAACACGCGCGGCATGATCGTCGGCGGCGACCTGGCCTTCGCCATCCCCGGCGCCGAGGCCGGGCGCATCGTCAGTACCCTGATCGCCAAGGGCCGCGTTGACCGCGTGTCGCTGGGCTTCCGCATCCGCTCGCTCAAGGGCACGCCGTTCACCGAAGGCGTGCTGGTCAACTCGGTCGAGCGCGGGTCGCCGCCCGAAAAGGCGGGCCTGCGCGCCGGCGATCGCATCGTCAGCCTCAATGGCCAACAGATCACCGCGCTGCAACCGGTCGACGTGCCGCGCGTGCAGCAGGCCATCGCCGAACTGCCGATCGACTCGAAGGTGGCGCTGCGCATCGAGCGCGGCGGGCGCCAGCAGGACATCGCCCTGGTCGCCCAGGCGCAGCGGGTGGAACGCGGCAACGAGCTGGCGCTCGCCGCCTACGGGATTTCCGCGTCCGAGCTCACGCCCGAGATGGGCAAGCGGCGCAACCTGGAGGCGCGCTCCGGCGTGCTCGTCACCGGCGTCAAGCCGGGCGGCCCGGCTGCGGTGGCCCGTCCCGAAATCGAAGCGGGCATGGTGATCAGCGCGATCAATGGCAAGCCGGTGACCAAGCTCACCGACCTGCTCGGCGCGGCAGCGGGCGCGAGCGAAGACAAGCCGCTGGTGCTGCAACTGGAGAGTGATGGCGAGCAGCGCCTGAGCCTGCTCAAGCCACAGCAGGGCGACCAGGGCCACGACCCGCTGCCCGAACTGCCCAAGAGCTGGGTCGGCGTCGAAGTGCAGCCGTTCACCGGATCGCTGGCCAAGGAAGTCGGGCTGCCGGGCGCCGGCTACCGCATCGCGCGCATCTATCCAGGCAGCCCGCTGGGGTCGGCCGGCGCGCACGTCGGCGACCTGCTGGTCTCGCTCAATGGCGAGGCGCTCAAGCCCAGCAATGACGTTTCTTCCGAGGAATTCGACCAGCGCGTGCACGACCTCGACGTGTCCGCGAAGGGCAAGTTCGGCGCCGTGCGCGCCGGCAAGCCCGTGCAGTTCGATGTCACCGCCGCGCCGTCGCCCACCGAAACCTCCGGCCTGCGCACCCTGGCCATCGGCCGGCTGCGCGCGCAGTTGCGCGAACTGGGCTTCTACGACCGGGTCGGCCTGCGCCTGCCCAGCACCGCGCAAGGCGTGTTCGTGGATGGCGTGGAAAGCGGCGGCGCCGCCGGCCTGTCGCACCTGCGGCGCTCCGACGTGATCGTCCGCCTGGGCGACACCGAAGTGCACGACCCGACCGAACTGTCGCGGGCACTGGAACAGGCCCTGGCGGCGCGCCAAGACGGGCTGATCCCGCTGACGGTGATCCGCGGCAACCAGACCAAGATCCTGTTCCTCGAACGCTACTGGCTCAACGCCGACGCACCGGAGTCCGCACGATGAAGCGCACCGCCCCCTGGCTCATCTCCCTGGCATTGTGCTGCGCGATCGCGGCGCCCGCTGCGCTGGCGCAATCGGGCGTGCAGGATTACCGCCCGATCTACCGGTCGCTGACCGCCAAGCACGGCGACGCGGTGGTGACCGTCAAGTTCGTGATGTCGGTGACCACCTCGGGCAAGGAAGAGCGGATCGAAGACCGCACCCAAGCCCTGCTGGTCAGCGCCGATGGCCTGCTGCTGGTGCCCGACCGCGCCGTCTCGATGGATTTCAAGCAGTTGATGGGCTCGTCGGCCGGGCAGGGCGCGGCGCCCGTGGCCAAGTCCAGCGAGTTCCGCGTGCGCCTTGCGGGCAGCGAGGACTGGTTGCCCGCGGACCTGGTCACCCGCGACACCCAGATCGGCCTGGCCTGGTTGCGCCTGCGCAAGCCGCCGGCGGGGCTGAGCTTCGTCAACCTCGACGAGGGTGTCGTGGCTGAGCCCGGCATGACCTTTTTCTCCCTGCTGCGCACCTCCGATGAATGGGGCGGCGTGCCGGTGTTCCGGATCGGGTCCGTGATCGGCGAGACGCACACGCCCAAGACCCTGCTGCTGGTGGATGGCGTGCCCGGCATGGCGTTCTCCGCCGACGGCGCGCCGATGGGGTATGTGGACGTGGACTTCCCGCGACTGTTGCGCGCCCGCACGGCGGGGCAGGGACTGGGCCTGGACATGGCCGATTCCGCCTTGCAGATGACGCCGATCTCGAAGGTGGCCGCGGCAACGCACCTGGCGCAGAAACTGCCGGTCGCGACCACCGCACCCAAATAGGCACGCAGGACCCGGACCGGGCGCGCGTAGCCGAACCAGCCGAGTACAAAAAAAGAAGGGGCCAGCGTCGCCGATTGCCCGAGGCAACCGACCACGCTGGCCCCTTGCTTGAAGCGTTTGCTTAGAGGTGTACGGCCTTGCCGTTCTTGATCTTGACCGCGCTGCCCACGTGCAGGTTGCCCACGCTGGACTGGGTCACCGTTTCCGAGTGTCCGTCATCCAGGCGCACGGTGACGCGATAGCGGGTCTTCTCCGAGTTCTCGGCGATGTGCTTGCCGGCATAGGCGCCGCCAACCGCACCAGCGACCGTCGCCAGCGTCTTGCCCGAGCCGCCGCCGACCTGGTTGCCGACCAGTCCGCCCACGACTGCGCCTGCAACCGCGCCGCCCGTGCCGGAGCGGTGCCCGGTGTAGGCCTCGATGTTGGTGACGTGACCGCAGTTGTTGCAATAGGCCTGGGCCTGCGGGGCTGCGAACAGCGCCGCCAGGGATAGCAGGCTGGCCATCAGGATGTTCTTCATGGTTGGCTCCGTGGGGTGGGTGGGGAAGTTCCGTTCAGTATGGGAAGCCGGAACGTAACGGGCGCCCAACGAATCAGGCGGGCAGGTGTTCGAGGACGTATTCGGCCGAGGAGACCTTGAACTCTCCCGGCGCCTCGACGTGCAGTTGGCGGACCACGCCGTCCTCGGCATACAGGGCGAAGCGCTTGGCGCGCAGTCCCATGCCGAAGGGCGTGGCGTCCAGTTCCAGGCCCAGCGCCCGGGTGAAGGCGCCGTTGCCGTCGGCCAGCATGTGCAAGCCGGCCGGGACGGCCTGGTCGCGGGACCAGGCGCCCATCACGAAGGCGTCGTTGACGGACAGGCAGGCCAGTTCGATGCCGCGCTCGGCGAAGTCGGCCATGTGCTGGACGTAGCCGGGCAGGTGCTTGGCCGAGCAGGTGGGCGTGAAGGCGCCGGGCACGGCGAACAGGACGACCTTCTTCCCGGCGAACAGCTCGCCCGTGCCAATTGCCTGGACGCCGTCCTGCAGTTCGTTGACGGTTGCCTCGGGGATGGTGTCGCCGACCTGGATCGTCATTGCCGCCTCGCATTCAAGAAGTGGAATGCAGTCTAAACGGATTTGGCGCGGGCAGCCTTGAATCCCAGCTAACCGAACGCATGTTCCAGCCATCGCGGCCGACGTGCCGCGCCCACGACACAGGAGCAAGACCATGCGACAGCGCCAGATCGGGTGGCACCACGCCGCCCAGCACCCCCTGCAGGACGAGATCAAGCAGGTTTTCGACCGCTTCTTTTCCAGCCAGCCCGAGGCCGACGCATCCAGCGTCGTCACCAGCCAGTGGATTCCGCGCGTGGACATCAAGGAAGAGCAGGACCGCTTCCTGATCCTGGCCGACCTGCCGGGCGTTGACCCGGCGGCGATCGAGGTCAACATGGACAGGGGCGTGCTCTCCATCCGGGGCGAACGCCGCGCCGAGGAAAAGAGCGAAGGCGAGCGCTATTCGCGCGTCGAGCGCGCGCACGGCGTGTTCTATCGCCGCTTCGCCCTGCCCGAGAGTGCCAACCCGGATGGCATCAGCGCGACCGGTCGCCATGGCGTGCTGGAGATAGCCATCCCCAAGCGCCCGGAAACCACCCCGCGCCGGATCAACGTGCAGTAGGCGTTACGCCGGGCGGACGTAGAATGAGGCCCGCGGGATCGCTTCCGCGGGCCTTTTCGCTGGAGCCAAAGATGCAGTTCAAGGATTATTACGAGGCGTTGGGCGTTGAGCCGGGCGCTGGCGAGGCGGAGCTGAAGACCGCCTACCGCCGGCTTGCCCGCAAGTACCACCCCGACGTCAGCAAGGAAAAAGGCGCCGAGGAGCGCTTCAAGTCGGTGAACGAGGCCTACGAGGTGCTGCGCGACAAGGAAAAGCGCGCCGCCTACGACCAGTTGCGCGCGCAAGGCTACCGTCCGGGCGAGGATTTCCGCCCGCCCCCGGATTTCGGATCCGCTGGCGGGCAGGGCGGCTTCGGTGGCTTCGGCGGCGGCAATGGCCAGGGCTTCCGCTTCGACCAGGGCGGCGGCGAGGGCTTCAGTGATTTCTTCGAATCGCTGTTCGGCGGCGCAGGACGGGGCGCCGCGCGCGCGCGCCAGGCGCCGCAGGGCGACACCCGCGCCAAGCTCGCCATCCCGCTGGAGATCGCCTATTCCGGCGGCGCCCAGGCGATTTCGGTGGACGGCCGCACCCTCGAGGTGAAGATTCCCGTCGGCATCCGTCCCGGCCAGGTGATCCGCCTTGCCGGGCAGGGGCAGGGCCCGACGGCGCATCGCGGCGACCTGCTGCTGGAAATCGACTATCGCCCGCACGGCGAGTTCGAAGTGGACGGACGCAACATCCTCTATACCGCGCAGGTCACGCCCTGGGAGGCGGCGCTGGGCACGACGCTGAGCGTGCCGACCTTGGGCGGGCGCGTGGAGCTGCGCGTGCCGGAGGGCTCGGACAGCGGGCGCAAGCTGCGCCTGCGCGGTCGTGGCCTGCCGGGCAAGCCGGCGGCGGGCGACCAGATCGTCGAGCTCGAAGTCAGTACGCCGAAGCCGGAAAGCGCTGCCCAGCGCGACGCCTACCAGCGGCTTGCGGAGGCCTTCGCGGGCAAGGCGCGCTAGCGCCTCCGCTTTCGGCGTCCCGTCCCCGGATGCAAAAAAGCCAGGCGAAAGCCTGGCTTTTTCGTTGCCGCGGCGCGCCAGACTCAGCCCGGCACGAGCAGCGAGTTGATCACTTCCACCAGCTGGTTCTCGGTGAAGGGCTTGGTGATGTAGGCCTTGGCGCCCTGGCGCATGCCCCAGACCTTGTCGGTCTCCTGGTCCTTGGTGGTGACCAGCACGACCGGGATCTGCGCGGTGGTGGCTTCCTTGGAAATCGCGCGCGTGGCCTGGAACCCATTGAGGTTGGGCATCACCACGTCCATCAGGATCAGGTCGGGCAGGTTGGCCTTGGCTGCCTCGACGCCCGCGGCGCCGTCTTCCGCCGTCACCGCTTCATGGCCCAGTTTTTCCACGATGCGTTTCATGCCCATGAGCTGGGACGGGGAATCATCAACAATCAGGATGCGGGCCATCGGGTTCTCCAGTTTGCCGAATTGTATGCCCGCCGCCTTCGCTGCGCGCAAGCTCCGGTCACAATTTGACGAGTGTCCGTCCGATCGAACCGCCGGCGAGCATGCCCGGGAAGACCGTCGGGAGGGCGTCCAGGCCCACTTCGCGCGTGCAGATGCGCGCCAGGTGCGCCGGTTTCCACGCGCTGGCGAGATTCCGCCAGACGGACTCGCGCACCCGACGGGCGGTGCCGGCCGAGGCGATGCCGAGCAATGAGACGCCGCGGATGATGAAAGGCATGACCGTGCCCTGGATATCGCTGCCCCCGGCCATGCCGCAGGTGGCGATGTTCCCGTAGGGCTGGATGCAGGGCGCCAGGCCCGACAGCAGCGTGCCGCCGACATTGTCGATCGCGCCGGCCCAGCGCGCGGTTTCCAGGGGACGCGAGCCCAACTGCAGATGGTGGCGGTCCAGCACCACCGTCGCGCCAAGCGCGCGCAGTGCGTCGGCCTGGTCCGGCTTGCCGCTAAGCGCCTCCACCGCGTAACCCGCGCGCGTGAGGATGTCGATCGCCAGCATGCCGACGCCGCCCGTCGCACCGGTGACGAGAATCGGACCTTGCCCGGGCTGCTGCGCGTTCTGCTCCATGCGATACAACGCCAGCGCGGCGGTGAAGCCCGCCGTGCCGAGGATCATCGCCTCGCGCAGGTCCAGGCCGACGGGCAGCGGGATGGTCGATTCGGCGGCGAGCCGGATGTACTCGCCATAGCCGCCATCGCGCGTTTCCGACAGCCCGCTGCCGGTGCACAGCACTGCATCGCCCTCCTTGAACGCGGCGTCCGTCGAGGCCACGACATGGCCGGCGACGTCGATGCCGCCATTGAGCGGGAAGCGGCGCAGGATGCGGCCGCTTCCGGTGCCGGCGAGGGCGTCCTTGTAGTTGACGCTGCTGTAGGCGGCCTTGACCAGGACCTCGCCGGGCGAGAGCTCATCGGCACGCATCGTCTCGACGGCGGCGCGGTAGCCCTGCGCGTCGTCGCGGATGCGGAACGCGCGGAAATTCGAGGGATCGCTCACCTTGCGCCAGCTTCGCGTTCGAGCAGGACGACGCTGGACATGCGCACCGCTTCGCGGCGCCGGCTGCGCGGCTGCACCATCGACAGCAGGCGCCACAACCAGGCCAGGGGCATGGTGCGCTTGAGGCGGTAGGCGTCGACGATGGTCGAATGGAATTCCGCCTCGCGCCAGCCCTGCGGAGCGAAGAAGCCGCTGCCATCCGCGGGCCCGAATCGGAACGGCGCATTGTCCTGCACGCCGCCGGAATTCCAGCGGCGCGCGAGGAATTTCAGCAAGGCTGGCGAGGCGAGGTCGGTCAACCACCAGCGCGCCTGGCTGCGGTCGTGCAGGTCGCGCGACAACTCCGCCACCTGCTCGCCTTCCAGGTAAAGCAGCAAGCCTTCGGTGATGACCAGGACCGGCCCCGGCAGCGTGGCGACGCGGTCGAACAAGGCGCGCTTGGCTTCGGCGTCGCGCATGTCCGCGGCGACCAGCTCGAGTTGGCAGTGCGGCGTTTCCGCGGCCATGTTGGCGCGGAAGTAGTCGACCATCTCGGGCAGGTCGACGTGCAGCCAGCGCAGCGAAGCGGGCAGGTCGAGGCGGTAGGGGCGGGCATCCAGGCCCGCCGCCAGGTTGAGCACGGTGGCCGCGCCGTCGCGCACGCAGCGCTGGACGATCTCGTCCATGACGACGGTGCGCACCACGATGGGCCAGTTGGCCTTGGCACCGCCCATGCGCGCGGCGATTGCTTCGCCGCGCTTGCCGCCGAGGCGGCGGGCGAAGGGATCGTGGAAGAGCGCGTCCGGGCGTTCGCTTTCCATCGCACGCCAGGTCGCGACCCACAGGGCCGTGTCCGAGACGTTGCGGATCGGGCTGGGGTCGGTGGTCATGGACGAAGGCCGCGCGGAACGCGGCCAGCCGGGTTCAATTGGCCTTGTGGATCGCGCGCTTGTCGACCGCCAGCGCGGCTTCGTGCACGGCTTCGGACAGGGTCGGGTGAGCGTGGCAGATGCGCGCCAGGTCCTCGGCCGACCCGTGGAATTCCATCGCGACCACGGCCTCGTGGATCAACTCGGACACGTTGGCGCCGCACATGTGCACGCCCAGGATGCGGTCGGTTTCCGCGTGCGCCAGGATCTTCACCAGGCCTGCAGGCTCGCCCATCGCCACTGCGCGGCCGATCGCCGCGAACGGGAAGCTGCCCGACTTGTAAGGGATGCCGGCGTCCTTGAGTTCCTTCTCGGTCTTGCCGACCCAGGCGATCTCCGGCTCGGTGTAGATGACCCAGGGCACGGTGTCGAGGTTGACGTGGCCAGGCAGGCCGGCGATCAGTTCGGCAACGGCGATGCCTTCCTCGGAGGCCTTGTGCGCCAGCATCGGGCCGCGCACGCAGTCGCCGATTGCCCAGACGCCCTCGGCGCCCGTCGCGCAGTGTTCGTCCACGATGACGCGGCCGCGCTCGTCGAGCTGCACGCCCGTGCCCTCGGCCAGCAGGCCGCCGGTGGCGGCCCGTCGGCCGACGCTGACCAGCAGCTTGTCCACGGTGAGGGTCTGCTCGCCGCTTGCGTCGGTGTAGGTGACGACGACCTGCTTGCCCTTGATCTCGGTCTTGCTGACCTTGGCGCCCAGCTTGATGTCCAGGCCCTGCTTCTTGAATTCGCGCGCCGCCGCCTTGGCGATGTCCGGATCGACGGCGGCCAGGAACTCGGGCAGCGCCTCGAGGATGACGACTTCGGAACCCAGGCGTCGCCACACGCTGCCGAGCTCCAGGCCGATCACGCCGGAGCCGATCACGCCCAGCCTGGCGGGCACGGACTCGATGTCCAGCGCGCCCGCGTTGTCGAGGATGAGCTGGTTGTCGAACTTCGCGAACGGCAGCTCGATCGGCGACGAGCCCGGGGCCAGGATGATGTTCTTCGCGGAGATCTCGGCGACGCTGCCGTCATGGCCCTTGATGCTGACCACCTTGCCCGGCTTGAGCGTGGCGAAGCCGGCGATGGCGGTGACCGGGTTGGCTTTGTTGGCCTTGAACAGGGAGCTGATGCCGCCGGTGAACTGCTTCACGATCTTGTCCTTTCGGGCAATCATCGCGGGCACGTCCATGCGCGCATTGTCGGCGCTGATGCCGTGGTCCTTGAACGCATGCGTAAGGTTATGGAACTGGCGCGAGGAATCGAGCAGCGCCTTGGACGGGATGCAGCCGATGTTGAGGCAGGTGCCGCCCAGGGCCGGTTTGCCTTCCTTGCCGATGAAGGCATCCACGCAGGCCGTCTTCAGGCCCAGCTGCGCGGCGCGGATCGCGGCTACGTAGCCGCCGGGGCCGGCGCCGATGACGATCACGTCGTAGTTGGTGGTTTCGCTCATGGACTCGATGTTCCTTCGATGCAGCGTGTTTTCAAGGGGGGGGCTCAGAGACCGAGCAGCATGCGGTGCGGATTCTCGAGCTGGTTCTTGATGTCCACCAGGAACAGTACCGCGTCCTTGCCGTCGATGATGCGGTGGTCGTAGCTCAGCGCGATGTACATCATCGGCGCGATCACCACCTGGCCGTTCTCGGCGATGGGACGCTCCTTGATGGCATGCATGCCCAGGATCGCGCTCTGCGGCGGGTTGACGATCGGCGTGGACATCAGCGAGCCGAAGGTACCGCCATTGGTGATGGTGAAGGTGCCGCCCTGCAGGTCCTCGAGCTTGAGCCCGCCCTCGCGCGCCGCCTTGGCGTAGCCGGCGATGGCGCCCTCGATCTCGGCGAAGCCCATCGCCTCGACGTTGCGCAGCACCGGCGTCACCAGGCCCTTCTCGGTGGACACGGCGATGGAGATGTCGGAATAGCCGTGGTAGATCACGTCGGTGCCGTCGGCCGAGGCGTTCACCACCGGATGCTTGGCCAGCGCGTTGGCCGCGGCCTTGGCGAAGAAGCTCATGAAGCCGAGCTTGATCCCGTGGGTCTTTTCAAACGGTTCGCCAAGCTCCTTGCGCATGGCCATGACCTTGGCCAGGTTGACCTCGTTGAACGAGGTCAGCATGGCGATCGAGTTCTTCGACAGCATCATGCGTTCGGCGATGCGCTGGCGGATGCGGGTCATGGGCACGCGCTGCTCGGCGCGCGATCCGGCCGAGGGGCCGCCCGACTTGATGAAGTTGACCAGGTCTTCCTTGGTCACCTCGTTGCGGCGGCCGGTGCCGGCGACGTCGGCCGGGCTCACGTCGTTGCGCGCCGCGTACGCCGCGGCGCCCGGCGGCAACTCGGCAGCGGCGGTGGGGCGCGCGGGAGCGGGCGCGGGCGAAGGCGATGCGGCAGCGGTTGGCGCGGCAGATGCAGCGGCAGCGGGCTTTGCCGCCGCCGGGGCGGCGGCCGGGGCTGCAGCCACCGCACCTTCTTCAATCACTGCGACGACCTGCGAGCTGGTCACCGTGTCGCCCTGCTTGAACTTCAGTTCCTTGATCACGCCGTCCACCGGCGAGGGAACTTCCAGCACGACCTTGTCGGTCTCCAGGTCCAGCAGGTTCTCGTCGCGGCGCACCGAGTCGCCGGCCTGCTTGTGCCAGGTGGCGATGGTCGCGTCGGACACGGATTCCGGGAGGACGGGGACTTTGACTTCGATGCTCATGGTCGTTGCCTGTGGAAAGTGGTGGTTCGAATGTCTTGTTCGGGACGGGCTGGTTCGAAGACTGGGCTTATTCGAGCACGTGGTCGCCGTCGGCCGGATTGACCAGCGCGTCGGCAAGCAGGGCGGCCTGCTCGGCGACATGGGTGGCCAGGTGGCCGCAGGCAGGCGCGGCGGAGCGCGCGCGCCCGGTGTAGTCGAGCGACTGCCCGGGCTGCAGGCAAGCGCGCAGGTGGTGCTGGATCTGGTACCAGGCGCCCTGGTTCATCGGCTCTTCCTGGCACCAGCTGACTTCCTTCGCGTTGGCGAAGCGCTTCAGCTCCGCGGCAAGCCCGGCGCGCGGGAAGGGATAGAGCTGTTCGATGCGCACGATCGCCACGTCGGTGAGGCCGCGCGCCTCGGCCGCCTCGACCAGGTCGTAGTAGACCTTGCCGCCGCAAACCACCACGCGCCGCGCCTTGCCTGCGTCCTTGCAGGTATCGTCGGGGATCAGGTTCTGGAAGCCGCCGGCCGCGAGCTCGTCCATGGACGACACCGAGGCCTTGTTGCGCAGCAGGGACTTGGGCGTCATCACGACCAGCGGCTTGCGCGTGGCGCGCAGCATCTGGCGGCGCAGCATGTGGTACATCTGCGCCGGCGTGGTCGGCGTGCAGACCTGCATGTTGTTGAGCGCGCAAAGCTGCAGGAAGCGCTCCAGGCGCGCCGAGCTGTGCTCGGGGCCCTGGCCTTCGTAGCCGTGCGGCAGGAACAGCACCAGGCCGCACAGTCGATCCCACTTCGACTCGCCGGAGCTGATGAACTGGTCGATCACCACCTGGGCGCCATTGGCGAAATCGCCGAACTGGCCTTCCCAGATATTGAGGGTCATCGGCTCGGCGGTGGAATAGCCGTACTCGAACGCCATCACCGCTTCTTCCGACAGCAGCGAGTCCACGATCATCGCGTGGTCCGGGCTCTTCACCAGGGCCTGCAATGGCATGTAGGTGCCGTCGGTGGCCTGGTCGTGCAGCACGGCGTGGCGGTGGAAGAAGGTGCCGCGGCCGGAATCCTGGCCAACCAGGCGCAGGCGATAGCCTTCGGTGAGCAGGGTGGCATAGGCGAGGTTTTCGGCGAAGCCCCAGTCCATGGGCAGCTCGCCCGCCAGCATCTTCCGCCGGTCCTCGTAGATCTTGGCCACGCGCGGGTGCAGCACGATGCCTTCCGGGATCGTATTGATCTTCTTCGCCAGCGCGTCCAGCGAGAAGCGCGGCATGCCGGTCTTGACCGCGTCCGCCAGCTTTCCCTTGAGCCAGGGCTTCCAGTCCACCGCATACGGATCGACCAGGCCGGTGGCGACCTCGGTGGTGACGTCCTTGCGGTCGAGCTTGTCCCGATAGGCATCCACCAGCGCCTGCGCGGCGTCGGCGGCAATGACGCCCTCCGCCTGCAGGGCCAGCGCGTACAGCTCGCGCGTGGTCTTGCGGGCTCGAATGTTCTGGTACATCAGCGGCTGCGTGGCCGCGGGTTCGTCGGCCTCGTTGTGGCCGTGGCGGCGGTAGCACACCAGGTCGATGACGATGTCGCGCGAGAAGGCCTGGCGGAAATCGAAGGCCAGCTGGGCGCAGAACACCACCGCTTCAGGATCATCGCCATTCACGTGCAGCACCGGCGCGCCGACGATCTTGGCCGGGTCGGTGCAGTAGGGCGTGGAACGCGCATCGTCCGGCCGGCTGATGGTGAAGCCAACCTGGTTGTTGACCACCACGTGCACGGTGCCGCCGACGGTGAAGCCACGCGCCTGCGACATCTGGAACAGTTCCATCACCACGCCCTGGCCGGCGAAGGCGGCGTCGCCGTGGATCAGCACCGGCATCACCTGCTTGTGCGCCAGGTCCTGGCGGCGCAGCTGGCGCGCGCGCACGGAGCCGGCCACGACCGGGTCGACGATCTCCAGGTGCGAGGGATTGAAGGCCAGGGCCAGGTGGACCGGACCGCCTGGCGTGGCGACGTCGGCGCTGAAGCCCATGTGGTACTTGACGTCGCCGGAATGCTCGGGCGTGTCGGGGCGGTCGAACTTGCCCTCGAATTCGGCGAACAGCTTCTCGGTCGGCTTGCCGAGCGTATTGATGAGCACGTTGAGGCGGCCGCGATGGGCCATGCCGACGACCACATCCTTGACGCCACCGCTGCCGCCGCGGCGCACCAGGGTGTCCATCAGCGGGATCAGCGAGTCGCCGCCTTCCAGCGAGAAGCGCTTCTGCCCCACGTACTTGCTGCCCAGGAACCGCTCCAGGCCCTCCGCCGCGGTGAGCCGCTCGAGGACGCGGCGCTTGTCGTCCGCGGACAGGCCGAACTTGCCGGCCGCGCCTTCGAGCCGCTGCTGCATCCAGTGCCGCTGCGGCGCATCGGCGATGTGCATGAACTCGGCGCCGATATGGCCGCTGTAGGTCGCCTTCAGCTTCGCCAGCAGGTCGCGCAGCTTGAGCCTGGGCGCGCCGAAATACGTGGCCACGTCGAACTCGCGGTCGAGGTCGGCGTCGGACAGTCCGTGGAACTCGAGGGCGAGGTCGGGCGCCGGCTGGGGCAGCGTCATGCCCAGCGGGTCGAGGGCCGCACCCAGGTGGCCGCGCGAACGGTAGGCGGTGACCAGCTTGCCGAAGGCGGTCTGCTTGCGCGCCGCGTCCTCGTCGATGCCGCCGGCGGTGCCGGCGCGCGCGCCAAGGCGTGCCGCCTGCTGGACCTGCGCCATGACCGCCGAGTGCGGCACGTCGCCCGCCTCGCGGCCCTTCATCGCGTCGAAATAGGCCTTCCACTGCGCGGAGACGCTGTCGGGCGCGACCAGATACTGTTCGTAGAGATCTTCGATGAAGCCGGCATTGCCACCGGACAGCTGCGAGGTCTGGGAAAATTGCTTGATCAGGCTGTCCACGGCGGTTGCTGCTGCCTCGCGTTACGGGCCAATCGTGTCGGGCCGATGGGCCAGAAGGACGCCCGCCGTCCCCGGCAGGCAAGAACATCGATTATAGCCCGATCACGCCGCCATCGCCCTGCCGCGCGGCCGGTGCCGGGCAGGCCGAGTCGCACGCGGCGGCCCTTCCTGGCCGCCGGTCAGAACGCCAGGTTGCGCAATTCGGTGCAGGGTCGCGCGCGTTCCCAGCCGCGCTGGAACAACTCCATCAGCTGCCGGCTGCGCCCTGGCAGGGCCGGGCTCCAGTCGCCCTCGTGCCGGCTGCCGAGCAGTCGGAACAGGTAGCCGTCGACGTCGTTGGCGACATACACAGAGGGGTATTGCAGTTCTTCGGGTTCCTGCGGCGTGCGCAGCGAAACGATGCTCGGCAGGCGTTGCGCCAGCGCGATCAATGGATGCGGCTGGCGCTGCGCGGCGGCCGGGTCCTGGACCAGGATGCGGACGGTGCCGCCGCGTCCGGAGACGGCGAAGGCCTTCAGCGCGTCCAGCACGCCGGGGTCGGCGTAGACCGACGGCTCCAGTTCCCGGGTATAGATGACCAGGTCGCGACGCGCGCCATTGGCCAGGCTGCGCACCGCCTTCAGCGTCGCTTCCAGCCCCTCGAAGTCCTCGGCCGGCGTGGCCGCCCCGCGCGCACGCGCTGGCGGCCGTGGCGACGCGGGCCTGGGATCGAGCGCCAGGCGCATGGCCTGGTGCTGGATGCCGGCTTCCTCGAAGCGCTCGCCGTACGGCACGAAGGCGAATTTCTCGTAGAACCCGAGCGCCCCGACCTGGGCATTGAGCGAGACCTCGGTCCAGCCGAGCTCGCCCGCGCGATCGATCAATGCCTGCAGCAGCGCTTCGCCGACGCCACGGCCCCGCCAGTCGCGTAGCACGGCCATGCGGCCGATCTTGCGCTCGGGCGTCAGCCGGCCGGTGCCGATCGGCCGGTGCTGCGCATCGCGCGCGATCACGTGCTGGCAATGCGGGTCGAGCGCGTCCCACTCTTCCTCGATCGGCACCTGTTGCTCGATGACGAAGACCGGCTCGCGGATGCTTCGCAGGTCCTTGAAGTCGGCGGCATAGTCGGCCGGCTCGACGCGGAAATCGGCAGTGGGCAGGGTCATCGGCGCGTCCTGGCGTCGGGTTCGAGTCGGTAGTGACCGGCTGCATGCAGGGACTGCAGCGCGGCGAGCGCCCCGGGATCCAGCGCGGCCACGGCGGCCGCGTCGAGCAGTTCGCGCGCGGCCAGCAGCTGCGCCGAGGCGCGCTGCATCGGCCAGGCCGCGCCGCTGGCGAACAGCGTGGCGGCCTCCGGGCCATGGTCGGATGCCGCGGCCCAGGCCGTGCGCGCGAACGGATGCCGCTGCAGGTGGCCGCCGGCCGCCAGCGCTTTCTCGACCGTGGGCCAGCGCGGCGTGCGCGGCGCGGCGGCGATCTCGCCGGCGCTGCGGTAGCGGGTGATGAAGCGGCCGAACCAGTCCCGCCGCGCGGCCGCATCGAGCGACTGCATGGCGGCCATGGCCTGGTCCACCCGGGCAAGTGCAGCCGTGTCGATTTCGAAGGCATCACTGGCTTCGCGCAGGTCGGGGTCGGCGTAGCGCGCGTCCTCCGGCAGGGCGGCGGCGATCTCCTCGGCCAGGTCCACCAGCAGTTCGGCCTGCGCGGGCGCGCGCATGCCGATCGAGAAGGTCATGCAGGCATCCATGGCCTCGCCATGGTGCGGCACGCCGGGCGGCAGGTAGAGGATGTCGCCGGGTTCTAGCACCCAGTCGTGCGAGGGCGTGAAGCGCTCGAGCAGCTTGAGTTCGGCATCGGCGCGGAATCCGCGCGGCGCCCCGGGATCGGTGTCGATCTGCCAGCGGCGCCGGCCCTGGGCCTGCAACAGGAACACGTCGTACTGGTCCACGTGCGGGCCAACCGAGCCGCCGGGCGTGGCATAGCTGATCATCACGTCGTCGACGCGCCAGGCCGGCAGGAAACGGAAATGCGCGAGCAGGGCGCGCACGTCGGCATCCCACTTGTCCATGTCCTGCACGAGCAGGGTCCAGTCCTTCTTGCCGAGTTTCGGGAAGTCGGATTCGGCGAACGGCCCGGTGCGCAGCCGCCAGCGGTCGGCCTTGCGATCGTGCTGCACCAGTCGCGACAGCGCGGCCTCTTCGCAGGCCAGTCCGGCCAGGTCTTCCGGGGCGAGCGGTGGCGAATAGCCGGGCAGGGCCTGGCGGATCAGCAGCGGCGCCTTCTGCCAGTAGTCGCGAAGGAAGGTCGCGGCGGGCATGCCGAGGACATTCGTACTTGCACTGGCATGCACCTCGATCGCGGCCATGCTCAGGCCTCGCGCGCGAGCCGTTCGGCCAGGCCGATGTAGGTCGCTGGCGTGAGCTCGCGCAGGCGCGCCTTGTCTGGCGCTGGCAGGTCGAGGCTCTCGATGAAACTGCGCATGGCGACGGCGTCGATGCCCTGGCCGCGGGTGAGCGCCTTGAGTTGCTCGTAGGGGCTGGGCAGGCCGTGGCGGCGCATCAGGGTCTGCACCGGCTCGGCCAGAACTTCCCATGCGTCGTCGAGGTCGTCGGCCAGGCGGGTGGCGTCGACGCTCAGCTTGCCGAGGCCGCGCGACAGCGCGTCGAAGGCCACCAGCGAATGGCCAAAGGCGGTGCCCAGGGCGCGCAGCACGGTCGAATCGGTGAGGTCGCGCTGGAAGCGGCTGATCGGCAGCTTCTCCGCGAAATGCCCAAGCAGCGCGTTCGCCAGTCCGAAATTGCCTTCGGCATTCTCGAAGTCGATCGGGTTGACCTTGTGCGGCATGGTCGAGGAGCCGACTTCGCCCGCCTTGACGGCCTGGCGGAAATAGCCCAGCGAGATGTAGCCCCACAGGTCGCGGCACAGGTCGATGGCGATGACGTTGATGCGCCGTTGCACGTCGCACAGTTCGGCGATGCCGTCGTGCGGCTCGATCTGGGTGGTGTGCGGGTTGAACTCCAGCCCGAGCGAAGCGACGAAGCGTCGCGCGAACGCGGGCCAGTCGACCTCGGGGTAGGCGACCACGTGCGCGTTGTAGTTGCCGACCGCGCCGTTGATCTTGCCCGGGAAACCCTGCGCGGCCAGCTGGACGCGCTGGCGCTGCAGCCGCGCGAGCACGTTGGCCAGTTCCTTGCCGACCGTGGTCGGCGACGCGGTCTGGCCGTGGGTGCGCGACAGCATCGGCAACGCGGCGTACAGGCCGGCCATGTCGCGCAGGCGCGTGCACAGCGCGTCGAGGGCGGGCAGCAGCACGCTGTCGCGCGCCTCGCGCAGCATCAGCGCGTACGACAGGTTGTTGATGTCTTCCGAGGTACAGGCGAAGTGCACGAACTCCAGCGCCGGCGCCAGCGCGGCATCGCCGGCCAGCCGCTCCTTGATGAAGTACTCGACCGCCTTCACGTCATGGTTGGTGGTCGCCTCGATCGCCTTCACCCGCGCGGCATCGGCTGGCGAAAACTGGTCGGCGAGCGCGCGCAGGCTGGCTTCAGCCGCAGCGGGCAGGGGCGGAAGCTCGACGATCGCGGGCTCGGCGGCCAGGGCCAGCAACCACTCCACCTCGACCCGGACGCGGGCGCGGATCAGGCCGTATTCGGAAAAGATCGGGCGCAGGGCCTCGACCTTCCCGGCGTAGCGGCCGTCGAGCGGGGACAGGGCCAGCAGGCGGTGGTCGGGGGTCATCGGGGCTCCGTCGGATCGCTGTCGGGGCCGGCTCTCAACAGACGGATGTCTGGTCGGCCCCTCCTGCAATTCTACACGGGGCGCCGTGCGGGCCGGGCGGGGCTATCATCCTCCCCACCCGGACACGGAGTGGGACATGGCTGCGAAGACTCGCCTGGAGCACGACAGTTTCGGTGAGCTGCGGGTACCGGCGAGCGCACTGTACGGCGCGACGACGCAACGGGCCGTGCAGAACTTCCCGATCTCCGGCCTGCGCATGCCGCGCGCCTTCCTGCGCGCGCTGGGACTGGTCAAGGCCGCGGCGGCCGAGGCCAACGGCAAGCTCCGCCTGCTGCCGGAGGCGAAGGCAGCCGCGATCGCCACCGCGGCCCGCGCGGTGGCCGGCGGTGCGCACGACGGCGACTTCCCGATCGATGTCTTCCAGACCGGCTCGGGCACGTCCAGCAACATGAATGCCAACGAGGTGATCGCCACCCTCGCGGCACGCGCGCTCGGCGGCCCGGTGCATCCCAACGACGACGTCAACCTCGGGCAGAGTTCCAACGACGTGGTGCCGACCGCCATCCAGGTCGGCGCCGCGTTGCAGTGGCACGAGGACCTTCGTCCGGCGTTGAAACACCTGCGCGCGACCATCGACCGCCGCGCCAAATCGCTCGCTGGCGTAGCCAAGACCGGCCGCACCCACCTGATGGACGCGATGCCGCTGACCTTCGGTCAGGAGCTGTCGGCCTGGTCGGCGCAATTGCGCACGGCGATCGAGCGCCTCGATGACAGCGCCGTGCGCCTGCGCCGCCTGCCCCTGGGCGGGACCGCCATCGGCACCGGCATCAATGCCGATCCGCGCTTCGCACGGCACGCGGTGGCCGCGCTGGGCAAGGCCAGCGGCGCGCGTTTCACCCAGGCCGACAACCTGTTCGAGGGCATCGCCGGCCAGGATGCGGCGGTGGAATTCTCCGGCCAGTTGAACGCGCTGGTGGTGGCGCTGACCAAGATTTCCAACGACCTGCGGTGGATGAACTCCGGGCCGCTGGCGGGCCTGGGCGAGATCGAGTTGCCGGCCCTGCAGCCGGGCAGCTCGATCATGCCGGGCAAGGTCAACCCTGTGATCCCGGAGGCGATGGCCATGGTCTGCGCGCAGGTGGTCGGCAACCACGCGACCATCACCATGGCCGGCGCCAGTGGCAACTTCCAGCTCAACGTGATGCTGCCGGTGATCGCGCTGAACCTGATGCAATCGCTGGAACTGCTGGCGAACGCATCGCGCCTGCTGGCCGATGCGGCGATCGCCGGATTCCGCGTACGCCATGACCGGATCGACGCCAGCCTGTCGCGCAATCCGATCCTGGTCACTGCCCTGAACCCGGTGATCGGCTACGAAGCCGCGGCCAGGATCGCCAAGCGCGCCTATGCCGACGGGCGGCCGGTGCTGGAGGTCGCGAAGGAAATGACGACGCTGTCGGAGAAGCAGCTGCGCAAGCTGCTCGACCCCAAGGCGCTGACGCGCGGCGGGATCGGCAGCGGGGGCGTCGGCGGCGGCTGAGCCACAGCCGCCGCCTGTCGCACGGTTCCCGACGACGACGACGGCCGCAGCGGCCGCCGCCGCCGGGAGCACGCTGCCTACTTCGCGGCGGGCGGGTTCCAGCCCTTGGCGTGGGCGATGGTCGCGGCGACCGAGGCCGACGTCTCCTCGACCATGTTGTTCATTCCCTTGCTCGCGCCGAGGATTCCGCCCCAGGCCCAGAGCTTGTCGAATGGCGCCGAGAGCAGGGCCGTGCCTCCGGACGCGTCGGTCACGGTCACCGAGCCTTGGAGGCTGGCCGAGCCCAGTCCGATCAGGATGGCGCGGGCGACGCGGCTGCCCGGCTTGTACTTGGTGATGCTGCCGCCGACCAGGCATTCGTGGTCCACGCCGCGCGCGGCGGTGCCCGTTTCCACGGACTTGAACAGGGGGCCGAAATCGGACGACAGGCGCGCCTGGATGCCCTGCGCGAAGGTGGTGCCGACGGCGGCATCCTTGCTGCGCTTGGGCGGCATGGCGAACGGCAGCACGGTGATGTTCTCGCAGTCGGCGAGCGACGTCGCCTGGGACGAGGCGACCTTGAGCGATTTGGCGTGCGTGGAACTGGTGGAAGTGCAGCCGGTGGCGGCGAGCGCGGCGCACAGCGCCGTGCAGGCCAGCAGGCGCTTGCTGGGAATTGCGGTCATCGGAATCGTCCCCTGGTTTGAGATGCGCCAGTCCGGGAGGAGGGCCGGAGGAGTATGTCGGAACTGCCGCTTGGACGGGAGGGGGCGGGAATGGAAAACGCCCCCGGGTGGGGGCGTTTTCGCTGTCAGCCGGGGACGGTCACGCGCGGCCCCGATCAGCCCTCGTCCTTCCAGCGCCGGATCCGGGCCGCGGCATACAGCATCGCGGCGCCGATGACCGCGCCGATCCAGGCGTTGGCCGAGGTCAGCGTCTTCCAGCTCTGCACGACCAGGAAACCGAAGTCCACGTTGCCGTTGTGCACGTCCATGCCGGGGCCGTGCGGATCCACGAAGGCGAACCACAGGCCCGGCACCACGCTGCCCAGGCCGCGGGCCACGATGTGCTGCCAGAACCACTGGATGTTCCAGTGGAAGTCGAACATGGCGTTGAACCAGCTCAGCAGCACGCCAGCCAGCACCGGCACGCCCACGGCCCACAGGAAGGGCTTGGTGCGCGCCCAGGCCGAGACCATCATCAGCCAGCCGACGGTGGGCAGGGCCCAGACTGCATACACCGGGATGATCGCCAGCACTTCGAAGGGCGCGGCGTAAACGGCCGGGGAGGCCAGCACCGGGCCGAACACGTTCAGGCCGGTCATCGCGGCGCCGATGCAGATGATCAGCAGGGCGAGCACGCTGGTGATGACGGCGAAGATCGTGGTCAGCAGGGGCGCGCCGACCAGGGCCATCGCCACCTTCGACAGCACCGTCTCGCCATCCGACACCGGCAGCGATTTCCAGAACAGGACGCTGCGGTCCTTGCGCTCGTCGAACAGGTTGCCCAGGCAGAAGAAGAACACCACGAAGGCCATCACCAGGAACAAGGGCGCCGAGGTGCCGATGTAGCCGTGGCTGATTGCGTTGACGATCTGGGTGCGCTGTTCCGCGGAGACCGCATGCGAGAGGTTGGTCACCTGCTCGCCATTGATCTCGAACCCGTGGTGCCTGCTGGCGCCGATGCCGATCATCATGGACACGGCCAGGAACAGGGTCATGATCGCGCCGACCACGGCCGGGGCCCAGAAGAAGCCGCCCTTGTGTTCCCAGAATTCACGCTGGAGGAGCCACTTGTAGGTATTCATGCGTAGGTTCCTTTCATCATGGCCACGAACAGGTCGGCGACGCCGACGTTGCGGGTTTCACCCAGCGCCGCGGCCTGGGCGCGCGGAACGCCGTCGAACAGCATCACCGACTTGCCGAACACGAGTCGTTCGTCGACCGGCTTCAGCGCCCTGGCGGCAGCGGCGTTCTCGGCCGGCACCATCACCTCGACGAAGCGCTCGCCGACCTCGTCCATGGTCGCCGACAGCGTGATCTTTCCCTCGCGGATGAAGATCAGGTCGCTGAGGATGTGCTCGATCTCCTCCACTTGATGCGTCGTGACGATGATCGTCTTGTTCTCGTCGAAGTAGTCTTCCAGCAGGTTCTGGTAGAACTGCTTGCGATACAGGATGTCCAGGCCAAGGGTCGGCTCGTCCAGCACCAGCAACTTGGCGTCGATCGCCATCACCAGCGCCAGGTGCAGTTGCACGATCATGCCCTTGGACATTTCCTTGACCTTCATCGAAGGCCGCAGCTTGGTGTGCGCCAGGTAACGCTCGGCCTTGGCGCGGTCGAAGCGCGGATGCACGCCGGCCACGAAGTCCACCGCCTGGGAGACGCGGATC
>JANXUD010000067.1 GCA_025352045.1 Gammaproteobacteria bacterium | reverse complement strand
GACATGTTCAATGTCACGCAATGGAGGACGTGTCAATTGAATGCCTTGATGAACCAGATGTGGTCAATCGACGAAACGTAGTACCAGGACACGCCGCAAGTACGTCCATGTAGGCTAATCGGCGCCGTCCATGGCGCCGATTGTCCCGCCCAGACCCCTGCACCGAGCCGCCCAGGCCACCCACCACCGCCGCCGCACAACGCTGCCCTGCACGCTGCACCAGCCGATGCCCGCGTCGCGTCCGCGCTGCAATGCCGCCCCAGCGAGCGCGGCGATGCATGCTCCTCGGCCACGTTGGCGCGCGAGACGTGCCGTGCAGTGCGATGGTGGGTGGTGCGCGATGCCGTGCCGTGCCGTGCGACGGTCGGTGGGGGCGCGATGCCGGTAGCCGCGCCCTCGCCGACACAAACGCGTGCTGCGGGGAGTGCCGCGCGTCAGGGATGGCCGGTAGAATGGAGGCATCGCCATGCCGGGCTCCCCTGTGTCCACCACCCTGCACCGCTCCGACCTCCCCGGCCTCAGCCTGGTGCACCAGGGCAAGGTGCGCGACGTGTTCGCCCTCGACGCCGGCCGCCTGCTGATGGTCGCCACCGACCGCCTGTCCGCCTTCGACGTGGTGTTGCCCGACCCGATTCCGGGCAAGGGCGAGATGCTCTGCCAGGTGTCCAACTTCTGGTTCAGCAAGACCGCACACCTGATCCCCAACCACCTGACGCACGTGCCGGTCGCCTCGGTGCTTCCCGCGGGCGTGGACGTGGCCCTCTATGCGAACCGCAGCGTGGTCGTGAAGCGGCTCAAGGCCCTTCCGGTCGAGGCGATCGCCCGCGGCTACCTGATCGGCAGCGGCTGGAAGGACTACCAGGCCACCGGATCGGTGTGCGGGATCGCGTTGCCGCCTGGCCTCCGGCTTGCCGAGCAGTTGCCCGAGCCGATCTTCACGCCTTCGACCAAGGCGGCGGTCGGCGCCCACGACCAGAACGTCAGCTTCGACGCCCTGGCCGCGGCCATCGGCGGCGACCTGGCCGGGCGCGTGCGCGCGGCGACCCTGCAGGTCTATCGCTTCGCGGCCGAGTACGCGGCCACGCGCGGCATCATCATCGCCGACACCAAGCTGGAGTTCGGCCTGGACGATGCCGGCGTGCTGCACGTGATGGACGAGATGCTGACGCCGGATTCCTCGCGCTTCTGGCCGGCCGACTCGTACCGCGTCGGCACCAGCCCGCCCAGCTACGACAAGCAGTTCGTGCGCGACTACCTGGAGACGCTGGACTGGGACAAGACCGCGCCCGGGCCCCACGTGCCTGCCGACGTGATCGCGGCCACGCGGTCGAAGTACGCCGAGGCGCTGCAGCGCCTGGCCGACATCACGGTGGATTGAAGCGTACTCTGGCCGAAGGACACAGGAGCCCGCCATGCGACCAGTCGATGCCCTGCTCGACCAGTACTCCGACGACCACCGCAACCACACCAACCAGGTGATCCACCTGCTTTGCGTTCCGGCCATCGTCTGGTCCGTGACTGCGCTGCTGTGGACGGTCCCGGTGCCGGCGGGCTGGTTCCGCCCGGGTGCCTTCGCCGGTTTCGCCATGGTCGCCGCGCTGGCCTGGTACTGGCGCCTGTCGCCGCGGCTGTGGGTCGGCATCACCCTCGCCTTCATCGCCTTTGCCTGGATCGACCATTCCATCGCGGCGCACTTCGGCATGCGCGGCCTGCTCTGGACGGCAATCACCGTGTTCGTCGTCGCCTGGATCGGGCAGTTCTACGGACACAAGGTCGAGGGCAAGCGGCCCAGCTTCTTCACCGACCTGAAGTTCCTCCTGGTCGGGCCGATGTGGACCTTGCGCAAGCTCTACCAACGTATGGGCCTGTCCTATTGAGGCCTGTCGCGTTGATGCCTGGCCTGTTGAAGCTCGGCCCGAAGATCGCGGTGCGATAAGCGCGTGGCGATGAGGCCACGCGCATGATTTCCGACCGACAACGCGCGGGTCTGCACGGCCGCGACCTGGCCCTCGTCGGCATCGTCTGCCTGGCCTGGGCGGGCAATTTCCTCACCTCCAAGCTCGCGTTGCGCGAGTTCCCGCCCTTGCTGTTCACTGGCCTGCGCCTGTGCCTGCTGGCGATCCTTCTCACGCGATTCATCAAGCGTCCGGCACCCGGGCAATGGTCGCGGCTGGCGGCGGTGGCGCTGTGCAATGGCGTGCTGCATTTCGGCCTCAGCTTCTGGGCGCTGAGCCTTTCAGCGACGATCGCCTCCCCGGCCATCGTCATGCAGAGCTACGTGCCGATGGCGACGCTGCTGGCCTGGTGGTTCCTGGGCGAGCGCGTGCACTGGCGCACCGGCACCGCGATCGCCGTGAGCTTCCTTGGCGTACTCGTACTCGGTTTCGATCCCGCCGTGCTGCACAACCCGGCGGCACTGCTGCTGATGCTGGCGTCCGCCGTCTTCCTGGCCATCGGCACCGTGCTGATGCGCGGCCTGCGCGGCATGGACCTGTTCTCGCAACAGGGCTGGACCGCGGTGATCGGGGTGGGGCCGCTGCTGTTGGCGAGTTGGGCGATCGAGCCGCATCCGCTCCAGGAGATCGCCTCGGCCAGCTGGATCGCCTGGTTCGGCGTTGCCTACGCGGCAATCGCAGCCTCGCTGGTCGGCCACGGCATCTACTACGTGCTCATGCAGCGCCACCCGGTCGCGCAGGTGACGCCCTACCTGCTCGCCGCCCCACTGCTCGCCACCGTGCTCGGCATCTGGCTCCTGCACGACCAGGTGGGCATCCGGCTGTGGATCGGCGGCGCGATGGTGCTCGGCGGCGTGCTCGCGATCGCACTGCGCAACCTCGCCAAGTCGCGACCTTCGCCTGTTGCCGAAGAACTCTAGCTGCGCGGTACGGGACCGTGGCCTGGGCGGCTTGGTGGAGGAGTCTTGGCGGGACACGCCGCAAGTGCTTGTGCTGACCGTGGCCCGGGCGGCTTGGTGGGGGCGCGGAGCTGTGCCGTGCAGTGCGATGGTGGGTGGGGGCGCGGATGCCGGCAGCCTTCGCGACGGGGATCGGCGCCATGGAGGGCGCCGATAAGCCTCCATGGACGTATTCACGGCGTCCCGTCGCGGAGGCTGCCGGTAGCCGCGCCCTCGCCAAGTACCGGACTCCGACCGCGTCAGACGGGAACGTCGCCGCCCGCATGCTCCGGATCCGGCACCTCGTGCCAGTGGCGCGCGTCGAACCCGTCCTTCTCGTTGGGCCGGATCAGCCAGCGGCACAGCGCGGGCAGGAAGATGATCGCCGCGATCATGTTCACGATGAACATGAAGGTCAGCAGGATGCCCATGTCGGCCTGGAACTTGAGCACCGAGAAGATCCACATCGCCACGCCCACGGCCAGGGTCAGCGCCGTGTAGAAGATGGCGATGCCTGTGGTCTTGAGGGCGACGAAATAGCTCTCGCTGAGCGTCTTGCCGGCAAGCATCGCCTCGCGCATGCGGGCGAACAGGTAGATACCGTAGTCCACGCCGATGCCCACGCCCAGCGCGACCACGCACAATGTGTTGATCTTCATGCCGATGCCCAGGTGGACCATCAGCGTGTGGCCAAGCTCGGTCACCAGCACCAGCGGCAGCAGTACGCACAGCGCGGCGCGCGGGCTGCGGAAGCTGATCCAGCACATCAGGAAGACGGCGCCGTAGAGCAGGTACAGGATGTAGTGCTCGCTCTCGCGCACGGTGTCGTTGATCGCCGCCGCCACGCCGAGGCTGCCGGTGGCAAGGCGGAAGTTAACCTCGTCGGTCGTGTATTCCCCGCCCTTGCCCTGTGCGGCCTTGATCGCCGCGTCACGCTTCTTGGCGAAGCCCGGGTCGTAGGCGTGGTTTTCCTTGCGGAACTGCTTGGTCTCGGCGACCACGCGGTCGATGGTCGAGCTCTGGTGGTCCTTGGTGAACACGGTGACCGGGATGGCGCTGCAATCGGCATTGAGCAGGCCCGAGTCGGTCTCGAAGCTCTGGGTGGCCTGGCGCAGGGTGTCGCGATCGCGCGGCAGGACGCGCCAGCGGATCGAGCCGTCGTTCCAGCCGGCATTCACCAGCTTGGCTGCCTGCGGCAGGCTCATCACCTGCTCGACGCCCGGGACGTTGGCCATGTGCCAGGCGAAGCGGTCGATGGTCTCCATCGCCTTGTAGCTGGTGGTGCAGGCCGAGGGACCGGCCTCGACGATCACGTTGAGAATGTCGACGCCCAGCGAGAACTTCTTGCTGATCAGCACCGCGTCCTGGTTGTAGCGCGCTTCCGGGCGAAGCTCGGCCACGCCGGCCTGGGCGTCGCCGATCATCACCTTGTTGCCTTCCTGCCAGGCGAAGAACCAGATCACCACGCCGAGCGCCAGCACGATCGCGGCCGGCTTGGGCTTGCTGAGCTTGGCCAGCAGCGCCCAGACCTTGTCGAACTGGGTCAGCTGGCGCAGGCGGTAGGCGCGCTTGCGGTCCAGGTTGCGCAGCCGCGTGTAGCTCAGCAGCACCGGCAACAGGATCAGGTCGGTCAGGATGGTCAGGCCCACGCCGACGGTGGCGGTGATCGCCAGCTCCTTGATCATCTGGATCGGGATCAGCCAGATCGCGCCGAAGCCGATGCAGCCAGCCAGCAGCGCCACCGCGCCCGGCACCAGCAGCATGCGGAAACTCAGGCGCGCGGCCTCGAGCGGCTCGACGGCGTACTTGGCGCGCTCGCGCAGTTCTTCGACGCTGCCCTCTTCCAGCCCGCCGAAGAAGATCTCGCCGCGGAACCGGTTGATCATCTGTTCGCCGTGGCTTACCGCGATGGCGAAGATCAGGAAGGGCGTGAGCATGTTCATCGGATCGATGCCGAAGCCCATCAGGCGCAGCGCGCCCAGCATCCAGACCACCGACACCATCGCGCACAGCACGGTCAGTGAAGCGAGCTTGACCGACGAGGAATACAGGAACAGCAGCAGCCAGGTGAAGGCGATGGTGATGGCGAAGAACTTGACCACCGAGGTGGCGCCGTCGCTGATGTCGCCGACCATCTTGGCGAAGCCGATCACGTGCACGGTGATGTTGCCGCCGGGCTTTTCGTATTTCTGCCGGATCGCCTCGAGCTGGCGGGCGATCTTCTGGTAGTCCACCTTGTGCGGGTTGGTGGGCGAATCGGACTCGGGGATGATGTCGGCCCAGACCATCGCGCCGGAGAAGTCCTTGGCCACCAGCCGGCCGAGGATGTTGGCCTTGATGATGTTGCCGCGGATCTGCTCGAACTGTTCCTTCGTGCCCGGCTTGAAGGTCGGGTCGTAGTCGTTCGGGATCACGTTTCCGCCGGAGATGCCGTCCTCGACCACCTCGATGAAGCGCACGTTGGGCGTGAACAGCGAGCGGGCGCGCGAATCGTCCGTGTCCTCGAGGTTGACGACGTCCTTGGTGACCTTCTGCAGCGTGCTCAGGTATTCGTCGCTGAACATGTTGCCGTCTTTGGCCATCACCGCGACCAGCACGCGATTGGCGCCGCCGAAGTCCGCCTCGTAATCGAGGAAGGTCTTCATGTATTCGTGCTGCAGCGGGATCTGCTTCTTGAAGCCCGCGTCCACCTTCAGCTGGCTGGCGAAGAACACCATCGCCACCGTGATGACCGCGAATACCACCAGGACCAGCGGCCGGGAGCCGAAGACGATTTTCTCGCTGACGCTCTGCAGGCTCATCGCGGCTCCGTTACTTTGCTGGCGCCAGGTCGGCGCCCTTGTCGCCGACCAGAAGGTAGTTTCCCTTGCCGTCCGCGATCACGCCGGACAGCATCGGGGTCTCGCCGCTGGCGTTGCGGTAGCCGCGGGTTGCGAAGGCGGCGCCGGCGCTGGCGCGGGATAGGATGGTCCCGTTGGCGCCGACCAGCACTGCCCCACCACCCGGCAGGGCGGTCCCGCCCATCCAGCTGGTGCTGCCCTGGGCCGGCACCTTGGACCAGCTCGCGCCCAGGTCGGGCGATTCGTAGACGTTGCCGCGCAGGCCATAGGCCAGCAGGCGGCCTTCGCCCAGCGACAGCACGCCGAACATCGAGCCCTTGTAGGGGAAGGACATGCGTCGCCAGCTGGCGCCCGCGTCGTCCGAGCGCAGCAGGGTGCCGCGTTCGCCGACGATCACCAGGTGGCCGTCGCCGGCGTCGGCGATCGCATTGAGGTGGGGGTCCGATTCCTCGTCCAGCTCCAGGTCCTTGGCGCTGAACACGTCGCCCTGCATGGGCGCGGCAGGCGCGGACGGCGCGGCGGCCGGCGGCACGGCATCCTTTTTGGCCCAGGTCTTGCCGCCGTCGTCGGTGACCAGCATCAGGCTGTAGGCGCCGATGGCGATGCCATGGCTGGCGTCGGCGAAATGGATGTCCAGGATCGGCGCGCCCTGGCGCGGGTCGCGCTGGGACGGATCGACCGATGGGTCGAACGGGTCGCGCCGCTGCGCGGCCCAGGTCTTGCCGCCGTCGGCGGAATGCACGATCACGCCGTCGTGGCCCGCGGCCCAGATGGCATTGCCCACGGCAGCGACGGCCGTGAGGGTGGAACGCGTCGGCACCGCGGCCTGGGTCCAGGCGCGGCCATCGGTGGATTGCAGGATGTGTCCGCGCTCGCCCACGGCGAAATAGCCCGAAGGCGTCGCCACGAGGTCAAGCAGCAGGGATTTGGCCGCGCGCGGCATGATCTCGGAAGGCAGCGCCGACGGGTCGGCGGTCGCCTTCTGCGCCGGTTCCGGCGCGGCAGCCGAGCGCAGTGACAGCAGCGGAAGTGAGAGCAGGAGCAGCGCGGCGCCGAGGTGGCGC
>JANXUD010000010.1 GCA_025352045.1 Gammaproteobacteria bacterium | reverse complement strand
TGCTATCGATTCCACCGCCGCCCACAGCGACGGATACTCGCCCCGATGCTCCTGCACCATCCGAACCGCGCGATCGCGGACTTCGGGAGAAAACTTGTTCGTCTTGTTCATGGCTCCATTCTCTCAAGAGTTGGAGCCTCCACGAATCCCGGGGCGGTTCAGTTCCAGGAATCGCTGTCCAAGTCGATGGCCCAGGCCGATGCGCTCGACTTGCAGGTGGTCCTCGTCTACCTGGACCTCGACAACTTCAAGGACATCAACGACAGCCTGGGGCATGCCGTCGGCGACGAGTTGCTGCGCGCAATCGGCGAGCGGCTCCTGGCGTCCCTGTACGTGCGCGACAGCGTCGGTCGCCTCGGCGGAGACGAGTTCGGCGTCATCCTCCTGGTTCCGCGCGAGCCGGACCTTGCGATGAAAGTGGCGGAGAAGATCCATCGCGTGCTCGAAGCGCCGTTCCAGCTGGGCGCGCATTCGGTCCGTACCTCAGCCAGTATCGGCATGGCGATCTATCGCGCCGATACGCAGGATGCCGACGAGCTGGCCCGCTATGCCGACATGGCCATGTATGAGGCCAAGCGTTCAGGTCGAAACACGTCCCGCTTTTACACCGAGGCCATGAACCGCCGCGTCGTCGAAAAGATGGACCTCATCGCGGCTTTGCGGGACGCCGTCGCGCGCGACGAGTTCGTTCTGTACTACCAGCCAAAGGTGTCGCTACGCACCGGCCAATGGACGGGCGTCGAGGCCCTGCTGCGCTGGCGACGCCCCGGCGTTGGATTGGTCCCTCCCGACAAATTCATTCCGGCGCTTGAAGAATCCGGCCTGATCGTCCCTGTCGGCGCGTGGGTCATCGAGGCCGCTTGCCGGCAACTCGCCGAATGGAAGTGCATGGGAATGGGTTCGCTCGCAATTGCAGTGAACGTGTCCGCAACGCAGATGGTCGACAAGCAGTCTTCGCCCGCGCCAGACGCGGATACGCTCGATGGTTGCCAGACGAAGAACCTTAACATCCTGTCGGTTGTCTCCGGTTGCCTCCAAGCACACGGCGTTGGCCAGGGCTCGCTTGAAGTCGAGTTGACAGAGAGCGTGATCATGGCCGATGCGGAGCACAGCATCACCGTCCTGCGCGCGCTGGGGGACATGGGCGTCTCCGTGTCCGTCGACGACTTCGGGACTGGATACTCCAGCCTCTCCTACCTGCGCAGGTTCCCCCTGAACGCCGTGAAGATCGATGGCAGCTTCATCCGGGACCTGACGAGCAACCCCGCGGACGCGTCCATCGCTGTCGCCATCATCGAGATGGCGCATGGGCTGAACTTGGAGGTCATCGCGGAGTGCGTCGAAACCGCGGAGCAGGTGCAGTTTCTCCAGGCGCATGGCTGCGAGCAGGCGCAGGGATATTACTTCGCCAAACCGATGGAAGCCGGTGATTTGACGGCGCTCTGGAATCGGCTCGGGGGAAGCTTCGGCGCACTTGTCGCTCCTCCGGTGGATCCCGAGAGGGACCGCGTCATCGCTTCGGCATGGCCCGAGCGTGCGGCCTTCGAGACCGCCCTTCTCGCAGGCTCGCGCCGCGCGTGCCTCGAGATCGTGGAACGCCGGATTGCCGCCGGTCACGGTCCAGGGCAAATTTCGCGCTCCCTGATCCATCCTGCGCTTGTCTCGATTGGCGAGCTGTGGGGGAGCAACGCAGTCAGCGTGGGTCAGGAGCACATCGCGACGGGACTGGCGCTGGAGGTCCTGTCCTACATGCGGTCGCGCGCTCCCGCTTCCGAACCGACGGGCCGGAAAGCCTTGCTTGCCTGCGTCAAGGGGAACGAGCACATGGTCGGCCTGCAGTTGATTGCGGACGCATTCAGTGCCGTCGGTTGGCAGGTGAATGTGCTCGGGCAGGATGTGCCGCTCGACGTGCTGCTGCAGCACGTCGAGCAATGGCAGCCCGACGTAGTTGCACTCTCGGCAGCCTTGCCGCAGCACGTGCGCGAGGTCCAACTCGCCGTCGAGAGACTCGAGCTTGCCTCGGGGCACGTGCGGCCGGTGGTACTGATCGGTGGGCAAGCCTTCAGTGCATTGCGGCCACCGCCTCAGACGTTGCTGGACGGATCGCTTTGGATCAGCGATGCAGAGGAGGCTGTCCAAGCCGCCGAGGAAGCCTGCACCGTTGGACGCTAGACGGGCGTCCTGAGACGGCACCGTGCATGGGGCGGAGGCCTACGCTCTGCTGGGGCGGTAACCGCCGCTGACTAACGAATGCCCGTTGTCAGTCCAAATCCTTGAATTGGGTCACACATTCTTGGGCTTATTCTTGGTCCTCTGATGGTGAAGTCAGGTGCAACGCGGCGGAACCGTCCGCCCGGACGTATGCGAACGCTATCGGAGGTGGTGTGTGGACGACGCGGTGCGCCTTCCGGCCCAAGGCCAACAAGGGGACCCCCACGCCAGGGCGATCCTGGAGTCTGCCCTGGACGGCATCATCGTGGCTGACGCTCAAAATGTCATCAGGGAATTCAATCCGTCAGCCGAGGCCATCTTTGGTTGGCGTCGTGAGCAGGTTGTCGGCCGCGACCTCGGCTTGGTGATTCCACCCGAGATGCGTGGGCGTCATCGACTCGGCCTGGATGAGAACGTGCGCACAGGCCAGGCGACCTTGCTTGACCGGCGGTTGGAGCTTGAAGCGTTGCGCGCGGATGGCACCCGGTTTCCCATCGAACTCAGCGTGTCTCGATCTGGGTCCAAGGACGCGCCCTTGTTCACAGCCTTCATTCGCGACATCACGACGCGCCGACACCAAGCGTCGCTCCTCCTGGAACAAAGCAGGCGCCTGCGCGTGCTGGCTAACTGCCAGCGGGAGCTTGCCGGGTTAACGACGACGACTTCGGCGCTGTACGACGACATGGCAAGGATTGCCCAGCAGGCGATGGGTGCCGACGGTGCGGCGGTGGAGATTCCCGACGGCGAATTCCTCGTGTATCGGGCAATGCGCGGCATGGCTGAGGCTTCCCCGGGCCTGCGCGTGCCCAGACAAGGCAGCCTTTCAGGCGAGGCGCTGGATACCGGGCAGACGTTGGTAGCGGTCGACGCGTTGTCCGACCGCCGCGTCGATCTGGCGGCGTGCAAGGCGGTAGGGATCGGTTCGATGGCCGTTGGTGTCTTGAAGCAGGGGTCAACCTCCGTCGGCGTCATCAAAGTGATGGCCAGGACGGCGCATCGCTTTACAGTTGATGACATCCCCGCCATGGATGTGCTCGTCAGTAGCTTGTCGGCCACACTCGAGCGCATCGAGCGGCAGGCCGCACTCGACTCAAGCGCATACATCAAGGCGCGCATTTTCGAGCTTCAGCGGCAACTGGCGGCTTCCGACGAGCCGGTGCAAGGCATCATGGACGCGCTGAGCGCACACGCCCTTGAGCTCACGGGCGCTGATGGCGCCGTGGTCGAGATGCTGGATGGCCCCGAGATGGTCTACGCCGCATGTTGCGGCCAGCTCAAGGGCCAGGAAGGTTTGCGCCTTGCCCGGGAAGGTAGCTTGTCCGGGCTGTGCGCGGCGGAAGGCGTGCTGCTGCATTCCGACGACACCTCGGCCGATCCCCGAGTCGATTCGGAAGCGTGTCGGCGGTTGAACGTTGCCTCCATCCTCGTCGCGCCCCTGATCGGCGAAGATGCGATCGTCGGAGTGCTGAAGGTCGTCGGCTCGCGTCCCGAAATGTTTACACCGGCAGATGCCGATGTCCTGACGTCCATCGTCCAGAGCATGGGCGTCCTGATCGAGCGACGAAATGCTGCCGAGAAGATCGCCGTGTCGGAACGCCGATACCGCATGCTGTTCGCCCAGAACCCGCATCCGATGTGGGTTTTCGAGTTCGGTTCTCTGCGCATCCAGGATGTCAACGACGCCGCGATTGCGCTCTACGGCTATTCGAGGGACGAGTTCCTGGGGATGTCGATCCTTGACTTGCGGCCAAAGGAAGATGCCGGGGACCTAAAGTCATTCCTTGAGAGGCTGGAGACGATCTCGGGCGCGACTTCGAACTACTCCGCCCGGCACCGACGCAAGGATGGATCGCTTATTGAAGTTGAGGTGTCGGCGGATGACCTGATCAACGAGGGCCGGCGGTCCAGGCTGGTGCTGGCCCATGACGTTACGGCGCGCAGGCGAGTTGAGCGAGAGAAGGCGGCCGCCGAGCACGAGCGTACGATGGCGCAGGCCGAACGAAACCGCGTCTTGGACGCGCTCGAATTTGCCGCCAGTCACGACAGCCTGACGGGCCTGGCGCGATTCCAGAGTCTTCAAGGGTGGGTGGACAGCGAGCTGGCGGCCGGGCGCACCATGGCATTCGTGCTGGTGGAATTGGACCGCTTCTCTGCGATCAACCAAACGATGTCCCACGAGGTTGCTGACGAGGTTCTCGCCCTCGTCGGCACCAGGCTAGCCGGGGAGGAATCGGAACGAGTCCGGTTATGTCACCTATCGGGCGACGAGTTCCTGGCGCTATTGTCGAGCGGTGATCATCACGCCATCTC
The DNA here is from genome assembly GCA_025352045.1 of Gammaproteobacteria bacterium. Lineage (GTDB taxonomy): Bacteria > Pseudomonadota > Gammaproteobacteria > Xanthomonadales > Xanthomonadaceae > Arenimonas. The sequence continues at coordinate 38,349 of JANXUD010000010.1, read as the reverse complement.
CGGGTTGGCCGATCGCCTGCGGGCACGAGTCGCCGAGCCGATTCAGGCGGGTGGGTTCCTGGTCAACCTGACGGCAACGGTTGGCATTTCCGTTTCGCCCCACCATGGCCAGACGGCGAACGAGCTCCTTCGTCGCGCAGAGGCTGCCACCGAGGGTGGAAAGGCCGCCGGGCGGGACTGCGTCCATTGGTTCTCCGCCCAAGACATGCAGGCGCTGGAGGATCGGATCGTTCTTGGCGGCCACCTTCGAAGCGCCATTGACCGCAGCGAACTACATCTTGTCTACCAACCACTCTTCAGGGGAATGGACTCGGACCTCGTTGGATTCGAGGCGCTTCTGAGGTGGAGCCATCCAGTCTTGGGGGCGATTCCGACCGGACGGTTCGTACCGGTCGCAGAAAAGTTGGGTCTGATGACCGACATTGGCGCTTGGGTGGTCCGGCAAGCTTGCTCCCAGATCCGCGAGTGGCTGGACGCTGGCTTTTCCGGGTTTAAGGTGGCGGTAAACGTGTCCTCCCTCCAACTGCAGCGGCCCGGCTTGGTGGCGATCGTTCAGGACGCGCTGAAGACTTGCGCAGTTCCTGCCCAATACCTTGAGCTGGAGATCACCGAAAGCGCGTTGATCGAAAACATGGCTCGGGTTCGGGACAAGCTCAAACGCTTTGCGGAGATGGGGGTAAGCGTGGCACTCGATGACTTCGGAACCGGGTATTCGAGCCTTTCCTACTTGAAGCATCTGCAGCTCAGCAAACTGAAGATCGACAAGAGTTTCGTGGACGGCCTGCCAGGAGGCGAGAAAGACCAGGCCATGGCCAGGACCATCGTTTCGATTGCCCACGAGTTCGGGCTGAGCGTCGCTGCCGAGGGCGTCGAGACCAAGGAGCAAGCGGACTTCCTGAGTTCGATCGGTTGCGACCTCCTGCAGGGGTACTTGCTTGGGCGGCCATTGGACGTGGGGCAAGCCACGGCCATCCTCTCGCCAAAACGCTGAACTTCGTGGCCGGCAGCGGGCCCCACTGCGCATCGGCTAGCCATTATTCTCTCGATTCGCGTTAGCTAAGACGACGCAAATCGCGCCCCGCGTACCTGTAGCAATAAGGAGCGTAAGAAAGGCCGCGTCGGAACGCGGCCTTCCGCCTACTTGAGCAGAGCGTGGAATCAACGATTGCCGCCGCCCGGCCGGCTGCTCGAGCCGGAGGTGCGCGACGATTCCGACGCGCGCGTTGAGCCAGACGAAGCAGACGAACGCGATTCCGATGAATCATTGTCGCGACCGCCTCCGCCGGAGTTGCGGTTGTGGGCCGAAACGTCTTCGTTGCTGCTTTTGCCGCTTGCGTTGTGGGACTGGGAACGTGATTCGGCGCTGGCTTCCCCGCCCTTCCGTCCGATCTCCGCCATATGCTCGCGGTCCTCGCTGACGGACTCGCCGCCTTTCCGGGCGATTTCACGTTGCTCGCGATCGCTCATCGCCGCAAAGCCGCGCTCGCCATCGGAATTACCGCCATTGCTGCCCTTACCTTGTCCCTGGTTGTTGGCCATTTCGTTTTCCCTTGTTGATTGGTGGATCGAAATGCGAAACGCTTCCTTGTCTCGCGAGCGCAATCTAACCCGCGGGATACGCGATGAGATTAAGTTTTGGTTTGCAGTGCTACTGCCGCTTGCACGACATTGGGGTTGATGAACTGGCTGACCGGCTGTGCCATGCCGCCGTTCCTTCGGGCGCGGCCCATTTGTTCGCGCCACACCCCGTCTACCAGCGGACGCCGCGGAAGGACCTATGCACCCGCTGCCTCCTTGCACGTAGCCCGCCTATGTAGTTTGCCCACTCGGTTTCGACGGACGACGTCGTACGGGCTATCCAAGTCTGGGCGGACCTCAAGGTCCTACACATGGACAAGTCAAAACTGACAGGGCGTTTGTCAGCAGATTGTCCCACTGCTCGGGGTGCGTGCTAACGTCGGGTTTTGATCCCATCGACAAGGAGTCGTCCATGCGCATCACCTTCGTCGGCGCGGCCGGTGGCGTCGTGACCGGCTCTTGCCACCTGCTCGAGGCGCAGGGGAAACGCGTCCTGCTCGACTGTGGGATGGTGCAGGGCAGCCGTCAGGCGGAGGCCCAGAACCTCGAGCCCTTTCCGTTCGATGCCGCGGCGATCGACGCGCTGGTGCTCAGCCACGCGCACATCGATCACATCGGGCGGGTGCCGCTACTGGTGAAGCGCGGATTCAACGGGCCGATCTTCGCCCAAGCTGCAACCTGCGACCTCCTGCCGATCATGCTGCTGGATGCGGCCTCCCTGGCCGAAGGCGCCGCGGAGCGCGGCAATCGCAATCTCGCGCCGGGCGCCGCCGAACTGGTGCCGCTGTATACCAAGGACGACGTGGCCGCCGTGCTGAAATTGCTGCGACCGCTTGCCTATGACACGGCAGCCGAAATATTTCCGGGCCTGGAGCTGCGGCTGCACGAGGCCGGCCACATTCTCGGATCGGCTACGCTGGAAGTGCGCTCCGTCGAAGCCGGTGCAGCCGGTGTGGCCGCGGCGGCCAATCCGGGTGCCAGGACGCTGCTCTTCTCCGGCGACATCGGGGTACACGGAACGCCGATCCTGCGCGACCCCGCGCCGCCGCCCGCCACCGACCTGGTGCTGATGGAGTCGACCTACGGCGATCGAAACCACAAGGATCGCCTGTCCACGGTAGCCGAGATCGGCGACATCTTTGCGCAGGCGCATGCCAGCGGCGGCAACGTCCTGATTCCCGCATTCTCGGTCGGCCGCAGCCAGGAATTGCTGTACTGGTTCGCCGAACATTTCGTCGACTGGCACCTGGACCAATGGCAGATCTTCATCGACAGCCCGATGGCCGCGAAGGTGATGGGCGTGTACGACCAGCATCAGGACCTCTTCGACCCCGACGCCGTGAAGGTGTGGGCCGGTCGGACCAAGCCGTTCCAGTTGCCGAACCTGCGCATCTCCGCCACGGGCGACGACAGCAAGGCGATTAATGACATCCACGGTGGCGCGATCATCATCGCCGGCTCGGGCATGGCCAACGGCGGCCGCATCCGGCACCACCTGCAGCACAACCTCGCCAATCCGGCGGCGCACGTGATCTTTGTCGGCTACCAGGCCGATGGCACGCTCGGCCGCCTGCTGGTGAATGGCTTGAAGCACGTCAAGCTGTTTGGCGTCGACATCCCGGTGAATGCGAAGATCCACACCTGCGGCGGCCTCTCCGCGCACGCCGACCAGCAAGCCTTGCTTGAATGGTACGCGTCGATCCCGAACCGTCCCCCGGTCGCGCTGGTGCATGGCGAGGATCCCGCGCGCGACGTGCTGGCGGCCAAGTTGCGCGATCTCTATCACGTTGACGTGGTGCTGTCGCAGCCGGGGATGGTGCGCGAGGTGTAGCGCGCCGAGGCCTGGCGCGCCGCTCCAACCGCGGCCAGAGACACAAATCCGCGGCGCGGGCGTTGCGGCGTGCGCTCGAATGGATACATGTCAAAATGGACACGGCGCCCGGTGTGGGCGCTGGCTAGCCACTCAGTCCGGGAGACCGTGATGCCGGGGATACGACTCGCGCGGATTTCGCTGTCGGCCCGCAGTGCGGCAGTGATCGTCCTGCTGTGCCTGCTCCCCGCTGCGGCCCAGGCCGACGCGCCAGCCTTTGACCGGCCCGGGATTGCGTTTTCGCCCGCAGTGCTCCCAGCGGGCTCGTTTGATTGGGAGCAAGGGCTGCCCGATCTCCAGTACGACAACGCCGGCGGAACTCGCAGCAAGTTCTACACGGCCGACACCACCTTGCGCGTGGGCCTGACCTCAACGCTGGAATTGCAGGTGGGTGGTTCCCTCTGGAATCGCCTGGCCGCGAGCTCGGCAGGCGCGTCATCGCGCGCCGAAGGCGCCGGCGATGGCAAGATCGGACTGAAATGGGCGCAACCGCTGCCGGCCAGCAAGTTGTCCCTGGGAATACTCGCCGCTGTCACGCTCGACACGGGATCAGCGGCCTTTACCAATGGCTCGCCGATTTATTCACTGGGCGCCGTGCTTGGCCGCGACCTGGGGGCGGGCCGTTCACTGGCCGGCTACGTCAACGTCGATCACAGCGGCGCCGCGAATACGTGGACCGCGTCGTCCAATTTCGGTTTTCCCGTGCATGGAAACCTGGGCGGCTACGTCGAACTCGGCTGCATCGCCGGCGCCGGCAACTCCAGCACGGTGGCCGGAGGGGGGCTGGCCTGGCTGCTGTACGGTCGCGTCCAGTTGGACATGTATGCACGCCGCGGGCTGACCGGCCAGAGCCCCGATCTGCAGGCAGGATTCGGCGCCTCGATTTTCTGGAAGTAGGCGAGGAGGTGTTCTGTTACATGGCGGCAGCGGATGAAGGCCGTGCAGTCAGGGCGCCACGCCCCAGCAGCCACGCAAGCCAGGCCGCCGCCGTCACGTCATAGGCCATGCAGAACGCGGGCCACGGCGCCACGACAGACCTGCAAGCGGGGAGGGCGTCTCGATGGCCTGGAGGTAGGCGGCCGGGAACTAGGCGAGGCTGCCCTTGCGCTCCTGCCGTCCCCAGCCAACCGACGGTCCCCGCAGTGCGGCGGAGACCGAGCGGATGACCACGTAATACATCAACTGCCGATAGCCGAAGCGCTGCAGGACCAGCCACCACAGCAGGCTCCACTCCTCCTTCTTTTCCATGGCGAATGCCAGCATCGACGCCGCGAGATCCACCAGCATGAACAGCGCGTAGAACATCGCCACTTCAAGCAGGTTGTCGGGGTTGAACTGCCCGCGATGCTCGAAATAGTCCAGGCCGGTGGCAACGACTTGCCACAGCAGCAACAGGTCCACCAGGGGCGAAACGACGGAAAACACGATCTGGAACAGCCACACCTGCGGCAAGGCCACCATCCCGAGCGCGCCGAAGCGAGGGCGGAATGTCATTCCCCGGTGCTTCCACAGGCATTGCAAGGTGCCATAGGCCCAGCGGAACCGTTGTCGCGCGAGCCCGCGCACCGTGTCCGGCGCCTCCGTCCAGGCGATGGCGTCGGCGTCGAACAGCACCACGTAGCCGGCCGCCTGGATCGCGATGGTCAGGTCCTGGTCCTCCGCCAGGGTGTCGCCGGGAAACCCTCCCAGGCGATCGAGCGCATCGCGTCGCCAGGCGCCGACGGCGCCCGGGACGACGGTGATGGCGCCCAAGGCGGCCAATGCGCGACGCTCGAGGTTCTGCGCGGTGATGTATTCCAGCGCCTGCCAGTACGTGATGACGTTGAGGCGGTTGCCGACCTTGGCGTTTCCGGCGACGGCGCCGACCGCCGGATCGGCGAACCAGCGGACGAGCCTGGAGATGGTGGTGGGCTCGAAATGGGTATCGGCATCGAGGGCCACGACGACATCGCCGCGCGCGTGGCTCAGGGCCGTGTTGACGGCATTGGCCTTGCCGCCATTGGGGATGACCAGCAGTTGGACGCGCGGCTCGTCGGCGAAGGAGGTGGTGACGATTTGCGCCGTGGCGTCCGATGACCCGTCGTCGACGACAATGACTTCCAGGTTCGCGTAATCGCTTTTCAGGATCTGCGCGATCGAACGGGCGATGACCCGTTCCTCGTTGTAGGCGGGGATGAGCACCGAGACCAGCGGGGGATCGGCCGGCACGATCGGCGCGACCCGCTTGCGGTCCCGCCGCCAGTTGAGCCATCCGAGCGCGCCGAGGAACACCAGCCGCGCCAGTCCCAGCCAGATCGCGGTCAGGAACAAGGCACGGAGGAGATGGCCGGCCGACCCCAGCGTCCAGAAGACGGACCGGTCGGCGTACCGCGAAAACGTCGCGCGGCCCAGGGGCGGCATGGCCTGGTCGCGACTCAGCCCGGCCAGTTGAGCCACCGAGACCAGCGTGTAGCCCCTGGCGCGCAAGCGGTCGATGAGTTTCGGCAACGCCGCCACCGTCTGCGAGCGATCGCCGCCGCCATCGTGCAGCAGCACGATCTGGCCGCGCTTGTCGGGATCGGGATCGCCGACTTGCGACAGGATTCGCGACACGATCACGTCCGACGAGGGTCGTTGCCAGTCGTTTGGATCCACGAGCAGGCCGACCGACAGGTAGCCCATGGATTGCGCCAGCTCGATGGGAACCAGTTCATCGGCGGTGGTCGGTTCGGCATCGCCGAAGAACGGCGCGCGGAACAGGCGGAGCGAGCGGCCCGTCAACGCCTGGAACAGGCGTTGCGTGGCATTCAATTCCAGCTCCACCAGCGGTCCAGGCGTCTCCCCGAGGTTGGGGTGCGTGTAGGTATGGTTGCCGACGTCGTGGCCTTCATCGACCATGCGTTGCACCAGGCCAGGGCTCGCCTGCGCGCCCTCGCCGACGATGAAGAACGTCGCGGGGGCGTGGCGTGCCTTGAGGATGTCCAGGATTGCCGGCGTCCAGGTTGGATCCGGTCCGTCGTCGAAGGTCAGCGCAATCTTGCCCGGCACCGCGCCGTAGCGCTGGACGACGTAGGACTGCGGCAGCCTGGTATAGGTCTCTTCGTCGATGTCGCCACTGCCCTTGTCGAGTTCCAGCGTGCGCGCCCCGGTTTCGGGAGTCGAAGTGACCTGCAGGATTTCGCCCTTGCCTTCGACGTCCACGTCCTGCCCGCTGCCGATGCTGCGCAGGCCCTCCGGCGCCGCCGCGCCATACGCGCGCCCCATGACCGACCAGAGCGTCGGGTCCTCCGACCCCAGGCGCCAGACGGCATATCCATAGGGCTGGTACACGTCCGCGGCGTGGACCTGGTTGAACGCGGTCACGCCGTCGAGGAACCAGACCTGGTGGAGCGCATCGTCCTCTTCATAGGCGAGGTGCGGGTTTTGCGTCGCCGGGTCGAAGACGATGTCCGTTTCCGAGTCCCTCGCGATGCCCATGGCTTCCTGGAAGGTCACGTCCTCGGCGGCCTTGCCCTTGCTCCAGTCATAGCCATAGGCCCCTATCGCGACGATGACCCGGTCGGGATCCAGCGTCTTCATCCGCTTGTCGAGCGTGTCCTCGAACCAGGACTGCGCGGCGATGCTGCCGGCCGCGGCCTCGGACCAATGCTGGTCGTAGGCCATCAGCATTTCGAAGTCCACGAGCCTGGAATACGCCGCGTAATCCCAGTCCGGATCGTCGAAGGGCACGGCAAGCACGATCACCCAGCCGTGCGCAGCGAAGGCGCGGGACAGTTCACCGAGGAACGCCTGCAGGTCCTTCTGCGCAGCCGGCGGGACAGTCTCGAAATCCACCGTGACACCCTGCAGCTTGTGGCTGTCCAGGAAGCTGCAAAGCTGCGCGATGCGGGCCTGGCGCGCGGCGGGATCGGCCAACAGGCGCGCAAGGCCGGCGCCATCCCAGTTGCCATCCACCGCGTTCTGCAGCATCGGCAGGATCGCGACGGTCGGCTTGTCGCGCCGGATGAGCTCCAGCGACCTGGAATCCAGATCGATGCGGAGCGCCATGCCCGGGCCCTGCAGGCTCAGCCACGACGGCACGACCCAGTCCAGGTGGGGCAACTCACGCCGCAGCGAGGCGTAGCTGGCGTCGTCCCAGTTGACATAGAACCCGATGGACACCGGCCTGCCCACCGGCCTGGCCATGGCAATCGGCAGCGCCCGCGAGGCGCCCACGTGGCCCCCGTGCATGTGGATCGCGCGCGGCGCGTCCCGAAGCCGGGCGCGAAGTTCCGTGACCAGCGGCTGCACGCTCGACGGCACCGTGGTGATCCTGGACAGCGGATGCCTGGAATGCTCGTTGGAGAGCAACAGTGTGCTCATGCGCGTGGAGATGAGCAGGCTGGCGACGAACACGGCGACCAGCAGGGTGCTGACCATCGCCACCGCCAGCCGGACCCGCGACAGATGACTCGCGCGACGACCCGTCGGATCGAAAAAAACGGGCTTATTCTGCATCATGCGCTCCGCCAAGCCAGGGCAAATCTGCGCCGCACGAACCCGGGGATACGGGGTTCCAACGGGTTTCGCACTGTCTCCATCCATCCGACCAGGCCGATCCGGCCGAGCGGCGCGGATTCCGGGTTCCGCCCAGACTGCGGAAAGGTCGGGCCTGGGCGCCTGGCGAGGTCGCATGGGAAAGGCGTGCGGCTGAGTATGCCCGGGTTGCCCGCTGTGATGGCGGCCAGGGCATGAACAGCCGTCGCCGCCGCCAGCCCAGCTTGCGATAGCATGTCGGGAGAGCGGGGCCGCACTCGCCTGGCAAGCAAACCGACAGGCGCAAGCAGGGCCGGCGGTGCAGTTCTTTCGATTCGACGTCTGGATGCATCTTACTGGGGGGACGACCATGACGACACGCATGGAGTACGGCGAGAACGAGGCCGAAAAGACGACAGACGGGGCTGCGGACGCGGAGCGGAAGCCCAGCGCGGGGCAACACGGTTGGGGCAGCATCCCTTACCGGCATGTGCCGCATCCCCACATCGAGAACCGCAAGAAACATGCGCCAAAACGCCCAGATCATGCCCACCGTGCACCGGGGCCCATCGTCCGGTTCAACAATTTCCTCGGCGAGAAGATTACCGAGGGCGTCGGGACAATGTGGTGCGCCTACATTTTTGCCGCACTCGCGCTGGTCAGCCTTCCCGAGGCCATCAAGGGTGGCGTCGCACCTCTCGTTGCCTGGACTGCCCAGACGTTCATCCAGCTTGTCTTGCTCTCGATCATCATGGTGGGCCAAAAGATTGCCGGGGTAGCGACCGACAGGCGCGCAATCGATACCTACAATGATGCGGAGGCTGTGCTGCATGAAGCGATCCAGATCCAGGAGCACCTGGCAGCGCAGGACGCATTCTTGCAGAAGCTGATTGAAGAACTCGTGGATCGAAAGGTTTCCCAGGACCCTGGCAACGAGGCCGTCACGCAGCAACGGGATGCCGGGAAATAGGGAAGCATTCGCTGGAACCTGGACGATGATTCATGGACCTGAATCCCATGGAAGCGGTTGAAAACGCGCAGGGGCAGCCGCCCCCGCCAAGTGACCGCCAGATCGCGCGGCTCAATACGTGGGTGGCCCTGACGGTGGCGATCCTCGCGACCTTCATGGCGGTGTGCAAAGTCAAGGACGACAACATCGTCCAGGCGATGCAGCAGGCGCAGGCGGACCGCGTGGACGATTGGGGCTACTACCAGGCGCGCAATTTGCGTGAGGAGTTGGCCGATGCAACACGGGTGCAATTGCAACTGGTTGCTCCGGACCATCCCGGCGAACGGCAGGCCGCGTATGCCCAGGCCATCGCGCGTTACTCGGCGCTGGCCAAGGAGCAATCCGACAAGAAGCGGGCGGTCCTCGCCCGCGCGCAGGACGATCAGAAAACCTATGACGCCCTGAACCTCCATGACGACCAGTTCGACTTGTCCGATGCGCTGCTGGCCATTGCTGTTTCCATGCTTGCCCTGACGGCGTTGACGCACAAGCGATGGTTGTTCCTGGTCGCGTTGGTTCCAACGGCCGGAGGGGTGGTCATGGGGATTGCGGGCCTGCTCGGTTGGTCGCTGCACCCGTCGGTACTCACGACCCTACTCAGCTGAGGCGGATGTTTCACTCCGCATTGGCGCAGACATCGCTGGCGGCTTGCCGAGGCCCGGCAAGACCTGCTGACCAGCGGCACTGCGCTGCCGTTCCCCGGGCAGGTCACGACGCCGCTGCCTGCTTGCTTTACATCCTTGGCCCCGACGGCGACGATGGCCGGGAAGCAATCGCTTCGGCAGCATGAGCTGGGCCGCCATGACCATCGCAAGACGCTTGCTGATCCTCCTGGCCATCCCCGTCGTCGCGTTACTGGGCCTGGGATGGTTCACCGGCGTGCAACTGGCCGGGATCAAGGCGCGCAGCCAGTTCGTGGTGGAAAACCAGATCGGCAGCCTGGTGACGCTGGCCGCGATCGATCGCAGCTATTCCAACCAGCGCATCATACTGCGCAACCACCTGCTGAGCGCCGACCCGTCCCGGCAGGTGCAGTTCGAGGCCGACTTCCGCGCCGGGACGACCGAGTCCGAGCGGCTTCTGGCCTTGTATGCCGACCACTACGTGTCCGATGCGCAGGACCGCCGGCTGCTGGAGGATTTCCGCCGCCTGGGCCAGGAATGGACGCGCGGGGCCGAACAGGCGATGGAGCTCAACCGCACCGGCAGGGCGGAAGATGCGCGCGTCTTGCTGGCCGGGTCGCTGGCGGGGATGGGCTTGCGCTTCAACAATTCCACCACCGCATGGACCAAGCACAACGAGGCGCTGGCGGTGGGAACCGGCACCAACGTCGTGACCGCGATCGCCGAGTCGCGCACGCGGATCGCCACCGCCACGGCCATCGCCCTGGCACTGACCGCGCTGCTGGGATGGCTCACCTACCGCCGCATCGTCCACCCCGTGCGCGGCTTGCAGGAAACGGTCGAGCGCATCGCGCAGGGCGAGTTCGACCGGCCCGTGCCGTTCGTGCAGTCCGGCGATGAAATCGGTGCCCTCGCACGCTCGATCAGCGTGTTGAAGGAAGCCGCCGCGACCATGAACGACCAGCGCTGGGTCAAGGCCAACGCGGCCACGCTGAGCGGCGGGCTGCAACAGGCCGACACCCTGGCGCAATTCGGCCAGTCGATGGTGTCCGGGCTCGTTCCCCTGCTGGGCGGCGGCGTCGCCGCCTTCTACGTGATGGACGAAGCCAGCGGCCGCCTGCAGCGCATCGCAAGCTACGGCTTGGCCTCGGGCAGCGAGCACGCCGGCAGCATTGCCCCGGGCGAAGGCCTGGTCGGGCAATGCGCCCTGGACCGCAAGCCGGTACGGCTGGCCGCGTTGCCGCCCGATTACCTGGCGATCTCCTCGGCCACCGGCCGTGCCGCGCCGGTGCAGGCCAGCGCCTGGCCGCTGACCTCGCTGGACGCCATCCTGGGAGTGTTCGAGTTCGCCTCGTTCCGCGACCTGGGCGCAAGCGAAGCGGCGCTGCTCGAGGAGCTCCTGCCCAGTGCCGCCATGTCGCTCAACATCCTGCAACGCAACGTGCGCCTGCTCGAGCAACAGGTGGCGCTGGAACAGGCCAAGGCGCGGGCCGAGGAAGCGACCAGCATGAAGTCGATGTTCCTGGCCAACATGAGCCACGAGATCCGCACCCCGATGAACGCCATCATCGGCCTGTCGCACCTGGCGCTGAAGACCACGCTCAACGCCAAGCAGCGCGACTACGTCAGCAAGGTGCACAACGCCGGTACGTCGCTGTTAGGCATCATCAACGACATCCTGGACTTCTCCAAGATCGAGGCAGGCAAGCTGGACCTGGAGTCCACCGATTTCCGCATGGACGACGTGCTCGGCTCGGTGACCGTGCTTACCGCGCAGCAGGCGCATGACAAGGGCCTTGAATTCCTTGCCTACGTGTCGTCGGACATTCCGCAGCAATTGCGCGGCGACCCGATGCGGCTGGGACAGGTGCTGACCAACCTGGTCAGCAACGCGGTGAAGTTCACCGAAGCCGGCGAGATCCGCCTCCGGATCGAACTGCTCGGGCGCACGGGCGACAAGGTCCAGCTGAAATTCTCGGTCGCCGACACCGGCATCGGCATGACGCCGGAGCAATCGGCAAAACTGTTCCAGGCCTTCACCCAGGCAGACATGTCCACCACGCGCAAGCATGGCGGCACCGGGCTGGGCCTGACCATCAGCCTGCGCCTGGTGGAATTGATGGGCGGGCATATCTGGAGCGAAAGCGCGCCCGGCGTGGGCAGCACGTTCTTCTTCACGGCATGGCTGGGGCTGGGGCGCGAAGTCCAGCCGCGCATCCTGCCGGCGCGGCTGCCCGGGTTGCGCGTGCTGGTGGCCGACGACAACGCCGCGGCACGCGAAATCCTCTCGGACGCATTGAAGGGCGTGACCGGGCAGGTGGACATGGTCAGTTCCGGTGCGGAGGCAGTCGAAGCCGTGCGCCAGGGCGACGCCGACACGCCCTACGACCTGGTCTTCATGGACTGGCGCATGCCGGGCATGGACGGGCTGGAAGCGACCCGGCGCATCAAGCACGACAACGCACTGCGCCAGCCGCCGGCGATCGTGATGGTGACCGCGTTCGGCCGCGAGGAAGTGCGCGAGCAGGCCGAGCGGATCGGCATCGACGGGTTCCTGGTCAAGCCGGTGACGCAATCCACGCTGGTGGATACGCTGGTCACATTGTTTGCACCCGCCGTCGAGGACGTCATCCAGGCCACGTCGAGCGAACAGCATCGCGCGCGCCTGGCCGGGGTGCGCATCCTGTTGGCCGAAGACAAGGAAATCAACCAGCAGATTGCGGTCGAACTGCTGCAAGGCGTGGGCGCTGTCATGACCGTGGCCGACAATGGGCGCCTCGCCGTGGCAAGGGTGCTCGCCGACCCCGGCGCGTTCGACCTGGTGCTGATGGACCTGCAGATGCCCGAACTCGACGGTTACCAGGCGACGGCCATGCTGCGCGCGGACCCGCGCAGTGCCGGGCTGCCGATCATCGCGATGACCGCGCACGCCACGCTGGAGGAAAAGCAGCGTTGCCGCGCGGCTGGCATGGTCGACCACGTGTCCAAGCCGATCGATCCCGACGCCCTGTACGAAGCAGTGGGCCGCCATTTCCGGCGGACCGCAGGCAATCCAGGCAGCATCGGGCTGCCGCAGGTGGACGGCCTGGATACCGCGGACGGCCTGGCGCGCGTGGCCGGCAACCGCACGCTTTACCTGAAGCTGTTGCGCCAGTTTGCCGGCGAGCAAGGCCTTGCCGCCTCGCAGATCGCCGCGCAGCTGCAAGCCGGCGAGCGCGACGCGGCCGAGCGTAGCGTGCATGCGCTGCGTGGCGTTGCTGCCAACCTGGGCGCGCGCACCGTGCAGGCCGCCGCCGCCCAGCTCGAGGCCGCGTTGCGCGAGCATGCCAAGCCCGCGCAGCTGGATGCGTTGCGGCGGCAGTTCGACGCCGTATTCAGTCCCTTCGTCGAGCGCTTGCGGCTGGCGCTTGGTGGCCAGGAGCGCGTGACGGAAACCGCGGCCGCCAGCGCCGATCCCGCCGTGTTGGCGACCGTGATCGCGCAGATGCGCCAGCACCTGGCGCAATGCGACGCGGCGGCATCGGACTGCCTCCAGGCCCACCGCGGCCTGTTCGTGGCGTTGTTCCCGGGGGATGCGTTCGCGCTGTTCGAACAACGCGTGCAGGACTATGCCTTCGCCGAGGCCGAAGCGCAGCTGCAGCAGGCGGCGCCAGCGGGCGGCACGCCGGGGGCCGGCGCTTGAAGCTGCTCAGCGACTGCCGAGTGCTGCTGGTCGACGATGCCAAGGCCAATCTCGACATCCTGGTCGAAGGCCTGCGCGGCGAATGCAAGCTCAGCCTGGCGCTGAGCGGCGAGGCCGCGCTGGCGGCTGCCGCGCGCACGCCGCCAGACCTGGTGCTGCTCGACATCATGATGCCGGGCATGGACGGCTATGAAGTCTGCCGCCGCCTGCGCTCGCTGCCCGAGACGGCGGAGGTACCGGTCATCTTCCTGTCCTCGCTGGAGGACGTGCAGCACAAGTCGCTCGGCTTCGAGGCCGGCGCCAATGACTACGTCACCAAACCATTCGACCTGATCGAGGTGAAGGCGCGCGTTCGCGCCCAGCTCAAGGCCAAGGCCTACAGCGACGCGGTAAAGGAACTGATGGCAGCCGACCTGCGGGTGGCGCGCGAAATCCAGATGGGCATGATCCCGCACGACTTCTCCGCCATCGAGACCGAGTTCGGCGTGGAGCTGGCCGGCGCGATGGAGCCGGCGCGAGAGGTCGGCGGCGATTTGTACAGCGCCTTCCCGGTGGGCTCCGGACGACTGTTGATCCTGGTCGGCGATGTGTCCGGCAAGGGCATCCCCGCGTCGTTGTTCATGGTCCGCACCAGCAGCCTGGTGCGCCTGCTCGGTCGCCACTGCGCCGAGCCCGAGATCATCCTGGCGCAGCTCAACGACGAGCTGTCCGCGGACAATCCGTCCTGCATGTTCGTGACCATGGTGTGCGCGGTGTACGAGCCGGCGACCGGGCGCATCGTCATGTCCAACGCGGGGCACAACCGGCCGGTGCTGCTGCGCAAGGGAAGTGCGCCGGCCTGGGCGATCAGCAAGGCCGGGGTCGCCCTGGGATTCGACGCAGGACTGGTGTTTCCGCGCACCGAGCTGGTGCTGCAGCCGGGGGATTCGCTGGTGCTGTACACCGACGGCGTCAACGAGGCGTTCAACGAGGACGACGAATGCTTCGGCAACGCGCGCCTGCTGGATGCCCTGGCGACCCATAGCGGCGCCGCGGCGGAGGTCGCCAGCCGCGGCCTGCTGCAATCGGTGCGCGAGTTCGCGGGTACGGCCACGCAGTCGGACGACATCGCCATCCTGGTGTTGCGGCCCGGCATGGCATTCGCCGCCGGCGCGGCGCTGCCTGCCGATGTGCGGATGACGCTGCAGGCCCTGCCGGAGAACGTGATGCAGGCGGTCGGGCGCCTGCAGGCGTTCGGCCGCGAGCAGGGCATCGACGAGAAGACCCTGTTCGGCCTGGCGGTGGCGCTGGAGGAGTTCGCCTCCAACATCGTCAACCATGCCTATGCCCGCCGGCAGCACGAACAGTTCGAGGTGACGCTCGCCTGCACGCTCGATGCGCTGACGATCGAGTTGCGCGACAGCGGGCCGGCCTTCGATCCGACCGCGGTAGAGACGCCGCGGGCCGACGCCGGGGAAGAACTGCGGGGCGAGGGTGGCTGGGGCATCCACATGGCTCGCCACTACCTCGACGAGATGGCTTATGCCCGCGAAGGCGACCAGAATGTCCTCCGGCTCGGCAAGCGGCTTGTCCCAACACCGACGAACTAACCCGGCCCACTTTCACGGAGCAGCAACCATGTCGCTGGAAATCAAGATCAGGCGTGACCTCGACCTCGCGCGGCAGCACATGGCCACCGTGGAACTGATCGGCAGCCTGGATACGGCCACCGCGCCCGAGCTGGAGCGCGAGCTGCTGCCGGTGATGGACGGCAAGCTGCGGCATCTGGTCTTCGACCTGGCCGGGCTGAAGTTCATCAGCAGCGCCGGCATTCGCGTGTTCGGGATCGCGCGGAACCGGATGAAGGAAAGCGGCGGCCAGCTGGCCTTCGTCAACATGCAGCCGCAGATCGAGGAAGTGTTCGAGATCATCAAGGCGCTTCCTGGCCTGGATGTGTTCCGGAACATGGCGGAAATGGACAGCTACCTGTCCGCGCGGCAACTGCGCGACCGCGACGACGACTGAGGCGCGAAGCGCCAGCCATCGGGACAGAGGATTGGCGCCGGGCGAACTTCGGGGCATATGCCAGCGATCGTCCTGATCCCCTTCGCGGCGGACAGGTTGCGTCGCACGCTGGTTGAATCGCGGCTTGTGATCGTCGCTCGCGACGGCCTGTGCCGGGGCGTAGTCCAACCCGCCTAGTCCATCTGCCCGTGGCCGCCCACCGCGAAGCGGACTACGCTGCGCCCACGACAAGCCGGGGCAGGGCCTTGACCATCGATGCGGAACTGATTCCAACGGCGAGCACCCGCGAAGTCTTCGAGGTGTCGCTGGGCGACGCCGCGGAAGAAAGTGCCTGGGCCATGATGCTGGGCTGCACGGTGGACGCGCTGCGGCACGCCGTCCGCGCCGTGGGCTCCGATCCGGATCGTATCCGCGCGTACCTGCTGGCGGGCTAGCGCCACGACGGTGGCGCGGGTGCCGCAGTTGCAGACGGCGGCGCGAGGGCCGGCGGACGGTTTCCAGTCGGCGAGCCGGTCTAGCGCGCGCCTTCGAGCCCGTCCAGCAAGGCCATGTCCGCGTCGCCGATGACGAAATCCATGTCGGCGTTTTCGACGATGCGCGCGGGGTGCGTGGACTTCGGCAGCGCCACCAGCCCGTGCTGCAGCGCATAGCGAATGCACACCTGGGCCACCGACTTGCCGTAGCGCGCGGCGACCGCGGCCAGGCGCGTGTCGCCCAACAATCGGCCGGTGGCCAGCGGCGAGTACGCCTCCACCACGATGCCATGCTGCTTGCAGAACCCGACCACGTCCGGCTGCGTGTGCCCGACGAACCAGCGGATCTGGTTGACCATCGGCACGACCGTGCAGCCATCCAGGATCGCCTGCAGGTCCGTGACGCTGAAGTTCGACACGCCGATCGCCCGCGCGCGGCCGGTCGCGTGGATCGCCTCGAGTTCCGCCCAGACCAATTTGTTCTGCGCGGTGCAATCCTTGCCGATCTCGCTCCAGGGCCAGGGCGCGTGGATCAGGTAGAGATCCACGTAGTCGAGTGCAAGCAGCCGCATGGTCTCCTCGAAACTCGCGGCCACCTTGCGCTGGTCCTTGATCTCGGCCGGCAGCTTGGAGGTGACGAACACCTCGTCGCGCGGAAGGCCGCTGTCGCGCACCGCGCGGCCGACGCTGGCCTCGTTTCCGTACGCGCGCGCGCTGTCGACATGCCGGTAGCCTGCGCGCAGCGCGGCCGCGGTGGCGTCGTAGGCTGGCGCGCCGTCGGGGATCTGCCAGGTGCCGAAGCCGAGCGTGGGGATGGCTGCGCCGGGGGCGAGGGGGAGGTCGGTGCGGACGATAGACATGCAATTCTCCTGTTGCGGGCATGGTACGACAGCGGCTCGAGGCGAGCGAAGCGAGGCCAACCCCACTCGCAGCTGACTCGGCGCAAAAGCCCGCAGCGAAGCCACGCGCGCGAAGGGCCTGCACGCGCTGGCAACATGGCGGCCAAAGAACGCGGACGCCAAGCCGCTCGGCAAGGCCGCCATGCAATGGTTCGTGCGTTACGCCTTCCGCTCGCCCGAGCAGGCCGCAGATCCGCGTATTGCGCTGATCAAGCATCCGAACCTGTCCGACCTTGCGCCGGCGACGATCCTGCTCGCGCAGATCGATCCGATGCGCTCCGAGGGCGAGCTGTTCGCACAGAAGCTGCAGGACGCCGGCGGGCACTGCCCGCGTGGGTTGCGGGCCCGCCTGGCGCACGGCGGCCCGGACATGGTCCGCGGAACCATCTTCTGCTAGAGTCATGCCGCCCGGTTGGGAGGGCGCCCGCATGCCACTGGTCAAGCTCAAGCCGATCGACCTGCCCGCCCTTGCGGCGCCCACGTCAAGTGAACGCTTCACCCGCACCCTGGTCGAGCTCACCCGTGCGGTCTGGCACCCGCAGTGCACTTTCGAGACGGCGATTTCAGCCATCTGCGATGCGGCGGCCGCGGCCTTGCAGGTCGAGCGCGTCAGCGTCTGGCAACACGAGGACGGCCGGCTGAGGCTTCTGCACGCCTCCGGCGAGGGCAGTCCCGAAGGCGAGCCGAGCGGCGGCGACGCGATGACCCTGGACGATGCGGCGTACATCCGCGCGCTGAGCGACGTGCGCACGTTCGAGACTTTCGAGGTCGACGAGGATCCGGACTTTGGCCTGGGCAGCACTGCCTTGCGGGACTACCTCCAGCGCCATCACATCCGCGCCCTGCTCGACGCCCCCGCGTACGTCGATGGCGAATTGCAGGGCGTCATCTGCCACGAAAGCATCAACCACCTGCGCAAGTGGACGCGGGAGGAGATCACCTTCGCCGCCAGCATGGGCGACTACGTCGCCATGGCCTACGAGATTTCCCGCCGCCGCCGCGCGGAGGGCGAAGTCGAGCACCTGCGCCTGCATGACGGCAGCACCGGACTGGGAAACCGCGACTACCTGGTCGAGCTCGCCCGCCAGCGCCTGGCGCCGATGCGCGGCAACGGCGAGACGCTGGCGGTGGTGCACGTGTTCGTCGATGCCACCGGCGGCGTGGCCTGGTCCGCGAATGCGCCGACCGTGGAAGAAGTGATGGCCCGCCTGGGTCAGAGCCTGGTCCTGTTGACCAGCGAATCCATCGAGCTTGCGCGGGTCCGCGCCAACGGCTTCGCCTTCCTGCTCGCGCGTGATGCGAGGCAGCGCAGCGCGGTACGCCTGGCCGAGCGCGCGCTGGCGGCGATACGTGCGGTCGAATGGGACCATGCCGAGGTCGATCCGAGCGCGACCGCAGGCATTGCCTTCGCGACGGTCGGTGAGGGCTTCGATGCCCGCGTGCTGATGCGCCAGGCCGAGGAAGCGGCCGAGCACGCCCGCGCCGGGGACAAGTTCGGGTATGAAGTGTTCGACCCCGAACACCACGATGCGCTGGTGGAGACGCTGCGCTTCGAGCGCGCCCTGCGCGACGCCTTTGCCGAAGGACGCTTCGAGGTGCACTACCAGCCCGAGTACGACGCCGGGCAACGGGCCTGGGTCGCCGCCGAATCGCTGCTGCGCTGGCGCGACGGCGATCGCCTGGTGGCCGCCGCTGATTTCATCGGCGTGGTCGAGTCCTCCGGACTGATGCTGCCGGTCGGGCGATGGGTGCTCGGCCAGGCCTGCCGCGATGCCGTGCACTGGCCGCGGCAGCCCGATGGCAGCCTGCCCACGGTCCGGGTCAACGTCTCGACCCGGCAGTTCGACGAGAGCGGCCTGGCGGAAGACGTTGCCGCCGCCCTGGCCGAGTCGGGGCTTGCCCCGTCACGGCTGTGCCTGGAGATCACCGAAACCACGCTGATGCGCGACATCGACCACGCGCTGGAGATGCTGCAGCAGCTCAAGCGCATCGGCGTCAGCGTGGCGATCGACGATTTCGGCACCGGCTATGCCTCGCTGGTCTACCTGAAGCGCTTGCCGGTGGACGTGCTGAAGATCGACCGCAGCTTCGTCGAAGGCATCCCCGGGTCGGTGGCCGACACGGCCATCGTGCGCGCCGTGGTCGGCCTGGCCGCATCGCTCGGCATGGACGTGATCGCGGAGGGCGTGGAACGGCTGGCGCAGCAGGACGCGCTGCTGGCGCTCGGGGTGCGCCACATGCAGGGCTGGCTGTACGGCAAGGCCATGGACGACGCCAGCCTGTGCGGCCTGCTGGAAGCCGGCGCCGCGGGACCTGGAAGCTGACTTCGACGCTCCGCCCGCTGCCCGGCCGCGTCTTGCGCTGATCAGACCTTGAGGCGCCAGCCGGTGCGGAAGATCCACCAGACGACCAGCAGGCACAGCGCGAGGAACCCCAGGATCGCCGCCACGCTGATGCCCATGTTG
The DNA here is from genome assembly GCA_025352045.1 of Gammaproteobacteria bacterium. Taxonomy (GTDB): domain Bacteria; phylum Pseudomonadota; class Gammaproteobacteria; order Xanthomonadales; family Xanthomonadaceae; genus Arenimonas. The sequence continues at coordinate 19,252 of JANXUD010000010.1, read as the reverse complement.
ACGTCGGCGATGCCGTAGAAACTCCAGCGGAAACCGCTGATCAGATAGACCACCGGGTTGAACAGCGTGATCTTCTGCCACACCGGCGGCAGCATCGAGATCGAGTAGAACGCGCCGCCCAGGAAGGTCAGCGGCGTGACGATCATCAACGGGATGACCTGCAGTTTCTGGAAGTCGTCCGCCCACAGGCCGATGATGAAACCGAACAGGCTGAAGGTGATGGCGGTCAGCAGCAGGAAGGCCACCATCCAGACCGGATGCGCGATCTCGTAGGGCACGAACAGCCGCGCGGTCAGCAGGATCAGGACGCCAAGCATCACCGACTTGGATGCGGCCGCCCCGACATACCCAAGCACCACCTCCACCGCCGACACCGGCGCCGACAGCAGCTCGTAGATGGTGCCAGCCCACTTGGGCATGTAGATGCCGAAGCTGGCGTTGGAGATGCTCTCGTTGAGCTGGGACAGCATCACCAGGCCGGGGATGATGAAGGCGCCGTAGCTGATGCCGTCCACCGCGCCCATGCGCGATCCGATCGCTGCGCCGAACACCACGAAATACAGGGACGTGGACAACACCGGCGAGGCGATGGACTGGGTGATGGTGCGGAAAGTGCGCGCCATCTCGAAGCGATAGATGGCCCTGACCGCATGCCAATTCACGCGCCGGCTCCGTGGCGCGCGGCGGCGGCGACGCTGGGCGGCGCCGCGGCCGGCTCGCCCGAATGCACCAGCCCGACGAAGATGTCCTCGAGCGAACTCTCCGACGAATGCAGGTCCTTGAACACGATGCCGGCGTCGTGCAGCCGCTGCAGCAGTGGCGCGATGCCGCTGTCCTCGGCCTGTGCATCGAAGGTGTACACCAGCGAGTGGCCATCGGCCGACAGTTCGAGCGGCAGGTCGGCGAGCGTGGGGGGGACGGCGGGCAGGCCGTCGTGCAGGCTCAGCGCCAGCTGCTTCTTGCCCAGCTTGCGCATCAGCACGGCCTTGTCCTCGACCAGGATCAGCTCTCCCTTGCGGATCACGCCGATCCGGTCGGCCATCTCCTCGGCTTCCTCGATGTAGTGCGTGGTCAGGATGATGGTGACGCCGCTCTCGCGCAGCTCGCGCACCATCTGCCACATGTCGCGGCGCAGCTCCACGTCCACGCCGGCGGTCGGCTCGTCCAGGAACAGCAGGCGCGGCTCGTGCGACAGGGCCTTGGCGATCAGCACGCGGCGCTTCATGCCGCCGGACAGCGTCATGATCTTGCTGTCCTTCTTGTCCCAGAGCGACAGCGCTCGCAGCACCTTTTCCAGGTGCGCATCGTCGCGCGGCTTGCCGAACAGCCCGCGGCTGAACTTCACCGTCGCCCACACCGTCTCGAATGCATCCGTCGACAGTTCCTGCGGGACGAGGCCAATCAGGGACCGCGTCGCGCGGAAGCCGCCGCGGATGTCGTGCCCGTCCACTTCCACGGTGCCGGAGCTGGCATTGACGATGCCGCAGATGATGTTGATCAGCGTGGTCTTGCCGGCGCCATTCGGGCCGAGCAGGGCGAAGATCTCTCCGTGGCGCACCTCGAGGTCCACGGCCTTCAGCGCCTGGAATCCGGACGCGTAGGTCTTGGTCAGCTGGCGGACGGACAGGATCGCAGGCATGGTCTTTATTGCGCCACGACCACCAGCGCGAAGCTCCCCGGAAGCATCGGCGCCCGCTGCTTTTCATCGGCGGGCTTCGGGCCGAAACTGGCGCTCGGCAGGTACAGGCGGTGCGTGGTCGAGTCCATGGCGATCGTGCGCGCGCTCCTGGCCGTCGCGACCGTTTGCGTCACGTGGAAGTGTTCCGGATCATCCTCGTGCACCACGCTCAGCGTCCCCGACTTGCCGTTCGGGCTGAAGGCGTCTTGCGATGTCGGGTCGAAGGCGGCCCCGTCGGGGCCCTCGCCGATCGGCACCAGCGCGACCTGGCGTCCGCTGCCTGCATCGGTCACCGCCATGACGCCGTTGTCGCAGGCCGAGAACAGGCGCGCGTGCGCCACGTCCAGCGCCAGTCCCGTCGGACCCTCGCAACCAGCCAGCGCCCACGTCTGGCTGGTCTTCATCGCCCGCGTATCGATTTCCACCAGCTGCGCCTTGTCCTCGATGTTGACGAACAGGTGGCCCTTGCCGTCCACCGCCGGCAATTCGGGATTGCCTTCGAAGCCGATCACCGCCAGCTCCTTGCCGCTGTCCGGGTCCAGCACCGAGACATTGTTGCTGCGCGCATTGAAACTGAAGATGCGGCCCGAGGCTGGATCGAAGACGATCGCGTCCGGCGACTGGCCCGACACCGGCAGGTCGCGCACGCGCTTGAGCGTGGCGAGGTCGAATTCGGTCAGTGACGCGGACTTGCCATTGGTCGTCCAGCCCCGGCCGAGCGACGGGGCCAGCGCGATGCCATGGATGCCATCGGTGCCGGCCAGGCTGCCGACCAGTTTGCCGGTCGCGCCATCCACCACGTCCATGTGATCGCTGCGGCTGAGGTAGACCCGGCCCTTGTCGGCCGCCAGCAGGTCCCAGCGGCCCTCGCCGCCCACGGCCTGGGTGGCCTGCACGGACCAGCCGGCGGGCGCGACGGCATGCACCTCGTGCGAGGCACAGGCAGCCGTGGTGAGCGTAATCAGGGTGGCGACGGCAAGCAGGCGGGGTGCGGGAAACATGCGGGATCCTTGGGTGGGTGGGTGGCGGCGGTGGCGGGCCGCGTGGCTGGGTGAAGACTAGCGCAGCAGTTGCAGGCCAAGATAGAAGACCGTGCCGCCGGAGGAGGGGCCGGCTGCCAGGCGGCGGCCGAGCGAGCCGAGCAGGACCGCATGCTCGCCCAGCTCGCGCCGCAGCCCCAGGCCGGCGATGGTGTCGGGCCCGTCCCCAGGTGCCCAGACGGTATTGAGCTCGGCCAGGCACTGCAGGCGCCGCGCACATTCGCGCGACCAGAACACGCCGGCCTGCCATTCGTCCGGCGCGTCCTGCAGGATGTTTCGCCCGACTTCGATGCCGGCGACCGACTTGCCCAGGTGCCGCGACACCTGCACCGGCAGGGAAAATTCGTCGCCCGCCGGCGCCAGTTCCTTGCGCTCCGCCGCCGGGGAGAACGATGTCGCCCAATGCGGCTGGATCGCCACGGAGACACCATGCGTCGCTTCGTCGATGATTCGCCAGCGCACCGCGAACTCGACCGGGCTTGCGCCGGATCGCCAGGCCTCGCCCGCCTCGCCCAGCTGCGCCCAGGCCAGGTGCATCGAGAGCTGGAGGCGTTCGCCCAGGCCGTAATTGATGTCGAGGTCCGGCGCGCCGAGGTTCCAGTCGCCCGAGTCACGTTGACCGGTGACGGCCAGATTGATTTCCCAGTGCCCGTCGCCGGGGGTGTCCGGATCGTTGGTGATCAGCGGCGGCCCGGCTTGCGCCGACGCCAGGCCCGCAACGGACAGGAGCAGCAGGGACAGCAGGACCTGCAGCGTGCAGGACGGCGGGCCCAACAGCGCGCTGGGTGCGGCCGCCGGGCGAATTGCTGCCATGGATCGTCCTTGATTGCATCGGCCACGCCGGTGCGCGTCGTGCAACATGCTAGCGCGCATGGCTTGGAATGGCTTGGCTTGCGTCGTGCCGAGCGCGGGAACGAGCAGGCGCGGTTCAGCGCGCGGTACGCGCCGGCGGAATCGTGGGCGCCGCACCGTCGAGCAGGCCGCCCATCATCACCAGCTTGTCCACCGGATAGCCGCGCTCGGCGGCGCGGGTACGGATGCCATCGAACACGACGCGGGCCATCGCCGGTGTGCGCGAGAGCACCCACAGGTACTTCCGCGATGGACTGCCCACGACGGCCCAGCGGTACTCGGGATCGAGCTCGATGACCCAGTAATCGGCCCAGATGCCGGGAACCCAGCCGAGCCAGGCCGGCGCGAAGCGCACCTTCAGCGCCCCGGCCTGGCCTGGTACCGGCCTGGCGACGCCGACTGATTCGTCCATCGCGCCCGATCGGGTGCGACAGGCATTGCGGACTTCGATGTTGCCGTCGGCCTGGCGCGTGTAGGTCGCGGTGACGTCGCCCACGCACTGCCGCTGGAAGAACATCGGCAAGTGCGCGACCTCATGCCACCGCCCGGAATAGCGCGGCAGGTCGAGCGCGGCAACGGGCTGGTTGGCAACGACGGCGCCTGGCGCGGCGGCCGCCATGGCGAACAGGAGGGTTTCGAGCACGGGCATTCCTTCACGCGGGACGCGCCCCAGTCTAGTTGCCGCGGCACGGCATTGCGTGAGTCGGGGGTGAATCCCGGCGATACCCCCAGCGCTTGTGGATGTCACGGCGCCGCGGCACAAGTGCGCCCCCGAATGCGCCGGCGCATGGGACGATCCGTGTCCAAGCTCACGGACTTGCGAGAATGCGCAGGTCAGCATGGAGCGCCCGGCCATTTCCCCCCGAATGCGCAGGGCGCGGCCGATCCGAATCCACGCATTGGGGGCATATGAAGAACCTGAAGATCTGGCAGAAGCTGGCGCTGCTCGCTGCCATTTTCTCGATTCCCTTCCTGGTGGTGACCTGGACCCTGCTGTCCACGGTCAATGCCGAGGGCGTCTCCTTCGCGCGGCAGGAACGCGATGGCCTGCAGGCGGCCCTGCCCCTGCTGCGCATTGGCCAGGACTTGCAGCGGCATCGCAACCTGGCCGATCGCGTACTTGCCGGCGATGCCACGCAGCGCCCGGCGCTGCAATCGGCCGGTGCCCAACTGCAAACGGACCTGCGCGCGATGGACGCCGTCGAATTGCATGACGCGGTGGCCGCGCGTTGGGCCAGCCTGCGCGACCGCGCCGGCGAACTCGCCAGCGGCGCCAGCGGGCGCAGCATCGAATCCAGCCTGCGCGAGCATGCCGACCTGATCGAAGAAGCCAGGGGCCTGGCTGGCGACATCGCCGACCAGTCGCGGCTCACCCTGGATCCGGAGCGCAACACCTATTACCTGATCAATGCCCTGCTGGTGCAGGGGCCGGAGCTGTCCGAGGTCCTCTCACGCACCCAGGCCCTGGGCGCCGGGATCCTGGCCAAGGGCGTGGCGACGCCCGAGCAACTCGAGCGCCTGCGTGGCCTCGGCCTGGTGGCCGAGGCCAGCGGCCGCCGCCTCGACGAAGCCATGGACAAGGCGATCGTCTTCGACCCCGCGGTGCGCCAGCAATTGCAGGACCGCGCCAAGGCCACCACGACCGAGGTCCGCCAGACCCGCGATTTCATCGCCCTGCTGGTAGCCGGGCTGACCGAGGACGCGGCGCGTGCCGGCCTGCCGGCGACCGGCTCGGTCACTGCGCTGCAAGCCGCGGTCGCGCCGGCCTTGCAATCCCTGCTTGCGCGCCGCGTGGCGCAGTACGACCGCCAGCTCTGGGAGATCGTCGGGTGGGCGGTGTTCGGCATCCTGGCCGTGCTCGGCCTGGGCCTGTTCATCGTGCGCGACATCACCGTGCCGCTGCGGCAAGTGGTCGGCGTGGCCGACCAGATCGCGGTGGGCAACCTCAACGTGGACGCGATCGCCGCCGACCGCCGCGACGAGATCGGCAGCCTGTCGCGCGCTTTCGGCCGCATGATCACGTCGCTGCGCGAGCAGGTGCTGCTGGTGCAGGACATCGCCGATGGCGACCTGACCGGCTCGATCAATCCGCAGTCGGCCAACGACGACATGGGCAATGCGCTGCAGGCCATGGTGTCGCACCTGTCGGGCCTGGTGAGCGAAGTCCACAAGTCCGGCATCCAGGTCAACACCTCGGCCACGCAGATTTCCGCGACGGCGCGCGAGCAGCACTCCACCGCCAGCGAGATCGCCGCGACCACCACCCAGATCGGCGCGACCTCGAAGGAAATCTCGGCCACCTCCAAGGAACTGGTGCGCACCATGACCGAAGTCGCGGGAGCCGCCGAACAATCGGCCACGCTCGCCGGTGCCGGCCAGGTCGGACTGACGCAGATGGAAGAGACCATGCACCGGGTGATGGAGGCCACCGGCTCGATCAACGCCAAGCTGGCGGTGCTGAACGAGAAAGCCGGCAACATCACCCAGGTCGTCACCACCATCACCCGCGTGGCCGACCAGACCAACCTGCTCTCGCTCAACGCCGCGATCGAGGCCGAGAAGGCCGGCGAGTACGGCCGCGGGTTCAGCGTGGTGGCGACCGAGATCCGGCGGCTTGCCGACCAGACGGCAGTCGCCACCTACGACATCGAGCAGATGGTGCGCGAGATCCAGAGCGCGGTGTCCGCCGGCGTGATGGGCATGGACAAGTTCAGCGAGGAGGTGCGCCGCGGCATGGACGAGGTGTCCACGGTCGGCACGCAGCTGTCGCAGATCATCCACCAGGTGCAGCAGATGGCGCCGCGTTGCGAGGCCGCCAGCGAGGGCATGCGCGCGCAGGCCACCGGTGCCGAGCAGATCACCCAGGCGCTGTCGCAACTGAGCGAGGCGGCGCTGCAGACGGTGGAATCGCTGCGCCAGTCCAACCAGGCCATCGACGGCCTGCACCAGAGCGCCACCGGCCTGCGCGAAGGTGTCTCGCGCTTCAAGCTGGGCGACTGAGCAATGCTGTTCCTGCTGTTCCAGCTCGGCACGGACCGCTACGCGATCGACGCGCGACAGGTGGTGGAAGTGTTGCCGCCGCTGGCGGTCAAGCGCATCCCGCTGGCGCCGTCGTCGGTGGCCGGGCTGATCGATTACCACGGCCTGGCCGTGCCCCTGGTGGACCTCGGCCGGATGGCGACGGGCCGACCGGCGCAATCGCGGTTGAGCACCCGCATCGTGCTGGTGGACTATCCCGATCCGCGCGGGGGCAGCCGCCTGCTCGGGCTGCTTGCCGAGCGCGTCACCGAAACGCTGTCGCGCGATGCCGCCGACTTCCAGCCCAGCGGCCTCACGCCCGCCGATGCCCGCTGGCTCGGCCCGGTCGCCACCGACCTGCAGGGACTGGTGCAGTGGGTGCAACTGGGCGACCTGCTCGACGAGGAACTGCAGGCCCTGCTGTTCCCGCAGGCAGAACCCGCCTGATGGCCGGCCCCGACTTCGAAGTCCTGCTCAAGGGCGCGATGGGGCTCGACGCCAGTTCGCTGGGCCCCAGCGCGATCGCGCGCGCCATCGCGCAGCGCCAGCAGGCCTGCCAGCTTGCGGATGTCCACGCCTACTACCTGCGCCTGACCTCCGATGCCGCCGAAATGCAGGCGCTGGTCGAGGCCGTCGTGGTGCCGGAGACCTGGTTCTTCCGCGATCGCGAGGCTTTCGTCGCGCTGGCCGACATCGCCGCCGGCCTGTTGCTGGCCGATCCGATGCGCAAGCTGCGCCTGCTCAGCCTGCCCTGCGCCAGCGGCGAGGAACCGTACTCCATGGCGATCGCCCTGCTCGATGCCGGCGTGGATCCGCAGCGCTTCCGCATCGATGCGGCGGACATCAGCCACGTGGCGATCGATGCCGCGCGCCGCGCCAGCTATGGCCTGAATTCCTTCCGCAACGCCGACCTCGAGTTCCGCGACCGGCACTTCCGCGCGAGCGGCGGCAAGTGGCAACCATCCGACGCCGTGCGCGACTGCGTGGACTTCCTGCAGGGCAACCTGTTCGCGCCCGGCTTCCTGCCCGGGCAGGGACAGTACGACATCATCCTGTGCCGCAACGTGCTGATCTATTTCGGCGCCGACATGCAGGCCGAGGCGATCGCCATCCTGCTGCGCCTGCTCGGCCCGGACGGCGCGCTGTTCGTCGGTCCGTCCGAGACCGGCCTGCTGCCGCGGCAGAAACTGGTGTCGGCGCATTGGCCGATGGCCTTCGCGTTCCGCCGCCAGGCGCCGAAGCCGCTGGGCAAGGTGACCGGCAAATTCCCGGCCACGCCTGCCTTGCCCGCGCCCACGCCCGCAGCCGCGCCGCGCCGCGGCACAGGCGCAGGCAGCGGCCGTGCCTCGCTTGCCGGGCGCGCTCGCGCGGGCGTTGGCCCCGTGATAGCGCCCGCCGTGCGCGGCAAGGCCTCGGGCCTCGCCCTGGGCCAGGCCCTGGCCGACCAGGGCCGGCTGGCCGAAGCCGCCAGCGCCTGCGAACAGCATCTGCGCGAAGACGGCCCGACTTCCGACGCGTACTGCCTGCTCGGGCTGATCCGCGAGGCGGCCGGCGACAAGGCGGCCGCGGCCGTGCTGTTCCGCAAGGCGCTGTACCTGGATCCGCGCCATGCCGAATCGCTGGCGCACCTGGCCCTGCTGCTCGAACGCCAGGGCGACGCCCACGGCGCGCACTTGTTGCGCAAGCGCCTGCGCCGCCTCGACAGCGTGGAAGAGGCATGAGCGCGCAAGCAGGCGAAGCCGCCGCGCCGCTGGTGCTGGACGATTGCTGGAACCGGATCGGCGTGCACGGGGACGCCAGCTGCGAGCGCCTCGCCGCGCACGTGCACTGCCGAAACTGCCCGGTGTACGCGGCGGCCGCGGTGCGCATCCTCGACCGCGAACGTCCGCAGGCAAGCCAGGCCGACGCGCTGTCCCTGGCCACGCGCATGGCGGCGGCCAAGTCCCTGCGCGAGCGCGACCTCGGCCACTCGGCCTTCCTGTTCCGCGTCGGCGCCGAATGGCTGGCATTGCCGACCACGACATTGGAGGAGGTCGCCGACCTGCGCCGCATCCACTCCCTGCCGCATCGGCGCAATGGCGCGGTGCTGGGTTTGGCCAATGTCCGAGGCGAGCTGCTGGTTTGCGTGTCACTGGCCGAGCAGCTGGGTATCGACGCGGCGGCGGAAATGCAGGCGCTCAACCGCCAGTGGCTGGCGCATAGCCGCCTGCTGGTGCTGCGCCTGGGCGGCCAGCGCCTGGCCTGCCCAGTGGACGAAGTGCATGGCAACGAGCGCTTCCTCGACGCCGACCATCGCCCGGTGCCGTCCACGGTGGCCCGTGCCAGCGCCAGCTACGCGCGCGCGATGCTGCAGTTCGAGGGCCAGCCGGTGGGCCTGCTCGACGAGGAACTGCTGTTCCACGCGCTGCACCGGAGCCTGGCATGAGCCAGGATCTGAGCCAGTTCTCGATGCTCGACCTGTTCCGCATGGAAGTGGAGGGCCAGCGCGAGGCAATGACCCGCGGCCTGCTGGCGCTGGAGCGCGCGCCCACCGACGCCGGCGAACTCGAGGCCTGCATGCGCGGGGCGCATTCGCTCAAGGGCGCGGCGCGGATCGTCGGCCTGGGCGCCGCCGTGGCCGTGGCGCATGCGATGGAGGACTGCTTCGTCGCCGCCCAGTCAGGCGCGTTGCGGCTTGGCCGCCAGCGCGTGGACATCCTGCTGCGCGGCGTCGACCTGCTGGTGCGCATCGCCAATACGCCCGAGGCCGAGGCGGCGCCATGGCGCGGCGCGGGCGCGGCCGAGGTGCTGGCCTTCCAGCAAGCGCTCGCGGTAGCTACGGATGCCGACACCATCGCCCAGCCGGCCTCGCCAGCGCAGCCAGCCACCGCCGCGCCAGCTGCAAGCGCGAGCACCCCCGCCGAGGCATCTGCGCCAACCGCATTCGCACCAGCCGCGTCAGCCGACGTCGAACCAGCACCCGCCAATCCGTCCTCGCAGCGCAGCCGCCGCCACTCCGACCACGATCCGCGCGAGCGCGGGCGCAGTTTGCGCGTCTCCGCTGCCAACCTGAATCGCTTGCTGGGATTGAGCGGCGAATCCCTGGTCGAATCGCGCTGGTTGGGGCCGTTCGCCGAATCCTTGCTGCGCCTGCGCCGCCTGCAGGGCGACGTGGGCCGGCGCTTCAGCAGCCTGCAGGAGCAGCTGTCCGCGCACGATCTCGGCGAGCAGGTTGATACCGGCGTGCTGGAGCTGCGGCGCAAGCTGGCCGAGTGCGAGTCCGTGTTGGTCGAGCGGCTGGGCGAACTGGAGCGCTTCGAACAGCGTTCGGCCAGCGTGGCGCGGCGCATGTACGACGAGGCGATCGCCTGCCGCATGCGGCCCTTCGCCGACGGCATCGCCGCCTTCCCGCGCATGGTCCGCGACCTGTCGCACGAACTGGGCAAGCAGGCCCGCCTGGAGATCGTCGGGGAAACCACGCAGGTGGACCGGGACGTGCTGGAAAAACTCGAAGCGCCACTCGGCCACCTGCTGCGCAACGCGCTCGACCACGGCATGGAAACGCCGGCCGAGCGCCTGGCCGCGGGCAAGCCGGCCGAGGGGCTGATCCGGCTCGACGCCCGGCACGCGGCCGGCATGCTGCAGGTGAGCGTGTCCGACGATGGCCGCGGCATCGACCTGGCGCGGGTGCGCCAGACCGTGGTGCAGCGCGGCCTCAGCGACGCCGCCACGGTCGAGCGCATGAGCGAGGCGGAACTGCTGGAGTTCCTGTTCCTGCCCGGGTTCACGGTGCGCGAGGTGGTGACGGAAATCTCCGGCCGCGGCGTCGGCCTGGACGCGGTGCAGGCCATGGCCAAGCAGTTGCGCGGCAGCCTGCGCGTGGCCAGCGACCCGGGCCGCGGCGCCCGCTTCCAGATGCACCTGCCGCTGACCGTGTCGGTGGTGCGCGCCCTGGTCGCGGACATCGGCGGCGAGGCCTACGCCTTCCCGCTCGCCTTCATCGACAACACGCTGACGGTGGAACGCGCCCGCATCCGCATGCTCGAAGGCCGCCAGCACGTCGAGCACGCCGGTCGGGCGATCGGCCTGGTCGCGGCCCTGCAGGTGCTGGGTGGCAGCGAGCCGGCGCTGGCGCAGGACGTCCTCCCGGTGGTGGTGATCGGCGACGCCGCCAACCGCTACGGCCTGGTGGTGGACCGCTTCGTCGGCGTGCGCGAATTGGTTGTGCAGCCGCTGGACGCACGGCTCGGCAAGATCAAGGACATCAGCGCCGGCGCCCTGATGGAGAATGGCGACCCGGTGCTGATCGTGGACGTGGACGACCTGCTGCGCTCGGTGGACAAGCTGGCGGCGGGCGGCCAGCTCAGCCGCGTCGGAAATGCCCCGGCGCATGCGCGCGGCACGCGGCGCAAGCGCGTGCTGGTGGTGGACGATTCGCTGACCGTGCGCGAGCTCGAGCGCAAGCTGATCGAGGGCGGCGGCTTCGAGGTCGAAGTCGCCGTGGACGGCGCCGATGGCTGGAATGCCGTGCGCGCATCCACCTTCGACCTAGTGGTGACCGACGTGGACATGCCGCGCATGGACGGCATCGGCCTGGTCACCCTGATCAAGCAGGATCCGCGGCTGCGGGCGATCCCGGTGCTGATCGTGTCCTACAAGGACCGCGAGGAAGACCGCCAGCGCGGCCTGGAGGCGGGCGCCGACTTCTACCTGACCAAGGGTAGCTTCCACGACGAGACCCTGCTGCAGGCCGTGCACGACCTGGTCGGTGAAGCCCAGGCCGAGGCGGGCGTCGCAGGATGAGACGGCGGGTCCATACTGCGCGGGGAGAACGCTCCGATGGATGAGGCATAGTGCGAATTGGCATCGTCAACGACCTGCCGATGGCCGTGGAGGCGCTGCGCCGCGCGCTCGCCTTCGCGCCCCAGCACCAGGTTGCCTGGGCTGCGGGCAGTGGCGCGGAAGCGGTCGCCGCCTGTGCGCTGGACACGCCCGACCTGGTGCTGATGGACCTGATCATGCCGGGCATGGATGGCGTCGAGGCGACGCGGCGGATCATGGCCGAGAGTCCCTGCGCGGTGCTGGTGGTGACCGCCAGCATCGGCGCCAATACCTCGCGCGTGTTCGAGGCCATGGGCCATGGCGCGCTGGACGTGGTCGAGACGCCCGCGCTGGGCGGCGACAACGGGCGCGCCGCCGCCGACGGCCTGCTGCGCAAGGTGGACACCATCGGCAAGCTGGTCGGCAAGCCGCGTGCGCGCGCGTCCAACGCGCCGACGCCGGTGCGCTCGCCGGGCGGCGCGCTGGTGGCGATCGGCGCCTCCTCCGGCGGTCCGACGGCGCTCGCCAAGCTGCTCGGCGGCCTGCCCGCCGACCTGGATGCCGGCGTTGTGATCGTCCAGCATATCGACGCACAGTTCGCGCCGGGCATGGCCGATTGGCTGTGCCAGTTCTCGCCCTGGCCGGTGCACATCGCCGCCGAGGGCGACCGCCCCGCGGCGGGCGTCGTGCTGCTTGCCGGCACCCAGAACCACCTGGTGTTCCGCAGCCCCGAGGCACTGGCCTACAGCCGCGAACCGGTCGCCCTGGTGCACCGCCCGTCGGTGGACGTGTTCTTCGACAGCGCCAACCGGTTCTGGCGCGGCGACATCGTCGGCGTGCTGTTGACCGGCATGGGCCGCGACGGCGCCGCCGGGCTGAAGGCGCTGCGCGAGGTCGGCCACCACACCATCGCCCAGGATGCGGCGAGCAGCGCCGTGTACGGCATGCCCAAGGCCGCGGCGGAACTGCGTGCCGCGGTCGAGGTCTTGTCGCTGGACGACATTGCCGCGCACGTCACGGCACGCGTACGCAGCGGTCCCGCCCCGGCGCCCGCGACGGCATCCATCAAGCATGCGGTCGCGGCCCAGGCCGCCCCCACAGGAACGGCAAAGCGATGAACGAGGCACTCGAACCCGCGGTCGACACCGATGTCGACATCCCGCCGGACGAATCGGCGATCGTGGTCTTGCTGGTGGACGACCAGGCCATGATCGGCGAGGCCGTGCGCCGCGCCCTGGCCGAGGAGACCGACATCCAGTTCCACTACTGCGCGCGCGGCAGCGAGGCCCTGGCCACGGCCTTGCGCGTGTCGCCCACGGTGATCCTGCAGGACCTGGTGATGCCGGACGTCGAGGGCCTGCACCTGGTCGCCGACTACCGCAAGCATGCGGGCACGCGCGACATCCCGGTAATCGTGCTGTCCAGCAAGGACGATGCGGCGGTGAAGAGCGAATGCTTCGCCGCCGATGTCAGCGACTACCTGGTGAAACTGCCGGATCGCATCGAACTTGTCGCCAGGATCCGCCACCACCACAAGGCCTACCTCAACCTGCGCCAGCGCGACGCCGCCTACCGCGCGCTCAGCGAGAGCCGGCACAAGCTGCTGGACATGAACCGCGTGCTGCAGCGCCTGAGCCACGTGGACGGCCTGACCGGCCTGAGCAACCGCCGTTACCTGGACGAATACCTGGACATGGAATGGCGCCGCTCCGCGCGCGAGCTGGGCGAGTTTTCCCTGCTGATGGTGGACGTGGACAACTTCAAGCAATACAACGACGGCTTCGGCCACCTGGCCGGCGACGAAGTGCTCAAGCGCGTCGCCCAGGCCGTGCGCGACAGCCTGCACCGGCCGGCCGACCTGGCAGCCCGCTTCGGTGGCGAGGAATTCGTGGTCGTGCTGCCGGGCACCGACGCCAACGGCGCGCGCGTGGTCGCCGAGCGCATCCGGCGCCGGGTCGAGGCGCTCGGCGTGCCGCATGGCGCGCCCGGCGCGGGCCTGACGGTGACCGTGAGCCTTGGCGGTGCGTCGGTGATGCCGGCCAAGGGCCTGCACTCCAGCGAGCTGCTGGCGGCGGCGGACGCGGCGCTGTACGAAGCCAAGCACGATGGCAAGAACCGCGCGGTCGTGCGCGAGATCGCCGATCCGGGCGACAATGCGACCCATGCTTGAATCCGTCGAGCGCACCACCAAACCCCGCCCCGCCTGGACCATCCTCTGGCTGCACGGCCTGGGCGCCGACGGCCACGACTTCGCCTCGATCGTCCCGGAACTGGTGCAGCCCGACTGGCCGGGCATCCGCTTCGTCTTTCCGCATGCGCCGATGCGCGCGGTCACCATCAATGGCGGCGCACGCATGCGCGCCTGGTACGACATCAGCGCGCTGAGCTTCGACCAGCGCGCCGACGAGGCCGGCATGCGTGAATCGATCGCCGAGGTCGATGCCCTGATCGGCCGCGAGCGCGACCGCGGCGTGCCGCCCCAGCGCCTGGTCCTGGCCGGTTTTTCCCAGGGCGGGGCCGTGGCACTGGCCGCGGGCCTGCGCCGCGAGGCGGGCCTGGCCGGGATCGTGTCGTTGTCGTCCTACCTGCCCATGGCGGCCCAGACCATCACCGAGATCACCGCGGCCGGCCGCGCCACGCCGGTGTTCCAGGGCCACGGGACCCAGGACCCGATGGTGCCCCTGGCCGCCGGCCAGCGCAGCAAGGCGGCGCTGGAGGCGATGAAAGTGGCGGTGGAATGGCACAGCTATCCCATGGGCCACAGCGTCTGCCCCGAGGAAGTGGCCGACCTGCGCCGCTGGCTGGGCATGCGTTTCGCGGGCGGCTGACCTAGACTCCGGCCATGGCCGGAGCCGTGCGTCGCCCCTGGTTTCCCGATTTCTGCAGGCTGCCGCGCATCGCCGCGGTGCTGGCCATCGCCGAGCTGGTGGCCGTCGTGGTGGGCCTGGCGCCGACCCAGGATCCGCGCTGGAGCCTGGGCGAATTCGGCGCGGCCAGCGCCTTCGCGCTCTGGCTGGGCCTGACCATCGCCATCGCCTACTGCAAGGCCGGCCCCCTGCTCGAGCCGCTGCCTCGGTCGATCGGCTTCCTGGCGGCGATGGCGGTGCCGGTGGTGATCGCCGCCTTCGGCGCCTTCGCCATCCAGCAGATCGACCTGGGCCTGGGCACCCACCTGACCCTGCCCGAAAGCCAGCGCACGCGCTTCATCGCCTCCATCGCCCTGCTGTCGATGCTGATTTCCGCGCTGAGCCTGCGCTATTTCTACGTGGCCGAGCAGTGGCGGGCGCGCCTGCAGGCCGTGGCCAAGGCCGAGGTGGACGCCCTGCAGGCGCGGATCCGGCCGCACTTCCTGTTCAATTCGATGAACACTATCGCCGCCCTGGTGCGCAGCGACCCGCGCACCGCGGAACGCGCGGTCGAGGACCTGTCGGAGCTGTTCCGGGCCGCGCTAGGCGCCCAGGGCGAGTCGACCTTGGGCGAGGAGATCCACCTGGCCCAGCGCTATCTCGCCATCGAGGAATTGCGCCTGGGCGACCGGCTCCGCGTGGACTGGGACGTCGCGCCCGATGCGCCGATGACCCTACGCCTGCCGCGGCTGGTGCTGCAGCCCCTGCTGGAAAACGCGGTCGTGCACGGCATCGCGCGGCTGCCGCAGGGCGGCCGCATCCGCATCGCCATCGCGCCCGCGGCAGGGCGGCGGCTGCGGATCGAGATCGCCAATCCGGCCCCGCCGGCGGGCGCGCCAGGGCCCGGCCCGGTCGCGGCCACGGGCAATCGCCACGCCCAGGAGTCGATCGAGCAGCGGCTGGCCTACCATTTCGGGGTCGGCGTGACGCTGCGCCAGGTGCTGGAGGGGGACGAGTACCGATGCACGATCGAGGTGCCGCTGCCATGAACCGCCGTCGCTGCCGCGCATGAAGGTGCTGGTGGTCGACGACGAGGCCCCGGCGCGCGCGCGCCTGGTCGCGATGCTGGCGGAACTGGGCAGCGGGATCACCGTCGTGGGCGAAGCCGACAACGGCCGCGAGGCCGTGGAGCGCGCCGCCGCCTCGGGCGCGGACGCCGTGCTGCTCGATATCGCCATGCCGGTGATGGACGGGCTGGAGGCCGCACGCCACATCGCCCGCCTCGAGCCCCGTCCGGTGGTGATTTTCTGCACCGCCTACGACGAACACGCGCTGGCCGCGTTCGAAGCCGCGGCGGTGGACTACCTGGTCAAGCCCGTGCGCCTGGAGCGACTGGAGGAAGCGCTGGCGCGGGCCCGCCGCGCCCGCGCCAGCGATGCGCCCGCCACGCCGGCCGCCGTCCCCGCGCTGGCCAACAGCCCGCGCCAGCGCAGCCACCTGGCGGCGCGCATGCGCGGCAACCTGCGCCTGATCCCGATCGAGGACGTGCACTACCTGCAGGCTGAGGAAAAATACGTGCTGGTGCACCACGCCCGTGGCGAGGACCTGATCGAGGAATCGCTGAAGTCGCTGGAGCTGGAGTTCGGCGACCGCTTCCAGCGCATCCACCGCAACTGCCTGGTCGCCAACGACGAGTTCCTGGAACTGCGTCGCCTGCCCGACGGCCAGGTGCAGGCCGTGCTGCGCCACGGCAAGCTGCCGCTCGAGGTCAGCCGGCGCTGCGTGCCGCTCCTGCGCGAGCGCCTGAAGCACCTGTAGGAGCGACTCCCGCGCGATAATGCCGGCATGACCAAGCCACTGCGCCTCGCAACACGCCAGAGCCCGCTCGCGCTCTGGCAGACCGAACACGTCGCCGCGCGCCTGCGCGCCGTGCATCCCGGGCTGGCCATCGAGCTGGTGCCGATGACCACGCGCGGCGACCGGATCATCGACCGGCCGCTGTCCGAGGTCGGTGGCAAGGGCCTGTTCCTGAAGGAACTCGAAGTCGCCATGCTCGAGGGCGAAGCGGATGCCGCGGTGCATTCGCTGAAGGACGTGCCGATGGCGCTCGACGGGCCCTTCGTGCTGGCCGCGATCCTGGAACGCGGCGACGCCTTCGATGCCTTCATCTCGACGAAGTTCACCGACATCGACGTGCTGCCGCGCGCCGCCCGCGTCGGCACCTCGTCGCTGCGACGCCAGGCGCAGCTGCGCGCGCGGCGCAAGGACCTGGTGCTGGTGGACCTGCGCGGCAACGTCAACACCCGGCTGGCGAAGATGGAGGCGGGCGAGTACGACGCCATCATCCTGGCCTGCGCCGGGCTCGAGCGCCTCGGACTGTCGCGATACATCCGGCATCGCCTGGACGCGCCGGGCTGGCTGCCGGCGCCGGCGCAGGGCGCGATCACGGTCGAGTGCCGCGAAGACGATCCCCGCACGCGCGACCTGCTCGCCGCGCTCGACCACGCACCCACGCGCACCTGCGTCGAGGCCGAGCGCGCCATGAATCGCCGACTGCACGGCAGTTGCACGGTGCCGGTTGCGGCCTACGCCACGCTCGACGGCCGCATCCTCTCGCTCGAAGGCCTGGTCGGCGATGCCGACACCGGCGAGTGCATCCGCGCCAGCGAAGTCGGCCAGTCGCACGACCCGGAAGGCCTTGGCCGCCTGGTCGCCACCGAGCTGATGCTCAAGGGCGCCAGCCGCCTGCTCGGTCTGCCCGACGCCGGTTGAAAGCCGTCCCGCCACCGACCTCAGCAAGCAAGTCCACCAGACCGCCGGCACGGCCGACGGCTGTGGGTCGGCGGTGTAGAGGATTCAGTAGTAGAGCGTGACCAAATGCTTCGCCTCGGCGAAGAACAGCCAGCGCTCGACTGCCGTGCCGAGTAGCGCGATTACTGCCGCCCCGAGCATCCAAACGCCCGGATCGAACTGCGGATGGAGCCAGACCGGAACGGCCAGCAAGCCCGGTAGCAGCGCGAAGAGCACGACTGCGATGGCGCGCAGTCGGCGCGCGTGCTTGCGTGCGAGAACGTAGCCCATTTCCTTGAGCAGGTAATTCGCCTCCGTATGCGGCCGCTCGAACACGTGGATCGAACGCCCTTCCTCGATTCCAAGCGCCGAGTTGCGGGTCACGTGCAGGATATCCGCGTCCACGGCGCGCCAAGTTTGCCGCTTCATGCGCCAGAGCAGTGCGGCACCGCCAATCGCGGCGAGGCCGGCCGCGCCGGGCAAGCTGTCACCCGTGGCCATGAAGGGCAGGATGCCGCCCCGCATGCCAAGCACTGCCGCGAGCAGCAGCCCTCCGGTATACAGCGCAAACACGAGGTACACGGGCACGACCAGCGGGTGTCGCCAGGCGGGAACCGGCTTGAGGGAGTGGTAGATCATCGCCGTGCATATGACGCAGGCAAGAGATAGCAGCAGCAATGCGGCTCCGCAGAGCTGGATCCCCGGCGTCGCCCAGACGCCGTAGCCCTCGTCGGGAAGCGGAACGTCGGCCCTCCACAGCAGCAGCCACAGCGCCAGTATCGGTACGAAACAGCCGACACTCGCCACGCCCTCGCGTGACAGCCACGAGGTCTGCCACTGGCTGAACGCACGCCAGGCGCGCTGCGGCTTGCCGAGGTGCCCAAGCGACGCAACCAGACCCAGGGCCGCGAGCGCCGCCCCGATGGAAAGCGACAGCAGGGACGCACCACGCGTGGGAAGCGCATTGAAGAGCGCCAGTGCACCGAGCCACGCGCAAAGACCGAAGCCCGCGCCGGAGGCGGTGGTGAAGAAGATGACGGAGAAGGCCGGATACATCAGCGGCTCAGGGCGCGGTCGAGCCAGCGCAGCAGGGGATTGAGTTGGGCGGGGTCGAGCGCCGCATCGCGCGCGACGGCAGGCATCGGGTCGGCGGGGACGTCGCCCTCGGCTGCGCGGCGCGCGCGCTGGGGCAGGTACTTGTTCACCGGCGCATAGCCCAGGGACGGCATCAGGTCCACGCCACCTCGCTCGGCGACCAGCAGCGACACCGCGGACGTCGGATCGCCAAGATCGCCGAAATGCCGGGCGCGGGTCGGACAGGCCTGTACGCAGGCGGGCTGGCGCGAGACTTCGGGAATGGACTGGTTGTAGATGCGGTCCACGCACAGCGTGCACTTCTTCATCACGCCTTCGACTTCGCTGTACTCGCGCGCGCCATAGGGGCAGGCCCAGCTGCACAGCTTGCAGCCGATGCACTTGTCCTCGTCCACCAGCACGATGCCGTCCTCGGCGCGCTTGTACGAGGCGCCGGTCGGGCACACGCTGACGCAGGCCGGGGTCTACAATGCAGGCAGGAGCGCGGGAAGTGCAGGGTCATCGCCGGCTGTGCCGCGCGATCGTCGAGTCCTTCCAACGCCTCGAGCTCGTAGCTGTGCACGCGGTTGAACCAGACGCCGGACGGCTTCGCGCCGAACGGGTCCTCGTCGGTGAGCGGACCGGACATGCCGCCCGCGTTCCATTCCTTGCAGGCCACCGCGCAGGCGTGGCAGCCCACGCACGTGTCGAGGTCGATCACCAGGCCAAGTTTCTTCGCCGACGGTGGCGGCAACATCGTCACGTGCGCGCGGCCTTGCGCTGTGCCGCGGCCTTCACCGCGGGATCAGCGACAGTGCGCTTGCCCCGCAGCTCCGCGGGGCCGAGCTGGCCCGAGTGGCCGAGGATGGCGGCCAGCAGCACGGGATTCGGGTTCAGTGCGATCTCCGCGTGATTGCGCCGCAAGGCGCGCCAGTGCGTGTACGAAAACGGCGAGATGAAATCGAAGTACCAGTCGAAGGGGCCAAGCGGCATCAGGATTCCCTCCGGAACTCGGCGCCATAGCGCAGCGGGCGATCGTCGGCCGCCGGTCCATGCAACGGGGGGAATTGCGGCTCGCTTCCTTCGTGCACGCCATTCGCCTTGGTCAGCCGCACGCGCAGGTCGAACCAGGCGCCCTGGCCGGTGACCGGATC
>JANXUD010000124.1 GCA_025352045.1 Gammaproteobacteria bacterium | reverse complement strand
CGACAACGTCAACTCCATGGCCTCCAACCTGACCACCCAGGTGCGCAACATCGCCGAGGTCGCCACGGCCGTGGCGCGCGGCGACCTGTCGCGCAAGATCGCGGTGGACGCCAAGGGCGAGATCCTGGAGCTCAAGAGCACCATCAACGTGATGGTGGACCAGCTCAACGGCTTTGCCGCGGAAGTCACCCGCGTGGCGCGCGAAGTCGGCACCGAGGGCAAGCTGGGCGGCCAGGCGGTAGTGACCGGCGTGTCCGGCGTGTGGAAGGAGCTGACCGACAACGTCAACTCCATGGCCACCAACCTCACCACCCAGGTACGCGGCATCGCCAAGGTCGTCACCGCGGTCGCCACCGGCGACCTGCAGCAGAAGCTGACGGTGGAGGCGAAGGGCGAAATCGCCGCGCTGGCCGACACCATCAACGGCATGACCGAGACCCTGGCGATCTTCGCCGACCAGGTGACGACCGTGGCGCGCGAGGTCGGTGTCGAAGGCCGCCTCGGCGGCCAGGCGCACGTCCCCGGGACGGCTGGCATCTGGAAGGACCTCACCGCGAACGTCAACCGCCTCGCGGCCAACCTGACCACGCAGGTGCGCGCGATCGCCGAAGTGGCCACCGCGGTCACCCAGGGCGACCTGACGCGCTCCATCCAGGTGGACGTGCGCGGCGAGGTGGCGGACCTGAAGGACAACATCAACGCGATGATCGGCAACCTGCGCGGAACTACCGAGCGCAATCGCGAGCAGGACTGGCTGAAGACCAACCTGGCCAAGTTCAGCGGCATGATGCAGGGCCAGCGCGACCTGATCACCCTTGGCCGCATGCTGCTGTCGGAACTCGCGCCGCTGGTGAACGCGCAGCAGGGCCTGATGTACGTGGTGGATGCCGACTCGCCGTCGCCGCGCCTGCGCAAGCTGGCTGGGTACGCCGACGCCAGCCCCAACGAGTACCGCGAGCTGGGCTTCGGCGAGGGCCTGATCGGGCAGTGCGCGGCCCAGCGCGAGCTGATCCTGCTGCGCGACGCGCCACCGCAGGCGCTGAAGATCCGCTCCGGCCTGGTCAGCGCCAAGCCGCGCAGCGTGATCGTACTGCCAGTGCTGTTCGAGGACGAGGTGAAGGCGGTGATCGAGCTGGCCTCGCTGGCCGAATTCACCGACGCCCACCGCGCCTTCCTCGAGCAGCTGACCGGCTCGATCGGCATCGTGCTCAATACCATCTCGGCGACCATGCGCACCGAAACCCTGCTGTCGCAGTCCCAGCAGCTGGCCGGCGAACTGCAGTCCCAGCAGACCGAATTGCAGCAGACCAACGAGGAGCTGGCGCTCAAGGCCAAGCTGCTGGCCGAGCAGAACGCCGAGGTGGAGCGCAAGAACCAGGAGATCGAGCACGCCCGTCGCGCGGTGGAGGAAAAGGCGGCCGAACTCGCCCTGACCTCGCGCTACAAGTCCGAGTTCCTGGCCAACATGTCGCACGAACTGCGCACGCCGCTCAACTCCATCCTGATCCTGGGCCAGCAGCTGGCGGACAACCACGAGGAAAACCTCAATGTCCGCCAGGTCGAGTTCGCCAAGACCATCCACGCGGCCGGCACCGACCTGCTGAACCTGATCAGCGACATCCTCGACCTGAGCAAGATCGAATCGGGCACGGTGACGGTGGAGAACGAGGACATTCCCTTCACCCACCTGCGCGATTCCATCGAGCGCAGCTTCCGGCACGAGGCCGAGCGGCGCCGCCTCAATTTCTCGGTCATGTTCGACGATGACCTGGGGCGCGCGATCAACACCGACTCAAAGCGCCTGCTGCAGATCGTCAAGAACCTGCTGTCGAACGCCTTCAAGTTCACCGAAAAGGGCAGCGTGCGCCTGCACGCCAGCGTCGCCCACGACGGCTGGAGCCCGGACCACCCGGTCCTGAACAAGGCGCAGACCGTGGTGGCGATCGAGGTGCACGACACCGGCATCGGCATCTCCTCGGAGAAGCAGAAGATCGTGTTCGAAGCCTTCCAGCAGGCCGATGCCGGCACCGCGCGCAAGTACGGTGGCACCGGCCTGGGCCTGGCGATCAGCCGCGAGCTGGCGGGCGTGCTTGGCGGCGAGATCCGGCTGGAGAGTCGGCCGGGGTCGGGCAGCACGTTCACGCTGTACCTGCCGCTCACCTACAGCTCGCCTGCCGAACGCGGCAATGCGGCGACCTACGAACCGCACCGCCTGGACCCGAGCCGCGGCGCGCATCCACCGGTGCTGCACCTGGCCGAGGAAGTGGAGGACGATCGCGCCATCCTGGTGCCGGGGGAACTGTCCCTGCTGATCGTGGAGGACGATCGCCACTATGCCGGCGTGCTGCGCGACCTGGCGCGGGCGTCGGGCTTCCGGGCCCTGGTGGCCCAGCGCGGCGCCGACGCCTTGCGCCTGGCGCACGACTACCGGCCCACGGCCATCACGCTGGACATCTTCCTGCCCGACATGCTCGGCTGGACGGTCCTGGCGCGGCTGAAGCAGGACTCCGAGACGCGCCACATCCCGGTGCAGATCGTCACCATCGAGGAAGAGCGGCACCACAGCATGGAGCGGGGCGCCTTCAGCTACCTGGCCAAGCCGGCCACCACCGAGACGATCGAGGCGGCGCTGGAACGGATCAAGCAGTTCTCGATGCCGCGGGTGAAGAAGCTGCTGGTGGTCGAGGATGATGATGCGGCCAGCCTGAGCATCGACGAACTGATCCGGCACGACGACGTGGAAATCTCGCGGGCCAGCACCGGTGGCGAGGCCTTCGC
The DNA here is from genome assembly GCA_025352045.1 of Gammaproteobacteria bacterium. Classification (GTDB taxonomy): domain Bacteria; phylum Pseudomonadota; class Gammaproteobacteria; order Xanthomonadales; family Xanthomonadaceae; genus Arenimonas. The sequence continues at coordinate 15,340 of JANXUD010000124.1, read as the reverse complement.
GCTGATGCAGACCGGCAACTTCGACTGCGTGGTGCTCGACTTGCGCCTGCCGGACATGGACGGCTTCGCCCTGCTGGACAAGGTGCAGGCCGATCCCAGCCTGCGCGACCTGCCGATCGTGGTGTTCACCGGCAAGGACCTGGCGCCCGAGGAGGAGGACCGGCTGCTCAAGGTGGCCAAGAGCATCATCATCAAGGGCGTGCAGTCGCCCGAGCGCCTGCTCGACGAGACGGCGCTGTTCCTGCACCGGGTGGAAGCCAACCTGCCGCCCGCCAAGCGCGAGATGCTCCGCTCCCTGCACCAGTCCGACGAGAGCCTGGTCGGCAAGAAGGTGCTGGTGGTGGACGACGACGTGCGCAACATCTTCGCCATCAGCTCGATCCTGGAGCGCCACGGCATGGACGTGGTCACCGCCAACAACGGCCAGGAGGCGATCGACAAGGTCGAGTCGGACAAGGGCCTGGCCATGGTGCTGATGGACATCATGATGCCTGGCATGGACGGCTACGAGACGATGCGCGCCATCCGTACCCGGCAGGAATTCCGCATGCTGCCGATCATCGCCCTGACCGCGAAGGCGATGAAGGGCGACCGCGAGAAGTGCATCGAGGCCGGCGCCTCGGATTACATCGCCAAGCCGGTGCACACCGACCAGCTGCTCTCGTTGCTGCGCCAATGGCTGCATCGTTGAACGCCGTCGTTGCCGCCGGAGGCCAGGGGCCCGCCAACATCCTGTTGGTGGACGACAACCCCGCGCGCCTGCTGAGCTATCGCGCCATCCTGGCTCCACTCGGCGAAAACCTGATCGAGGCCAACTCCGGCACCGAGGCCCTGCGCCGGGTGATGGAGGACGAGTTCGCGGTCATCCTGCTGGACGTCAACATGCCCGGCATGGACGGCTTCGAGACCGCCAGCCTGATCCACCAGCACCCGCGCTTCGCCCGCACGCCGATCATCTTCGTGTCGGCGGTCAATGTCAGCGAACTCGACCGCCTGCAGGGCTACAAGCTGGGCGCGGTGGACTACGTGATGGTGCCGATCATCCCGGAGATCCTGCGCAGCAAGGTGATGGTGCTGGCGGAACTGTATCGCAAGCGCGCCGAGCTGCAGGTGCTCAACAACCGCCTCGGGGTCGCCAACGACGACCTGGCGCGCGCCAATGCGGCGCTCCAGGCCGAGAAGGCCAGCGAAGTGCACAAGCTCAACCATTCCCTGAGCGTCTCGAACGAGGAGCTGGAGCGGATCAACCGCAGCCTGCAGCGGGAGATCGGCGAGCGCACCAGGGTCGAGGAACGCCTGCGAGAGGCGGACCGGCGCAAGGACGTCTTCCTGGCCACCCTCGCGCACGAGCTGCGCAATCCGCTGGCGCCGATCCAGAGCGCGCTCAACGTGCGCCGGCTCGGCAGTTACGGCCCAGCGGGTGGCGAGGACCTGCAGGGCGTCATCGAGCGGCAGATGCGCCACCTGGTGCGCCTGGTGGACGACCTGCTCGACGTCTCGCGCATCACCCGCGATCGCCTGGACCTGCGTCGCGAACCGTTGGACCTGGCCGACGTGCTGGAGGTCGCGCGCGAATCGGTGCAGCCGCTGTTCGACGCCGCTGGCCAGTGCCTGGAAATACACCTGCCGCAAGGCCCGATGCCGCTTGATGCCGACCCGCACCGGCTCGCGCAGGTGTTTTCCAACCTGCTCAGCAATGGTTCGAAGTTCTCCCCGCTCGGCAGCGCGGTGCGCCTGACTGCCGGGCAGGAGGGCGATGAAGTCGTCGTGCGCGTCGCCGATTCCGGCATCGGCCTGGCGGCCGACCAGTTGTCCGGCGTGTTTGAACTGTTCTCGCAGGTCGACAATTCACTCGAGCGCGCCCGCAGCGGCCTCGGCATCGGCCTGACCCTGGCCCGCCGGTTGGTGGAGTTGCATGGCGGCACGATCGAGGTGAGCAGCCCCGGACTGGGGCAGGGCGCCGAGTTCACGGTACGGCTGCCCCTGCTGCATACCGAGCTGGCCGTTGCGCCGGAGACTGGCCACGCGGACACTGCGCCGGCGCCGGTGCGTGCGCCCGGGCTGCGGGTGATGGTGGTCGATGACAACCGCGATTCCGCCGACATGCTTGCCCTGTCCCTGCGCCTGATGGGCCACGAAGTGCGCGCCTTCTACGATCCGCTGGTCGTGGTCGAGGCGGCGCTGGAATTCCTTCCCGACCTGGTCTTCATGGACGTGGGCATGCCGGTGCTCAATGGCTTCGACCTCGCTGGCCGCATGCGCGCCCAGGCCTGGCCGCCCGCGGTCCGGCCACGCCTGGTCGCGCTGACCGGCTGGGGCCAGGAAGAGGACCGGCGCCGATCGGAGGAGGCCGGCTTCGACGAGCACCTGGTCAAGCCCGCCGAGCTCGAGACGATCGAACGCGTCTGCCGCCATGTGGCGGGCGAGCTTTCCCTGCGGATGGCAGACTGATGGAGCGCGCACCGCCTGCCGCGGATGGTGCCGATGGCCTGGGCGTGCCGGCCGGCTGGTGGTCGCGGATCGGCCACGACCTGCGCGGCCCGGTGGGGCCGATGCGCATGGCGGTGCAGATGCTGCGCAGCGGGCGCGGCAGCGTCGAGGAGCGCCAGGAAGCGCTGTTGCTGCTCGATCGCCAGATCGACCGGCTGCTGGCCGAGATCGATGATGTCGCCGATCTGGTGCGGCTGCGCAGTGGCATGCCAATCGTGCGTTTGCGACGTGCAGACCTCAACCTCGTGCTGGATCCCGTCGCCGGCCGCGCCGGCTTGTTGCGCTGCCTGGCCGAACGCGGGCAAACCCTGGCCTGCGTCCCAGCGGAGCACGACCTCCAGGCGGCTTACGATGCCGCGCGCCTGTGTACCTTGCTGGATTTCCTGCTGCGCACGGCCGCCGCGCATGCCGGGCGCGGGGCGCGCCTCGAACTCGCCCTGCGCGAGGTCGACGACGGCGCTGAATTCCGCATCAGCGGCTTCGACGAGACGATTTTTGCCGACCCGGAATTGGCCTGGTTGCGCGGCGAATCCATCGCCAACCCGGACCAGCTTGCCGCCCGCCCGATCCTGTTGCGGGAGGTCGCGCGACAAAGTGCCGCGCGCCTGGTGGCCGATTCCCCGGGAGCGGCCCTGTCGCTGTTGCTGGCGACGTCGGGCGATGCTTGATACGGTGCCGGACGGTGCCGCCCGAACAGCCAGTGTTCAGCTTCGGAGTCCTATGTTGTAGCTCCGCGGACCGGCAGTATCCGGACGCGCCATCCATTCCACCCAGGCTTCCAACCCACAAGGATGTTCCAATGACCACGACTTCCCGCATGCTCCTCGCCTTCGCCCTGTCCGCATCGCTCGCCGCCTGCGACAGTCCCAAGACCGACCAGGCCCAGGCCGACGCGGCCAAGGCTGATGCCGCCGCCGTCGCTCCCGCTGCTCACGCCGCGGCCGCGGATGCCAGCAGCGCGATGCAGAACGCCGGCACGGCCGTCGCCAACGCCGCCGACGCCAGCGCGACGGCTGCCACGGCTGCCGCCGAAGAAGCTAATCGCAACGTCGCCGCCGCCGGCCATGAAGCCAGCGCCGAAGTGAAGGCCAAGACGCTGCAGGTCGGCGATGCGGCCAAGGCCGCGGCCGATGCCGCAGCCGCCAAGATGGACGACAGCAAAAACCCGAAGAAGTGAGTCAAGCGGCTTCTTCTGCAGGGTCCGACGGGCGTCCTGGCGACGCCCGTCGTTTTTGGAGCAGGAAACGCCTGTGGGTCGCGGGCATCATCGGTGCCCTGGCCGCGATCGCCCTGACGATCGTGGTGATGAATTTCCGTGGCGCAGAAAAGCAGATCCAGACCTCGCTCGAGCACAAGTACGGCGTGACCGACCCGCAGTTCCTGCGCGAGCTCGGCATCCTGCTCGGGCCGGCGATCGTGCCGGGCAACAAGGTCGAGAGCCTGCAGGACGGCGCGGAGATTTTCCCGGCCATGCTCAGCGCCATCCAGGGCGCGAAGGAAACCATCGATTTCGAGACCTACATCTACTGGTCGGGCGCGGTCGGCAAGCAATTCGCCGACGCGCTCGAGGCGCGCGCGCGCGCCGGCGTGCACGTGCACGTCCTTCTCGACTGGCTCGGCAGCCAGAAGCTGGACAACACCCTGCTGGACCAGCTCAAGTCTGCCGGCGTGGAGGTGCAGCTTTACCATCCGCTGCACTGGTACAACCTGGGCCGGATCAACAACCGGACGCACAGGAAGTTGCTGGTGGTGGACGGCAAGATCGGATTCACCGGTGGCGTCGGCATCGCCGACCAATGGGATGGCCATGCCCAGGATCCCGACCATTGGCGCGATTCGCATTACCGGCTGGAAGGACCGGCGGTGGCGCAGATGCAGGCCGCCTTCCTCGACAACTGGATCAAGACCTCGGGCAAGGTGCTGTCGGGGGAGAATTATTTCCCGAAGCTCGTGCCCGCCGGCGACCAGATGGCCCAGGTGTTCACCAGCTCGCCCAGCGGCGGCGGCGACAGCATGCAACTGATGTACCTGCTGACGATCACCGCGGCCGAGAAGACCATCGACCTGTCGGCGGCCTACTTCGTGCCGGACGACCTGACCAAGCGCGCCCTGCGCGCGGCCATGGCCCGGGGCGTGAAGCTGCGGATCATCGTCCCCGGAAAGTACATCGATTCCGGACTCGTCCGCCGCGCCTCGCGGGACGGCTGGGGCGAACTGCTTCAGGCCGGGGCGAAGATCTACGAGTTCCAGCCGACCATGTTCCATTGCAAGACGATGATCGTCGATTCGAAGCTGGCCTCGGTCGGCTCGACCAACTTCGACAGCCGCAGCTTCCGGCTCAACGACGAGGCCAACCTCAATGTGTACGACCACGCCTTCGCCGAGAAGCTGGAGGACGTGTTCGAGAACGACTTGAAGCGCTCGAAGCAGATCACCTACGAGTCCTGGAAGAAGCGCCCGCTGCGTGAGAAGGTTACCGAACGCATCTCCTCCTTCCTGTCCTCCCAACTGTAGACTCCGCCGTACGCCATACCCCAGGGGCGAGATGAAAGCGAATCGAGCGAAGCACCGGCCCGCGCTGCGCCTGCTGGTGGCGCTGCTCGCCCTCCAGTGCGGCCGCGCGATGGCCGGCGTCCCGGCGCAGGCACGGGAGCCGGCGCCGGATCCGGCCGACCTGCGCCAGCTGGCCCAGTCCAGCCTCGAGCAGCTGATGCAGATCAAGGTCTCGACGGTGACCGGCGCGCCGCAATCGCGCTTGTCCAGTCCCGCGGCCGTGTACGTTATCAGCGGCGACGACATCCGCCGCAGCGGGCACCGGAGCATCGCCGAGGCGCTGCGGATGGTGCCGGGCATGTACGTGGGGCGGGTCAATTCGCAGAGCTGGGTGGTCGGTTCGCGCGGCCTGACCGGCTCCACGCTCACCTCCAACCGCTACCTGGTGCTGATCGACGGCCGCCTGGTGTACGACCCGCTGATTTCCGGCACATTCTGGGACGCGGTGGATACGCCGCTGGCCGACGTGGACCGGATCGAGGTCATCCGCGGCCCGGGCGCGACGCTCTGGGGCGCCAACGCCATGAACGGCGTCATCAACATCGTCACCAAGAGCGCCGACCAGACGGTTGGCGACCTGGTGCAGCTGGGGACCGGCGACCAGGACCTGTTCGACGGCCTGGTGCGCCATGGCGCGACCGTGGGCGACGACGCCAGCTACCGGGTCTGGGCCAAGTACGACCGCCACGGCGACTACCAAACGGCCGACGGGACGTCGGTGCACGACGAATGGAGCAACCTGCACGGCGGGTTCCGCTACGACCGCAACCTGGATCCGGCGACGACGCTGTCCGTGATCGGCGACGCCTACACGCATCCCACGGCCATGGAATCGGTGCTGTTGCCACTGCCTGGACTCGACCGCCAGACCGGGCGGCAGACCGCGGACACCGAGGTCAACGGCGCCAGCCTGCTGTTCCGCATCAACCATGGCTTCGCCACGCCCAAGGGCTGGCGCCTGCGCGCCTACTACGACCAGACCACGCGCGCCGACATGCGCTTCGGCGCGCGTCGACAGACCGTGGACCTGGATATCCGAGCCTGGACGCACTGGGGCCAGCACCAGGACCTGATGTACGGCGCCGAATACCTGGGCACGCGCGACCGCACCCGCGCGGACGGGCCCGTGCTGTTCTTCGACCCGGCCGACCGCGGCTGGTCGCAGTTCAACGCCTTCGTGCAGAACACCAGCGAGCTGGTGCCGGACAAGTTGTCCCTGATGCTCGGCAGCAAGCTGACCTGGCACGGCTTTGGCGGATTCGGACTGCAGCCGAGCGCCAGGCTGTGGTGGACGCCGGACGCAAAGCAGACGGTCTGGGCCGCGGTGTCGCGGCCGGTGCGCATGCCTTCGCGTTTCGAGGAGGACGGCCGCGTCGTGCTCGGTTATGCCGACATCGGCGCGCTGCTCGGTGGGCCGCCGAACGGCATCATCATTCCACTGCAGGTCACCGGCAAGCGGGGCCTGGGCTACGAGGAACTGACCGCCTGGGAATTCGGTTACCGCGCCCAGCCCACCGATCGCCTGCTGGTCGAGAGCTCGTTGTTCTACAACGACTACCAGCGGCTGATCGAACCGGCGCCCACCATCCTGGGTGCCTTCACCGACGCCGGCAGCGGCCGGACCTGGGGCGCAGAGGTCAATGCCTCGGCCCAGGTGACCGATGCCTGGCGGCTGGAGGCGGCCTACAGCTGGCTGCGGGTGGCCATCGACGGGCCGGTGTACCAATTCGAGGAAAACAGCTCGCCCAGGCACATGGCCCAGTTGCGCTCCTACCTCGACCTGGGCGAACGGCTCGAGCTCGATGGCGCGCTCTACCATGTCGACCGCATCCCGCAGCTGGGCGTGCCGCCATATACCCGCATGGACCTGGGCCTGAGCTGGCAGTCCGGCGAACACACGCGGATCTCGCTGTGGGGCCAGAACCTGCTCGATGCCGCGCACGTCGAGGCCTCGGGCGCCGTGGTACCGCGCAACCTGCACCTGCAGCTGAGCTTCGACCTTGCGCCCTAGCCAGCCCGGACTTGCAGGCCGATGGCCGGGTGCCTTGCTGGGCCTGCTTCTGTCCAGCGCGGTGGCCGCGCTCGGGCTGGCGCCCGTAGCGTCGCAGGCGATGGCCCAGTCGACGCGCGTGCCCACCGACACCGAAGTGGAAGCGGCCTACCTGGTCAATTTCCTGCGCTACACGGAATGGCCCGCAAGGAGTTTCGATTCGCCGGTCGCGCCCCTGGTGATCGCCGTGGTCGGCGACGCGTCGGTTGCCGACAGCGTCCGCGCAGTCGCCACCGCCGCCGCGAAGGTCGACGGCCGCACCATCGAGGTACGCTGGATCCCTGGCGCCCGCGGCTCGCGGGCCGCGCCCTTCGATTCCGCGCAGGATCGCGACAACCTGCTGCAACTGCGCCGCAGCCACATGGTCTTCTTCCACGCCAGCGCCGGCAGCATCCCGGCCCAGGCCCTGACCGACCTCTGGGGCCAGCCGGTGCTGACGGTCAGCGATGTGCCGGACTTCACCCGCGCCGGCGGCATGCTCGGGCTGGTGCACAGCTCGGGGCATATCGTGTTCGAGGCCAACCCGGTGGCGATCCGCAATTCGAAGCTCATGCTCAGCGCCAAGGTGCTCAAGCTGGCGCGCCTGACGCGGGGGACGGCGCCGTGATCCTGGGCTGGTTCTCGCGCATGCGCTCGTTCGGCGACAAGGTCACCTGGCTGCTGACGCTGACCTGCGCGGTCGCCATCGCCCTGGTGTGCTTCACGCTGTCGGTGCTGGACTACGCCAACCTGCGCCGCGAGTCCTTCGACAGCCTGCAGGCGCAGACCATGATCGTGGCCATGAACAGCGGCGCACCCCTGGCCTTCGCCGACCGCGCCAACGCGCAGGAAGCAATCTCCGCGTTCCGGGCCCGGCCGGCGGTGGCCGTGGCAACGCTGTACGACGTCAACGGCCAGCAGTTCGCGCAATACCGGCGCGCCGGCGGCGACCGCGCAGCCATCGTCGGCAGCGCCAGCGGCGGGCTCTTCGACCACTGGTACGCCTACCGCGCCCCGGTCGAGGACCGCGGGCAGATGCTCGGCCGCATCGAGGTCGTGTTCGACCTGTCCCAGTTGCACGGCCACCTGGTGCGCAGCCTGCTGCTGTCGCTGGCGGTATCGGCGCTGGCGGTGTTCCTGGTCTACCTGTTCGCCGTGCGGATCCGTGGCCTGCTGATGCGGCCGATCGCGCTGCTCTCGCAGACCGCGCGCGATGTCTCCGAGACCAAGGATTATTCCCTGCGGGCCCAGAAGGTGAGTGATGACGAACTGGGCATGTTCACCGACACCTTCAACCAGATGCTCGAGCAGATCCGCAAGCAGGACCTCGAGATCCAGGCCTCGCGCGCCGAGGCCCAGCACGCCAGCCGGCTGAAGGACGAATTCCTGGCGACGCTGTCGCACGAACTGCGCACGCCGATGACGCCGATACTGGGCTGGGCGCAGATCCTGCAGCGGGGCGAACGGACCGACCACCAGGTCCTGCAGGCCGCCCAGGTCATCGAGCGCAACGCGCGGGCCCAGAACAAGATCGTCGACGACCTGCTGGACATGAGCCGGATCGTGTCGGGCAAGGTGCGCCTGGACGTACAGCCGGTGGATATCGCGCGCGTGATCAGCGATTCCCTGGACACGGTCTCCGCCGCCGCCCAGGCCCGCGGTATCGAACTGCACACCGACATCGAGGCGGGCGTCCCGCCCATGCCGGGCGACCCGCATCGCCTGCAGCAGGTGCTGTGGAACCTGCTCTCGAACGCGATCAAGTTCACCGGCAGCGGGGGCGAGGTACGGATCGCGCTGCGCTCCGTGCCCGGTGCGGTGGAGATCGCGGTCAGCGACACCGGGCAAGGCATTGGCGCAGAATTCCTGCCGCACGTCTTCGAGCGCTTCCGCCAGGCCGACAGTTCCAATACGCGGCAGCATTCCGGCCTCGGCCTGGGCCTGTCCATCGTCAAGCAACTGGTTGAACTGCATGGCGGCACGGTCCGCGCGCGCAGCCGGGGCCAGGGCCTTGGCGCGACATTCCTGGTCAACCTGCCGGTGCGCGGCCTGGCTGCAGACGTGGCACCACCCCGGCCTGGTACGCCCGTCGGCGACGCGGAGCCGGCCTCGCCGCGCAAGGACGCCGCGCTGAGCGGACTGAAGTTACTGGTGGTGGATGATGAGGCCGACGCCCGCGAGCTGGTCGCCCACCTGCTGCGAGACTGCGGCGCCGATGTGCTGGCGGTGGACTCCGCGCGCGCCGCGCTGCAAGCCGTCGAGGCCTGGCGACCGGACCTGCTGTTGAGCGATATCGGCATGCCGGAGCAGAACGGCTATGAACTTCTTGAACTGATACGCGCCATGCCGCGCGATGCCGGTGGCGCCATCCCCGCGATCGCGCTGACCGCCTTCGCCCGCCCGGAGGACCGCAATCGCGCGATCAACGCGGGCTTCCAGATGCACGTCGCCAAGCCGGTGGAGCAGGGCGAGTTGCTGGCCGCCGTCCTCGGGCTCACGCAACGCGGCTGAGGGCCACGCGCGGGCCATGCAGCGCGCGACTCAGTCCGGCCAGTCCAGCATCAACATGAGGCCTCGCCCCGGCGCGGGTTCGAAATATCGCCCGTTCGCCTCGTTGACGATGACTGAGCCGATGTAGCGGCGATCCAGCAGGTTGCCCAGGCGCAGGGTCGCCGATGGCAGGCCGGCGCGACGCGAGCGTGCGCGCAGTTCCAGGTCGAACGCGGCATAACCGGGGGCGCGCGCGGCGCTGCTGTTGGAGACCCGCACGGCCGTGGCGGCCTGCAGTGAAAGCACTGCGGCAAGGCGGCCTGCGCCCTGCCACTCCAGTGACGCGAACCCCTGCGAGCGCGGCAGGCCGGGCAGCGCAGTTCCGGCGGCGACTACCAGCGTCGGCGCGGCGCAAGGGCTGGCGCTGCAGGTGAGGAAGGCGTCGCGGAAGCGTGCATCCAGCCAGGTCCAGGACAGCCGGCCCGTCCAGCGCCTGCCGAGCGGCGCATGGGCGGCGAATTCGGCGCCCTGGCGTCGTGCGCGCCCGGCGTTCTGGAATGCCGAGCGCCCGCCGGCGTTGGTCGCCACCACCAGTTCAGCATCGGTGTCGGCGCGGAACAGCGTAGCCTGCCATTGCACGCGCGCCTGGCCCGGCGAGCGGGCACCGAGTTCAACGCTGCGCGAATCGGCGGCGCGCAACAGGAAGTTGAGCCCGGCGCTGCCGTCGGGCCGATAGGCGAGCTCGTCGAAGGTCGGCGTCTCCATCCCGCGCCCGGCGGACAGGTACACCGAGCTGCCGTCCTGCAGCCGCCAGTTGATGCCCGCCACTGGCGTGGTGGACTCGAAGCGGCGCTGGCCGCTGTCATCGGGATTGCCCGGCGCGATGTAATCGTCGTTGGAGTCGAAGCGGACCACGCCGTGGCGCAGGCCCAGCAAGAGCCCGAGCCTGGGCCGTGGGTGCCAGTCGAGCTGCATGTATTGGTCGACGTCGCCGACTGCATCGCGCTGGTCGCGGCGCAGCGCACCGCGGACGCCGCGCGTCGTACCGAGGAAATTCTCGTAGCCCCGGCGATGCTGCAGTTGCCGGTCCGCCGCTAGCCCGATGCTGGCGTCGAACGGGCCGCCAGCCAGGGTGCCGTGGGCTGTCCAGCGCAACTCCGAGCCGCCGAAGCGGCTGGCCAGGTCCACCACGCCACCGCCGCCAAGCGGATTGGCCTGCGCCGCGACCGGCACGGCGAGGAACTGCAGGACGTCGCGGTTCCCGCCGTAGGCCATCAGGCGCAGTTGCCGTGGGCCATCGGGCCAGAGCCGGACATCCAGTCCCAGCATGCGGTGCTGCAGCGACTTGCGCGTGTTGAAATCGCGCGCGGCGGGCGCCGCCTGGCGCGGATTGTCGCGCCATTGCGCGTCGGTCAGGCCCAGTGGATCGCCGGCATCCGGCGCGGACAGCGCATTGACCAGCATGCCGATGGCGACCTCGTCGCCGGGCGCCCATTCCAACTTCGCATTGAACAGGTCGCGCCGTGCTGACCCGTGTTCGCGGTAGCCGTCGGTGCGGAAGTGCATTGCATCGAGGTTGTAGTCGAGCCGGCCCGTCGCGCCGCGCAGGTTCGAGGACATCCGCAGCAGGCGATCGCTGCCGATCGCCACGCCGCCGCGCAGCCCGGGGTCATCGCCGCCGCGGGCGCTGAAAACCTGTAGCACGCCGCCAGCCGCGTTGCCGTACAGGGTGGAGAACGGGCCGCGCAGGACCTCGATCCGGTCGAGTCCGCCAAGATCCAGGTTGGACACCTGGCCCTGTCCGTCTGGCATCGTGACCGGGAAGCCATCCTGCAGGACGCGGATGCCGCGGATGCCGAAGGTGGCGCGCGAACCGAAGCCGCGAATCGACACTTGCAGGTCCTGCGCATAGTTCTGCCGCTCCCGCGCCAGCAGCCCGGGCACCGCGGCGAGTATTTCGCTCAGGTTGACGCCGGGACCGCCCCCGCGCAGCTGCGCCGCCGGCACGACATCCACCGACGCAGGCGTCTCGTCTACCGGCTGCGCATCGCGCGTGGCACTGGCCTGCACGGTGGGGAGCCGCGCCATGCGCGGGGGCTGCGCGGCTGCCTCGGCATCGCCACCGCGCACGGGCGGCATCGGGTTCGCAAGCTGCAGCGCAAGCAGGACTGCGGTGGCTGGCATGACGAAGCGCGCTCCCGGGGCGTGTCACGACAGGATACGGAATCGGACGCGGAACTGCCTCGGAAGTGGCGCGCACTTGCATGAACGGCGGCTGCGCGGATTCATGTATTGCAACCCAGCCGAAACGCCGTCGCTGCCACGGCGCGGGATTTACCCTTTCCTTGCGGCCCACGCGCTAGCGTGTGTCGGCGGAAGGATCCGCAAGCGATCGCAGGCGCGGCAACACGCGCTTCGCACCGCATCGGGTGCATCGATTTCAACGCAGCACATCCAGGAGGAAGCAACAGATGGCTAACCAGAACCAGGGCCAGAACCAGAACTCGGGCAACGGCCGGACCGGCACGCAGAACCGCGGCTTCGCAAGCATGAGCGATTCCGACCAGCGTGAGATCGCGCGGATGGGCGGCACCGCCGTCAGCGGCAACCGGGAACACATGGCGCAGATCGGGCGCAAGGGCGGCGAGGCGAGCGCAGAGGCACGTGCATCCATTCGCAAGGCCGCGCAGGCAGGCAAGGCCGGCGCCTCGGACTCCGCGGTACGCAACGGCTCCAGCACGGGTTCGCAGCGCACGCCGGCGGGTCCGCTGACGGGTCGCGATGACAGCAAGCCGGGAGACGACACGCGGTCCTGAGGAACTTAGCCCGTTGGCGATGCCGTCCGCGCCGGGGCGTCGCCAACGGGAGTCCGGAGTCGCGGTTCAGGGCGCGCGCGATGCGATGGACGTCGTCCCGGCCGTCGCCGCGTGAGGCGCCGCGTCGTGCAGGTTCAGCCTGTGCAGCCAGTCGGCGTAGCGGGGATCGGTACGGAGCGGGCGCATCAGCGGATCGAATTTCAGGTGGACCAGGCCGGCATCGCGCTGGCGCGCGGCACGATCCAGCCAGGCAAAGGCCTGGTCCGGCTCGCCCCGCCATGCATGCGCCTGCGCGATCTGGTACGCATCGGCGTCGGCGTAACGCGCCACCAGCGCGTCGAGGGCTTGCCTGGATGCTCGCGGATTGCCGGCATCGTGCTCGGCCGCGGCGAGTCCGGCCAGGCGCAAGCCGTGGCCGCTCTGCTCGAACGACGCGATCGCAGATCTCGGCCGGCCCGCCAGCAATTCCTCCAGGCCCAGGTAGTAGGTGTTGTGGTCATCCTCGGGACGCAGGCGTACCGCGCGCTGGAGGATGTCGCGCGCCTCGTCGTGGCGGCCGGCGATGGCCAGGTGGAAGCCGAGCATGCCCAGCAGGGTGACGTCGGAGGGATTGAGGTCGACGGCGCGGCGGTCGATGGCGATGGCTTCGTCGATCCGGCCGAGCATCGCCAGGATCCGCGACTGCTGGACCATCAACCTTGCATTCGGGCCGCCCAACAGGCGGGAGGCGGTCTCGAGGTCGCGTTGCGCGCCCGCCCAGTCGTGCATGGTCGAACTGAGCAGGTCTGCGCGGGTCAGCAGGAACATCGCATTGTCGGGTTCCAGTGCGATGGCGCGGCTCATCAGCTGCACCGACCGCAGCTTGCCTTGCTCGACCTGGGCCGGGGAGTCCGCCCAGATGGCATCCCCGCCGAGGACGCTTCCCAACTCGGCGATGGCGGTGGAAAACTTGGGATCGATCGCGATCGCGCGTTCCAGCGCCGCGATTGCGCGGCGCTGTCCGTCGGGGCTGCCGTTGAGCAATTTTTTCGCCATCAGGTACTCGTTGAACGCGGCCGGGCTGCTGGTGGTATGGCGGGTCATCGCGACCAGCTGTCCGGGCGGAAGGTGCAGTTGCAGCGCATCCACGACCGAGCGCGAGATGTCGTCCTGGACCGTGAACAGCTCGGTCATCTGCTGGTCGTAGGTTTCCGACCACAGGTGGAAGCCGTCGCTGACCTGGATCAGCTGGACGGTGATGCGAACCCGGCTGCCCGACCTGCGCACGCTGCCCTCCAGCAGGGTGGACACGCCCAGCTTGTGCCCGATTTCCGCGACGTCCTCGCGGCTGCCGCGCAGGGCGAATGCTGATGTGCGGCTGGCCACGCGCAGCTGCGGGAGCCTGGCCAGGCGGTCCAGGATCTCCTCGGCCAGGCCATCGGAGAAATAGCCCTGGTCCTGGGCCTGGCTGAGGTCGCTGAATGGCAACACGGCAATCGAAGGCAGTACGACGGCATCCGTGCCGGCATCGGCGGCGCGCGGCGCGACAGCCGGCGCGACAGCCGGCACGACAGCCGGCACGAGGGCCGCGACTGCCGGCGTTCCAGCCGTCGAGGGCGGCCGGGACGGGGGCAGGGCGGTGAACAGGGCGAGCACGCTGGCGGCGATCGCTACGCTGGCCCAGGCGAGGCGTGACCTCGCCAGCGATCGACGTTGCGAACTGGACTGCATCGTCGAAGACTCGGGCCGCGCGGCTGGAGGCTCGCCGACTTGCGCGACCTGCGGGCGGCCCTCCGTCGCCAGTCCGGCGCCTTCTTCCAATGCGATCAGCCGATAGCCGTAGCCGTGGGAGGTCGCGAGCAATTCGCCGTCAACGTCGCCGAGCAGGCTGCGAATGCGGCTGACCGCCTTGTTCAAGGAATTTTCGGAAACCACGCGGCCCGGCCAGCCCCGGGCCAGCAGTTCGTCCTTGCGGACCACGGCGCAACGCGCCTCGGCCAGGCAATGCAGGACGCCGGCGCTGCCATGGTCCAGGAGATGGGATTCCCCGCCGACCAACAGGCGGCCGGTGCCCGAATCGAAGATGGCGTGGCCAACGCGCCACCGCGGGGACGGCAGCGCAGCTTGCCCGACGGTGGCCTGGCGCGAATCGATGGTGCTCCCCCTGGCGGCCTCCGCTCCCCGGCGCCGCGCCTGCCTACTAGAGCGGGTCGCGGAGCCACTGTCAAACGATCGATTCAGAAGGATTCAGAAAGATTCAGGAGGCGCGGGCAAAGGCGCCAGGTGGCAGGTGCGGAAACGACGACGGGGCCGCGAGGCCCCGTCGTTTTCCCGCATTGGTGGAGGTGGGGGGAGTTGAACCCCCGTCCGAAAGCGCTCCATCTCCGGCACTACATGCTTAGCTCGTTGTTCGATCTCGGCTGCCGACAACACAACGTGCGAGGCACATCGTCAGCCACACCCGCTAGGTTCACTTCCGGTTGGCGGGTCGCCGCCGGAAGCTGTTCCGTGATAATGACCCTACATCCACGAGCACGGGCACAAGTGGGTTCGGGGCTTACGCCTTAAGCGGCGAGAGCGTAGTTGTCGTCGTTGGCAACTAAATTTTGCTACTGGATTAACGAGGACAGTCGCCCCCTCGGCATGCGCCAGTCGACTTTGCGACCCCCGTCGAAGCCAGGACACCCCCAGCATGATGGGAAAACGTGAAATCTTCCGACAAGCACAGTATGGGGGCCAGCAAGCCTTCCAACAAGGGTCGAGCTTCTGCTGTTCAGCAAGCACAAACGGTCGAGAGCCCCTGTCCTCGCCCCGGCGGTCCACACGACGATCACGCGTTGCGGTTATGCGCCCGCATCGTCCGCTGCTTCTCCCGCTGCCAATCCCGATCCTTCTCGGTGGCACGCTTGTCGTGGTCTTTCTTGCCCTTGGCCAGTGCCAGTTCCAGCTTGACCTTGTTGCCGCTCCAGTACATCGCCGTGGG
>JANXUD010000099.1 GCA_025352045.1 Gammaproteobacteria bacterium | reverse complement strand
GATCGCGGCTGAAGCCGCTCCCACAGCCGCTGCCTCCAGAAGCCTGCAATGACCGACCCCAGCCACGCCGACGAAAACCCGCTGATCGCCGAACGCCGCGCCAAGCTCATGGCGCTGCGCGAGAAGGGAATCGCTTTCCCGAACGACTTCCGCCGCGCCGACTATTCGGCCGACCTGCAGGCCGAATTCGCCGATGCCGAGCGCTGGACCGCGGAGGCCCTGGAAGCCAGCGGCGGCCGGGTGCAGATCGCGGGCAGGCTGATGGCCAAGCGGGTGATGGGCAAGGCCAGCTTTGCGCAGTTGCAGGACATGGGTGGGCGCATCCAGCTGTACCTGACCGCCAACGACCTGGACGACAGCTATGACGCCTTCAAGGGCTGGGATGTCGGCGACATCCTCGGCGTCTCCGGGACGCTGACCCGCACCCGCACCGGCGAGCTGTCGGTGAAGGCCGACGGCTTGCGCCTGCTGACCAAGTCGCTGCGCCCGCTGCCGGACAAGTGGCACGGCCTGGCCGACGTCGAGCAGCGCTACCGCCAACGTTACGTGGACCTGATCGTCACGCCCGAGGCGCGCGAGGTGTTCGTGCGCCGCTCGAAGATCGTCTCGGCGATGCGCGGCTGGCTGGATGCCCGGCGCTTCCTCGAAGTGGAAACGCCGATGATGCATTACATCCCCGGCGGCGCCACGGCCAAGCCCTTCACCACCCACCATAATGCGCTCGACCTCGACCTGTACCTGCGGGTCGCGCCCGAGCTCTACCTCAAGCGCCTGACCGTCGGCGGCCTGGAGCGGGTCTACGAGATCAACCGGAATTTCCGCAACGAGGGCGTGTCCACGCGGCACAACCCAGAGTTCACCATGCTCGAGTTGTACGAGGCCTACGCCAGCTATGACGAGGTGATGGACCTCACCGAGGGCCTGATCCGCGACACCGCCACGCAGGTCCTCGGCACCACCCAGCTGCAGTGGGAAGACATGGCCATCGACCTGGGGCCGGCCTTCCGCCGCTGGCCGATGGATGACGCGGTGCTCGAGCACAATCCGGACATCCGCCGCGAGGAACTGCGCGACCTCGAGGCGATGCGCGCGCACTGCCGCCGGCTTGGCGTGCGCATCAAGGACAGCTACGGCTGGGGCAAGCTGTTGCTGGAAATCTTCGAGAAGACCGTCGAACACACCCTGGTGCAGCCGACTTTCATCACCCGGCACCCGACCGAGATCAGTCCGCTTGCGCGCGCGAACGACGCCGATCCCGAGGTCACCGACCGGTTCGAGCTGTTCATCGGCGGCCGCGAGCTGGCCAACGGCTTCTCGGAATTGAACGATCCCGAAGACCAGGCGGCGCGCTTCCAGGCCCAGGTCGAGGCCAAGGAAGGGGGGGACGACGAGGCCATGCACTACGACGCCGACTACATCCGCGCGCTGGAAGTCGGTCTTCCGCCGACCGGCGGGCTCGGCATCGGCATCGACCGCCTGGTCATGCTGCTGACCAATTCGGCCTCGATCCGCGACGTGCTGCTGTTCCCGTACATGCGTCCCGAAAGCGGGAACTGAGTCCCGCCGGGGCGGGACGGACCGTGCGCCGGTCCACCCTTGGCGCGGCCGGCAGGGAGTATGCTCCCGGCCAAGACAAGGCGGGTTCGCTGGCATGAACGTCCTCATCGTTGACGACCAGGCATCGCAACGGGCCATCATCCGGCACCTGGTCCAGGACATCGACGCCAATATCCGGGTCACCGATTTCGCCGATCCCGTGCAGGCCCTGTTGTGGTCGCAGCAGGAGCCGCCGGACATGGTCATCCTGGATTACCGCATGCCGAAGATGGACGGGCTGGAATTCGCCCGGCGCTTCCGCCGCCCCCTGTCGCAGCGCGACGTGCCGGTGATGCTGGTGACCGTGGTCGGCGACGAGCCGCTGCGCCAGGCCGCGCTGGACGCCGGCATCATCGATTTCATGGTCAAGCCGATCCGGCCGCGCGAGCTCCGCTCGCGCTGCAAGAACCTGCTCGACCTGCGCCAGCGCCAGCAGGCCCTGAAGTCGCGCACCCACGTGCTGGAACACCAGCTGGTGGCCGGCAACCACGAAATGGCGCGCACCGAGCTCGACCTGTTGCTGCGCCTGGCCCGCCTTGCCAGCCAGCGCGAGGGAGCGGACGCCCGCCTGTTCGACCGCATCGCCGGCTTGAGCGGGGTGATCGCGCGCGGCGCGGGAATGGACGATGTCGCGGCGCAGCGCATCGAACAGGCCGCGCTGCTGCACGACATCGGCAATGTCGGCATTCCAGACGCCATCCTGCGCCAGGCCGGGCCCCTGTCGCCCGACCAACGCCAGCAGATGGAGCAGCACACCGTCCTCGGCCATGAAGCCCTGCGTGGCGGCAGCGACCTGCTGCAACTGGGCGCCGACATCGCGCTGCACCATCACGAGCGCTGGGACGGCGGCGGCTATCCGCGTGCCATCGCGGGCGCCGACATTCCGGCGGCGGCGCGCGTGGTCGCGGTCGCCGATGTCCTCGACGCCCTGCTCAGCCCGCGGCCGTGGCGGTCGGCTTGGACGCCCGAACGCGCGCTGGCCCATGTCCGCGGTGGCGCCGGCAGCCAGTTCGATCCGATGCTGGTGGACGTGGTGATCGCCCACGAAGCCGCCCTGGTGGCGGTGCACCGCGCCGCCCTGGGCGACGACGCCAGGCCCGGCGGGCGGGACGTGGAGTGAACGACGCCGTCCAGGCGGGTCGACTCGGAGCGCTGGCCCGGCGATTCCGCAATCGCCCCGACAGCGAGCACGAACAGGCCTTCGTGCGGCTTGTGATTGCGCTGCTCATCCTGGCCTACCTGTACGGCCTTCGCTGGCTCGACCCTGCCTCCACCGGCGGCGTGATGCCGATGCTGCTGGTGATGCTTGCCGAAACCGTCGTCGGGCTGGCGCTGGTGGCGGCCATTGCCTGGCGCCCCGCCGTCTCGAACCCGCGTCGCTGGATCGGCATGCTCGCCGACTACGGAACGCTCACGGCCCTGATGGTGCTGAGCCCGGCGGCGCTGGCGCCGCTGTACGTGATCATCCTCTGGGTCACGATCGGCAACGGCCTGCGCTACGGCGGGCGTTACCTGGCATCGGCGGCCGCGCTGGCCTTGCTGGCGTTTTCCAGCGTGGTCGCGCTGGACGCGTACTGGCGCGAACAGCCCTACCTGAGTGCCGGCCTGCTGATTGGCCTGGTGGCGATTCCCCTGTACATGTCGTCGCTGCTGCGTGCCCTCAGCCAGGCGATCGACGAAGCACGGCGGGCCAATGCCGCCAAGTCGCGCTTCCTGGCCACGATGAGTCATGAATTCCGTTCACCCCTGAATGGAATCATCGGGATGTCCGAATTGCTGCACGGCACGCGCATGGGGGCCGAGCAGCGCGAGTACGCCGACGTGATCCAGGTGTCGGCGCAGACCTTGCTGTTGATGGTGGACGACGTCCTCGACATCTCCGCGATCGAGGCCGGCAAGCTTGCGCGCCGCGACGTGGACTTCAACCTGGACGACCTGGTCGCGCGCCTGCAGCGCATGGTGCAGCCGGCGGCGGTGGACAAGGGCCTGGCGCTCAGTGCCCGGATCGACGAGGACGTGCCGTTGCGACTGCACGGCGACGGCGCCCACCTGACCCAGATCCTGCTCAACCTCCTGCACAACGCGGTCAAGTTCACCGAGCAGGGGTCGGTTGCACTGCAGGTGTCCCTGCGCGCGGGCGACGACGACGCACTGCGCCTGTGCTTTTCCGTGCGCGACACCGGCATCGGCATCGCCGCCGCCGACAAGGAGCGCATCTTCCATGCGTTCGAGCAGGTGGATTCCGGCCCGACCCGTCGTTTCGGCGGCACCGGACTGGGCACCACCATCGCCAAGACCCTCACCCAGTTGCTGGAGGGCCAGATCGGCCTCGAGGACAACGTCGGCAGCGGCAGCCATTTCTGGGTCGAGGTGCCGATGCGCCTGCAGGGCCGCGCGGCGCCGTCGGCCGTGTTGGGCGATGGCAACGTCGTGTCCTTCGACGATCCGTTCGTCCGGCACAAGGCGCGGATCCGTCCCCTGCGCGTGCTGGTCGCCGACGACCAGCCCGCCAATCGCACCGTGCTGTGCCGCATCCTCGAGCGTGCCGGACACCGCACCCGCGAGGCGGAGCATGGCGAGCAGGCGCTGGACATGCTCGAGGCCGAGGAGTTCGACCTGGCGATCGTGGACATGCACATGCCGCGCTTCAGCGGCCTGGACGTGATCCGGCAGCTGCGTTACATGCAGGCCGGCGGCCCGTCGACCCCGGTCATCGTGCTGAGCGCCGACGCAACGGCCCAGGCGGCGCGCAACGCCGAGGACGCGGGTGCGCCAGCGTTCCTCACCAAGCCCGTGGTGGTCGCCCGCCTGCTTGAAACGATCGCCGACCTGATCAGCCCGAGCCGGCTGCCGCGGATCCGCCCGCTGACCGACGTGGCGCGCCCGACCATCAACTCCGCGGTGCTCGAGGAGCTCGCCGGCATGAAGCTGGGCGAGGCCTTCCTGCGCGATTTCGTCGAGCAATGCGTGAAGGACGGCAACACCTGCCTGGCCGACCTGCGCGCGCAATCGGCGCGGCGCGAGTGGGCCGATGCGCGCGAGTCCGCGCACGGGTTCAAGGGCATTGCGGAAAACCTGGGCGCCCAGCTGGTGGCCGAGCGCTGCCAGCAAGTGATGCGTGCCGGCGATGATGTCCTGGCCCGCGAAGCGGGGCGCCTGCATGGCGAATTGTCCAACCTGTGGCTGATCGCCATCGAGCAGTCGCGGCAGCAGGCCCAGCGCCTGAGCCAGCCGGCCGCCCCCGGGGCCGATCGCTCGCCGGGCCCGGACCAGGCCTGAGCCTGGCGGACCGGCGCCGCCGTGCCGGGAATCAGGCGACGCGGATGTGCGCGCGCCGCTGCTGAGCGCGGATCAGCCGTTCCATGGTCCGGAGCGCACGCTCGTTCAGGCGCATCGCGGCATCCACCCACTCGGTGGTGACTTCGAGCAACTCGTCCAGCGACACCGGCTTGCAGGCGTGGCGCACGGCGTTCATGGAGCGCATGGCGTTGCCGATGCGCTGCTGGCGGCGCACCAGGTCGCGCGCGGCCTGCATGCCTTCGCCACGGGCTACCACGTGGTCCACCACGCCCATCGCCAGCAGTTCCTCGACCGGATAGACGCGCGCGTCCAGCATCATCCGCTCGGCCTGCTTGGCGGTGACGCGACGGGTGAGGAAGGTGTAGGCGCCCATGCCGGGGAACAGGTCGAACAGCACTTCGGGGAAGCCCATGCCGCTGCCTTCCTCGGCAATGATCGTGTGGCAGCACAGGGCCGACTCGAAGCCGCCACCGAGCGCGTCGCCCTGGACGACCGCGATGCTGTGCACCCGGTCCTCGTACAGGCGGTGGAAGTTGAACGCGACCTCGACGCAGAGCCGTGCATATTCCAGCAGGCGGCCGCGGTTGCCGGCGCGGATCAGGGTGGCGAACAGGGCCAGGTCGCCGCCGAGGTTGAACACGTCCGCCTCGGAGGCCAGCACCAGGTGGTGGATGCCCGCCTGTGGATCGGCATTGGCGGCAAGCCGGCGGCGCAAGGCCTCCTGGCCCCGGCGCATCTCCTGCAGCAGGCGCTCCGAGAAGCAGGGATGGTAGGCGTCCCGGTCGCCAGAGTGCATGAAAAGCCAGTCGCTGCCGGACTCTTCGGTGTGGCGGACCAGCGGGTGGCCAAGGATGGTGGGGGCGCGTTCGAGGCGTGACATGGCGGACTCCAGAGTTGGGGGGCGGGCGGCCTGGACGGCAGGTCGGCCGGAGTGTACCCCCGCGATTCGGAGACTATCGGTGCGCCACGTCCCTGTTCAGGCCACCACTTTCGCCGATTCGCGCAACTCGCGGCGCAGGATCTTGCCAACGTTGGACTTCGGAAGTTCGTTCCTGAATTCAACGTAGCGGGGGTGCTTGTAGGGCGTGAGGTTCTCGCGGCAGAAGGCCTTGACCTGGTCGGCCGTCAGGGCGGGGTCGCGGCGCACGATCACCACCTTCACCGCCTCGCCGGATTTCTCGTCCGGCACGCCGACGGCCGCCACCTCGAGCACGCCCGGCATCATCGCCACCACGTCCTCG
The DNA here is from genome assembly GCA_025352045.1 of Gammaproteobacteria bacterium. GTDB lineage: Bacteria > Pseudomonadota > Gammaproteobacteria > Xanthomonadales > Xanthomonadaceae > Arenimonas. The sequence goes on along the minus strand of JANXUD010000099.1, from coordinate 9,732 downwards.
ATCTCGTTCGGGTACACGTTGAAGCCGGACACCAGGATCATGTCCTTCTTGCGGTCGACGATGTAGAAGAAACCCTTCTCGTCCATCCTGGCCATGTCGCCCGTATGCAGCCAGCCCTCGGCGTCGACCACCTTGGCGGTCTCGTCGGGGCGCTGCCAGTAGCCGGCCATCACCTGCGGACCCTTGACGCAAAGCTCGCCGACTTCGCCCTGCGCCATGATCGCGCCTGCATCGTCCTTCAGGCAGCAATCCGTGGAGGGGATGGGCATGCCGATCGAGCCGTTGAACTCGGCCAGGTCGAGCGGGTTCATGCAGCAGGCCGGCGAGGTTTCGGTCAGGCCATAAGCCTCGACCAGTGTGGAACCGGTCATCTGCTTCCAGCGCTCGGCGACCGCACGCTGCACGGCCATGCCGCCGCCCAGGGACAGCCGCAGGTTGGCGAAATCCACGCGGGCGAACTCCGGGCAGTTGAGCAGCCCGTTGAACAGCGTGTTGACGCCGGTCAGCGCGGTGAAGCCGCTGGTGGACAGCTCGCGGACGAAGCCGTCCATGTCGCGCGGGTTGGTGATCAGCACGTTGCGCCCGCCGAACTTCATGAACACGAGGCAGTTCGAGGTGAGCGCGAAGATGTGGTACAGCGGCAACGCGGTGACGATGGTTTCCTCGCCCGGCCGCAAGTCGCGCTTGATCCAGGCCGAACTCTGCTGCATGTTCGCGACCAGGTTGCGGTGGGTGAGCATGGCGCCCTTGGCCACGCCCGTGGTGCCGCCGGTGTATTGAAGGAAGGCGATGTCCTCCGGGCGGATCTCCACCTTCGGCAGTTCGGCGTGCTCCCCCAGGGCCAGGGCCTGGTTGAAGGTGATGGCGCCCGGCAGGCGGAACTCCGGCACCACCTTCTTGACGTAGCGCAGCATGAAGTTGGCCAGCGGGCCCTTCGGGAAGCCGAGCAGGTCGCCGATGCAGGTGGTGACCACCTGGCGGATCGCCGTGTCGGCGACCACCTCGGCCACGGTGTGGGCGAACATCTCCATCACCACGATCACCACCGCGCCCGAATCCTTGAGCTGGTGGCGCAATTCGCGACCGGTGTACATCGGGTTGGTGTTGACCACGGTCAGGCCGGCGCGCAGTGCGCCGAAGATCGCGATCGGGTACTGCAGCACGTTCGGCATCATCAAGGCGACGCGGTCGCCCTTCTTCAGCTTGAGTTCGTTGAGCAGGTAGCTGGCGAAGCGCCGGCTCAGCCGGTCGACCTCTTCGTAAGTCAGCGTGCGGCCGTAGTTGCTGAAAGCCGGATTCTGGTTGTAGCGCTCGCAGGCCTGGGTCAGCACGGAGACGATGGACGGGAATTCGTCTACATTGATCTCCGCCGGCACATCGGCCGGATAGCTCGCCAGCCAGGGACGTTCGATGCCCATGCCCTCGTTTCCCCTTCGCGGTTCGCGCCGCCCCGCGACGCCGGTCGCGCCAGCGCAAGCAGGTGTCGCAGCGATTGGAGCATACGCTCCAAATGCTGGCAAGCCGCGAACCGCACGGTTCCGGCGCGCACTCGCGATGCTGGCGATCCTGGGCCTGGCGGTCCTGGCCGGGTGCCGGCACGACCCGCCGGAACAGGCCCTTCGCAAGACCATCGCCACCATGCAGGCGGCCGCCGAGTCGGGCGATACCGCCGCGCTCTTTTCGCCCATCGCGGACGACTTCGCCGGCTCGGAAGGCATGGACCGCCAGGCCTTCCGGCAATACGTCACGGTGATGCGCCTGCGCAACGCGCGCGTCACGGTCACGCTGGGCCCGATCGACGTGAAGCTGATCGGCGACCGCGCCACGGCCGACTTCACCGCCGCGCTGACGGGCGGCGCCGGGCTGCTGCCGAGCGAGGCACAGGCCTATGACGTCAACACCGGTTGGCGGCTCGAGGGGCGCGACTGGAAGCTCATCTCGGCCAAGTGGACGCAGCGCCTCTAGCGCTCGGTTGCCGCCGCGCAACGCATCGGCGCTGCATCCAGGAGTGTCCGCGCCTTACACGAGCCGCAACCGCACTGATCGCGACCCCGGGGGAAACGATCGCCTGACGTCGTCTGACGGCATGCCTGCGATGGCCTGCACTGCGTCAGGGTGCGCCGCTACCACGATGAGATCGCGGAATGGTGGGTGCGAGCGGAGGCCGGCGTGGGCTTTCGCGACAATCGGCGACAGGGACGTCGCCGATTAGCCTCCAGGCATGGATCCACGGCGTGTCGCGAACACCCACGCTGGCCTCCGCTCCCCGCCGAAATCCCCTACGCTGCCTTGCGGGCGGCGAGCTGGCGAAGGACGTAGTGCAGGATGCCCCCGTGCCGGAAGTATTCCACTTCCTTCGGCGTCATCAGCAGCACCTGCGCCTTGAACTCGACCACGCGCCCGTCCGCACCGGTGGCGGTGACGTCGGCGATCTTGCCGGCGCCATCGTGCAGGCCGGTGATCTCGAAGACTTCGTCTCCCTTGAGGCCGAGCGTCACGGCGTTCTGGCCGGCTTTGAACTGCAGTGGCAGCACGCCCATGCCCACCAGGTTGGAACGGTGGATGCGCTCGAAGCTCTCGGCAATGACTGCCTTCACGCCCAGCAGGTTGGTGCCCTTGGCGGCCCAGTCGCGCGACGATCCGGTGCCGTACTCCTTGCCCGCGATGACGACCAGGGGCACGCCGTCGGCCTTGTACTTCATGGCGGCGTCGTAGATCGACAGCTTTTCGCTGCTGCCATCGGCTGCATGGTGCAGGGTGTTGCCGCCTTCCTCGCCACCCAGCATCAGGTTGCGGATGCGGATGTTGGCGAAGGTGCCGCGCACCATGACGTCGTCGTTGCCGCGGCGCGAACCGTAGGAGTTGAAGTCCACCGGCGCCACGCCGCGCGCCTGCAGGAACTTGCCGGCGGGCGAACTGGCCTTGATGTTGCCGGCCGGGGAGATGTGGTCGGTGGTGATCGAGTCGCCGAACAGGCCGAGCAGTCGGGCGTCGTGGATGTCGGCGATGCTGCCGATCTCCATCTGCATGCCGTCGAAATAGGGCGGGTTCTTGATGTAGGTCGAGGCTTCGTCCCAGGCGAAGGACGCGCCTTCCGGGGACTCGATCCGGGTCCAGCGCGAGTCGCCGGCGAAGACGTTGGCGTAGTTGTGCTTGAACATCTCCGGGCCCACGGTACGGGCAATCAGCTCGCCCACTTCCTGGTTGCTCGGCCAGAGGTCGCGCAGGAACACGGGCTCGCCGTCGCTGCCGGTGCCAAGTGGCTCCGTGGTCAGGTCGATGTCCACCGTGCCGGCCAGCGCGTAGGCGACGACCAGCGGCGGCGACGCCAGGTAGTTCATCTTCACTTCGGGATGCACGCGGCCCTCGAAGTTGCGGTTGCCCGACAATACGGACGCGACCACCAGGTCGTTGTCGGCGATGCCCTTGCTGACTTCATCCGGCAGCGGGCCGGAGTTGCCGATGCAGGTGGTGCAGCCGTAGCCGACCACGTAGAAGCCGAGCTTCTCCAGGTCGTCGAGCAGGCCGGCCTTGATCAGGTAATCGGTGACGACCAGCGAACCCGGCCCGAGCGAGGTCTTCACCCACGGTGCGGACTTGAGGCCCTTGGCCACGGCGTTGCGCGCGACCAGGCCGGCGGCCAGCATCACCGCGGGGTTGGAGGTGTTGGTGCAGGAGGTGATCGCCGCGATCACGACCGAGCCGTCGCCGAGGTGCGCGTCCTGGTCACGGGTGCGGACTTCCTCAAGCGGCGTGTCGGCGAGGTGCTCGGCCTGCGGCTGGTCGCCACCCTCGGCGTCCATCCGCTTGACCTCGACCTTGTTCGCCTTGCGGTTGGCGGTGAGGCCGGCGACGTTGGTCCTGAAGTTCTTCTGCATGTCGCTGAGCAGGACGCGGTCCTGCGGGCGCTTGGGGCCGGCCAGGGACGGCAGCACGGTGCCCATGTCCAGGTGCAGGGTGGCGGTGTATTCGGCCTCGACGTCGCTGCGCCACAGGCCCTGGGCCTTGGCATAGGCCTCGACCAGGCGGATCAGGTCCTCGCTGCGGCCGGACAGGCGCAGGTAGTTCAACGACTCGCCGTCGATCGGGAAGATGCCGCAGGTGGCGCCGTACTCGGGCGCCATGTTGGCGATGGTGGCGCGGTCGGCCAACGGCAGGTAGTTCAGCCCGTCGCCGAAGAACTCGACGAACTTGCCGACCACGCCGAGCGAACGCAGCATCTGGGTGACGGTCAGCACCAGGTCGGTGGCGGTGGCACCCTCGGGCAGCTTGCCGGTCAGCTTGAAGCCGACCACCTGCGGGATCAGCATCGAGCTCGGCTGGCCGAGCATGGCGGCTTCCGCCTCGATGCCGCCGACGCCCCAGCCCAGCACGCCCAGGCCGTTGATCATGGTGGTGTGCGAGTCGGTGCCGAACACGGTGTCCGGGAAGGCCTGCAGCACGCCGTTGACTTCGCGCGCCATCACCACCCGGGCCAGGTTCTCCAGGTTCACCTGGTGCACGATGCCGGTGTTGGGCGGCACCACCTTGAAATTGTCGAACGCCTTCTGGCCCCAGCGCAGGAAGCTGTAGCGCTCGCCGTTGCGCGCGAACTCGATCTGGCCGTTGGTGTCGAGCGAGTCCGGCTTGCCGAAGCTGTCCACCTGCACCGAGTGGTCGATCACCAGTTCGGAGGGGATAAGCGGGTTGATGTTGTCGGCCGAGCCGCCCAGGCGCACCACGGCATCGCGCATCGCCGCCAGGTCCACCACGCAGGGCACGCCGGTGAAGTCCTGCAGCACCACGCGGGCGGGCATGAAGGCGATCTCGGTTTCCGGTTCGTCCTTGGCGTTCCAGGTGGCGACTGCCTCGATCGAGGCGCGGGTCACCGAGACGCCGTCCTCGCAACGCAGCAGGTTCTCCAGCAGGATCTTCATCGAGAAGGGCAGGCGGGCCAGGTCGAAACGCTGGCCAAGCTTGGCCAGGCTGAAGATGCTGTAGGCGGTCCCGTTGACGGTCAGCGTGTCGCGGGTCGCGAAGGAGTCGCTCATGGATGCTCCGGGGAAAGGCTGGGGGTCCGGACGGAAAGCTCACGTCGGCGGCATATATTGTAGCCCGGATCAGCGCGACTCGAGCAGCGCCCGTGCCTCGTCCACCAGCCGGCGGCGCGACAGAACCAGGTCCCACCAGCTGCCGCCCACCTGGCGCCAGAGCACCGCCGAGCGCAGGCCGGCCAGCAGGGTGGCGCGCACCTCCCCGACCACGTCGGGCTGCGACAGGTAGACCGGGTTGCCCTGGACCATGACGCGCGGCCCCAGCGGTGAAATGCGCCGCGCATAGATCTCGCCGAGCCGCGCCAGCAGGGCCGGGTGGGTCGGGCCGTCGGCGGCGTGCTGGGCGGCGAGCGCCTCGAGGTCCTCGCGCAGCAGGTCGGCGACACCGGGCGCCGCTGCGAAGCGGCGCTCCAGGTGCAGCAGGTTCATGGCCACGCGCGTCTGCTGCGGGTCGCGGCCGTCCCCATCCAGCTGCGCGATCACGCGGCGCAGGCCGTCGCGCAAGGCCGGGGCGCCGCCGTAGACCGCCGCCGCGTCGTCGGCGTCGAACCGGAACAGACTGTCGATGCTCGCGCCCAGGGCCTGTGACTGCGCCTGGCCGTTGTTGGCCATCTGTTGCACCAGACTGATCGCCTGCAACAGCCCGGCCAGCGCGAAGACACGGTCCCTCATGCCGCGCGGCTCCCTTCGAGGCGGTCGAGCAGGGCGTCGGTGCCTGCGATCACGGCGCCGCCCAGGCATTCGTCCCCGGCGTAGAGCACCAGCGATTGTCCCGGCGCCACGGCACGCTGGGCCGAGGCGAAGACGACATCCAGGCAGCCATCGGGGCGCACCGACACGTTGCAGTCCTGCGCGGGCTGGCGGTGCCGCACCTGGGCGCGGCAGGCGAAGCTCGCGGCCGGGGCGTCGCCGGCGATCCAGTGCGCCACCTCGCTGGCGAGCCGGCGCGAGTGCAGGTAGGGGCTGTCGCTGCCCTGGTCCACGACCAGCACGTTGGTGGCCACGTCCTTGCCGACCACGAACCAGGGCGCGCCGGGCCGTCCGCGCTGGCCGCCAAGCTGCAGGCCTTCGCGCTGGCCCAGGGTGTAGAAGAACACGCCGGCATGCTCGCCCAGGCGGGTGCCGTCAACGCTTCGGATCTCGCCGGGCCGGGCCGGGATGTAGCGGCCCAGGAAGTCGCGGAAATCCCGTTCGCCGACGAAGCAGATGCCGGTGGAATCCTTCTTGGTCGCGACCGGCAGGGCCGCCTCCGCCGCGAGGCGCCGGACTTCGGACTTGGGCAGGTCGCCCACGGGGAACAGCGTCGCCGCGAGCTGGGACTGGCCGAGCTGGTGCAGGAAATAGGTCTGGTCCTTGTCGCGGTCCACGGCCCGCAGCAGGCGCCAGCGACCGTCCAGGCAATCGATGCGCGCGTAGTGGCCCGTGGCGATCTGCTCCGCGCCCAGGGCGCGCGCCTCGTCCAGGAAGGTCTTGAACTTGATCTCGCGGTTGCACAACACGTCCGGGTTGGGCGTGCGGCCGGCGCGGTACTCGTCCAGGAAATGCTCGAACACTGCCGCCCAGTATTCGCCGGCGAAGTTGCGCGCGTGGAAGGGGATGCCCAGGCGCGCGCAGACGCCCAGCGCGTCGCGGCGGTCCGCATCCGCGCGGCATCCGGAGGCTGCGAGCGTGCCAGCTTCGGCGCCGCCCGGGCGCGCATGCGCCCCGTCCTCGTCCCAGTTCTGCATGAACAGTCCAGCCAGGCTCTCGCCGGCGGCGCGCAGGCGCAGCGCGGCCACGGCTGAATCCACGCCCCCGGACACGCCGACCATGACCCGGGCCGCGCTCACGCCTGCTGGACCGCGTCGAGCGGATGGCGCCGGCCGGCGAGGAAATCCTCGACGACGCGCCAGACCAAGGGGCTGCGATGGCGCGCGGCGTCGGCCGACAGTTCGCCGGGACTCAGCCAGAGCGCGCGCACGATGCCTTCGTCCAGCGTCCGCGCCGGATCATGGCGGATCGGGTCGGCCGCGAACGCCATGCGCAGGTAATGCCGGCCCGAACCGCCTGCCGATGCATCCGGCGCCGTCCACTGGTAGGCGCCGATGAAGGCCGTGGGCTCGACTTCCCAGCCGGTTTCCTCCAGCGTTTCGCGCCGTGCGGCCTCGAGCAGGGATTCGTCCGGTTCCAGGTGCCCGGCGGGCTGGTTGAGCACCAGGCGCCCACCCACTTGCTCCTCGACCATCAGCAGGCGCCCGTCGCGGACCACCACGCAGGCGACTGTCACGTCGGGTTGCCAGAACTGGCCGCGGCGGTAGCTCAAGCGGATGTGGTCCCGGGCTGGGTCGTGGGCATGTTCGTGAAGGCCATCGTCACATTCTGGTGGCAAACCGGCGGATGGTCCACCGTGCGCGCTTGAGTCCGGCGGCCACTGCCCCGATTTATACTGCAGCCATGGCACGCAAACAGATTCCGGCGCAGGAACACGAACACGGGGTGATGGTGGAGACGTCCAAGCCGGAAGTCACCCGTCCCCCGCTGTTCCAGGTGGTCCTGCTCAACGACGACTTCACCCCGATGGATTTCGTGGTCGAGGTCCTGCAGGTCTTTTTCGCCCTCAACCGGGAAAAGGCGACCCAGGTCATGCTCCACGTCCATACCCGGGGCAAGGGCGTTTGCGGCGTCTACACGCGGGAAGTGGCTGAATCGAAGGTGACGCAGGTGAACGAGTTTTCCAGACTGCACCAGCACCCACTGTTGTGCAGCATGGAAAAGGCCTAGGCTGGAAATCGCAGGGCCCGTCCCCATCTAGGGTGAAACCTCCCCGGAGAGCGAAATGTTCAGCAAGGATCTCGAGTACAGCATCGGCCAGTGCTACAAGCAGGCCCGCGAGGCGCGCCATGAGTTCATGACCGTCGAGCACCTGTTGCTGGCGCTGCTCGACAACTCGGCAGCGGTGGCGGTGCTCAAGGCCTGCGGCTTCAACCAGCCGCGCCTGGCCGAAGGCCTGCGCCAGATCATCAATGACAGCGTGCCGGTGCTCCCGGCCGACGATGCCCGCGACACGCAGCCCACGCTGGGGTTCCAGCGGGTCCTGCAGCGGGCGGTGTACCACGTCCAGTCTTCCGGCAAGAAGGAGGTCACCGGGGCAAACGTCCTGGTCGCCATCTTCGGCGAGAAGGACTCGCATGCCGTTTACCTGTTGCAGCAGCAGGACATCAGCCGGCTGGACGTCGTCAACTACCTCTCGCACGGCATCGCCAAGGTCGGCGACGGCGGCGAGGACAAGGCCCAGCCTGGCGCCGAGCCGCGGGGCGAAGGCGAGGCAGGCGACGAAGCCAAGGGCAATCCCCTGCAGGAGTTCGCCAGCAACCTCAATGAGCTGGCGCGCGAAGGCAAGATCGATCCCTTGGTCGGGCGCGAGGATGAAGTCGAGCGGACCATCCAGGTGCTCTGCCGCCGGCGCAAGAACAACCCGCTCTACGTCGGCGAGTCCGGCGTGGGCAAGACCGCGCTGGCCGAAGGCCTGGCGTGGCGGATCGTGGAAGGCCGCGTGCCCGAGGTGCTGGCCGACGCCATCATCTATTCGCTCGACCTCGGCGCCCTGGTGGCGGGCACCAAGTATCGCGGCGACTTCGAGAAGCGCCTGAAGGCGGTGCTCGCGCAGATGAAGAAGGAACCGCGGGCGATCCTGTTCATCGACGAGATCCACACGATCATCGGTGCTGGCTCCGCATCGGGCGGCACGATGGACGCGTCCAACCTGATCAAGCCCGTCCTGCAGAACGGCGAGCTGCGCTGCATCGGCTCGACCACCTTCCAGGAATACCGCGGCGTGTTCGAGAAGGACCGCGCGCTGGCGCGGCGCTTCCAGAAGATCGACGTGGTGGAACCGTCCATCAGCGAGGCGGTGGCGATCCTGCACGGCCTGAAGCCGCGCTACGAAGCGCACCACGAGGTGCAGTACAGCTCGGATGCGATCCAGGCCGCGGTGGACCTGTCGGTCAAGCACATCAACGACCGCCTGCTGCCGGACAAGGCCATCGACGTGATCGACGAGGCCGGCGCCCGCCAGCGCCTGCGCCTGCTGGCCGACCGCAAGTCGATCATCGACGTGGAGGAAGTCGAGCTGATCGTCGCCAAGATGGCGCGCATCCCGACCAAGCAGGTCTCGGCCTCGGACAAGGACGTGCTCAAGAACCTCGAGCGCAACCTCAAGATGGTGATCTTTGGCCAGGACGCGGCGATCGACACCCTCGTGTCCTCGATCAAGCTGGCCCGCTCGGGCCTGGGCAATCCCGACAAGCCGATCGGCAACTTCCTGTTCGCCGGCCCGACCGGCGTGGGCAAGACCGAAGTCACCCGGCAACTGGCCATGCAGCTGGGCATCGAGCTGGTGCGCTTCGACATGTCCGAGTACATGGAAGCGCATTCGGTGTCCCGCCTGATCGGCGCGCCCCCGGGTTACGTGGGCTTCGACCAGGGCGGCCTGCTGACCGAAAAAGTGGTCAAGACCCCGCACTGCGTGCTCCTGCTCGACGAGATCGAGAAGGCGCATCCGGACGTGTTCAACATCCTGCTGCAGATCATGGACCACGGCGTGCTGACCGACACCAACGGGCGCGAGGCGAACTTCCGCAACGTGATCGTGGTGATGACCACCAATGCCGGTGCCCAGCAGGCGGCGCGCCGCACCATGGGCTTCGTCACCCAGAACCAT
>JANXUD010000087.1 GCA_025352045.1 Gammaproteobacteria bacterium | reverse complement strand
CGCGGGCGGGGTCAAATCAGGAACAAGCTGATGATCGAGCGGAATCTGCAGCTGGGGATCAGCGAGGAAATCCAGAAACTGGAGCGCAACATGACGTGGCTGGCGACTATCGCTTCGGTGACGCCGTTTATCGGCCTATTTGGAACGGTGTGGGGCATCATCGGCGCGTTTGAGGCGTTGTCGGCATCGGCATCTGTAAGCTTGCGAACCGTGGGTCATCGTGGCGGCCCTGGTGACCCACAGTTTCGGCGGCTACACCCGCGCCGCCGACAGCATGCTGCGCCAGATCAACGAACAGCGTGACGAAATCGAGCGCTTGTCCCTGCACGATCCGCTCACCGGACTGCCGCTGGCCAACCTGGCGGTGGACCGGATCCAGATGGCCCTGCACACGGCACGGCGCGCCAACCGCAAGCTGGCTGTGCTGTACATCGACCTGGATGGCTTCAAAGCCGTCAACGACGGGCTGGGCCACGACGCCGGCGACGCCGTGCTGGCGGAATGCGCCCTGCGCATGCAGCGCGCGGTGCGCAGCGAGGACACCATCGCGCGGGTCGGCGGGGACGAATTCCTTGCGGTGATCGGAACCCTCGCCGAGGCCGACGATGCGGTGCTGGTCGCCGACAAGCTGCTGCAGGTGCTGGTCGCACCGCTGGTGTTCGAGGGCAGGCTGGTGACGATCGGGGCGAGCATCGGCATCGCCGTCTACCCGGACCATGCGCGGGACGTCGCCGGCCTGCGCCGGCGCGCGGACCTGGCCATGTACCGCGCCAAGCGCGACGGCGGCAATTGCATCGCCTTCGCCACCGCGGAGGTCGAATCCGGCGATCCCGAACTCGCGCATGAACCCGATCTGTTCGCGGCCACCGGCGACGACGCCTCCGGTGGCGACAGCGCCGTGCTGGCCGCTCAGGCGTCGGGCAGCAGGCGCGAGGCGATCGAGGAATAGATCGCCGGCAGGCGCTCGAGTTCGTCCACGACGATGCATTCGTCCACGCGATGGATGCTGGCGTTCACCGGCCCCATCTCGACCACCTCCGCGCCCAGCGGCGCGATGAAGCGCGCGTCCGAGGTACCGCCGCCCGTGCTTTCTTCCGGCTCCACGCCGGACAGCTCGCGCATCGCCGTGCGCATGGCCGCGCGCAGCGGGCCTTCGGCGGTGAGGAAGGGCTCCCCGCCACGGTGCCATTGGATCGCGTACTCGAGGCCATGGCGATCGAGCAGCGCGTGCACCTCGCGTTCCAGCGCTTCGGCCTGCCAGCCCGGGTTGTAGCGGAAGTTGAACACCACCTCGCAACTGCCCGGAATCACGTTGTTGGCGCCGGTTCCAGCGTGGATGTTGGACACCTGGAAGCTCGACGGGGGGAACTCACTGACGCCCTCGCGCGGATAGCCCTGGTCCCACTGCCGCGCGCACAGCTCCGCGAGCGCAGGCATCGCCTGGTGGATCGGATTGCGCGCCTTGTCCGGGTAGGCCACATGGCCCTGGATGCCGCGCACGGTGAGCGTGCCCGACAACGTGCCGCGTCGGCCGATGCGCAGCAGGTCGCCGAGTTTCTCCTTCGACGAGGGCTCGCCGGTCACGCACCAGTCGATGCGCTGGCCACGCGCGCGGAACACCTCGGCGACGCGGCGCACGCCGTCGATGGCATCGCCCTCCTCGTCCGAGGTGAGCAGCAGCGCGATCGTGCCCGCGTGCCGCGGATGTCGCGCGACGAAGTCCTCGAGCGCGACGACGAAGGCGGCGACGCTGCCCTTCATGTCCGCCGCGCCGCGGCCGTACAGCACGCCATCGCGGATGGTCGGTACGAATGGATGGCTGGACCAGGCGTCCACCGGGCCGCTTGGCACCACGTCGGTGTGGCCGAGGAAGAGCAGCAGCGGGCCGCCGTCGCCGTGCGTCGCGAACAGGTTGCGCACGGGGTCGAAGTCCATGCGTTCGATGCTGAACCCCGCCGCGGAGAGGCGGGTCGCGACGAGGTCCTGGCAGCCCTCGTCCTCCGGCGTCACCGAGCGGCGCGCCATCAGGTCCATGGAGAGGTGCAGCACGTCGCTCATGGTTTCGTCCCGAAGCGTTGCTTGAAACCATTGTCGGTGAAACCGACGCTCACCGTTCCATCAGGAGCCACCACCACCGGGCGCTTGACGATGGCCGGGTGCTCCTTGATCAGCAGGGTCCATTCCGGATCCGAGCCGGGCGACTTGCGCCCGTCGGGCAGGTTGCGCCAGGTGGTGGAAGCCCTGTTCACGAGCTTGTCCCAGCCGCCCAGTTGCTTCGCCCAGTCGCGCAGCGTCGCCGCCTCGACCCGATGTTCGCGATAGTCCACGAAGCTGTGCTCGACGCCGGCGCGCTTGAGCCAGTTGCGCGCCTTGCGGCAGGTGTCGCAGGCGTCCAGTCCGTACAGGATCGGCATCGCCATCCCCGCCTCGGCCACCGGACCGCCCGCTGCGCCGCTCATCGCGCGGACCCGGCGCGCGCCGCGTCCACGCGGCCGATCAGTTCTTCGACCGTCGGATCGCGCGCGAAGGGATTCAAGCGCAAGCGAGCCACAGGAAGAAAAGAAATCTCGTCACCCAGTTGGCCCGCGCGTCGCAGCCGCAACGTGATCTTGCGCGAGCGTCCATAGCTGGGCGCGGACACATTGAGGATGTCGGCAAGGGGAATCCGCACCTCGACGCCGCGCCGGCGCACCCGCAAGGCGTCGCCCACGTCGTCCACGGCGTCAGCCAGCGGCCAGACCTGGTACCGGTAGACCAGGCCCAGGAACACCGGCGCCACGCACACCGCGACCAGTGCGCCCAGGCCGGGATGCGGCTGCAACACGGCCGCCACGCCCACGCCCCCAAAGACCAGCAGCCAGATGCCGGGCAGGAACCACTTCAGGAACGTTGTCGAACGCGAGGACAGGCGTGTCATTCGGCGGCGCCCCGCAGCAGTTCATTCACGGAGGTCTTCGAGCGCGTCCTGTCGTCCACCTGCTTGACGATCACCGCGCAGTACAGTGAGTGCGACCCGTCCGACGCGGGCAGTGATCCCGACACCACGACGCTGCCCGCGGGCACGCGGCCGTAGGAGATGGTCTTCGTGGCGCGGTCGTAGATGCGCGTGCTCTGGCCCAGGAACACGCCCATGCCGATCACGCTGCCGCGCTCGACCACCACGCCCTCGACCACCTCCGAACGCGCGCCGACGAAGCAGTCGTCCTCGATGATCGTCGGCCCGGCCTGCAGCGGTTCGAGCACGCCGCCGATGCCGACGCCGCCGGACAGGTGGCAGCGCGCGCCGATCTGCGCACAGGAACCGACCGTGGCCCAGGTGTCCACCATCGTGCCGGCGCCCACGTGCGCGCCGATGTTGACGAAGCTGGGCATCAGCACCACGTCGCGGCCAATGTGCGCGCCGCGACGCACCACGGCTCCCGGCACGATGCGCGCGCCGAAGTCGCGGAAGGCGGCGGCGTCGAAGCCTTCGAAGCGCATCGGCACCTTGTCCCAGTACGGGCCCGGCGCCGGCGCATCGACCAGGGACATGTCGTTGCAGCGGAAATACAGCAGCACGGCCTTCTTCAGCCACTGGTTGACCTGCCAGCCGCCCTCCGCCGGCTCGGCGACGCGGGCGGCGCCGGATTCGAGCAAGGCGATCGCGCGATCGACCATCGGGCCCACGCTGTCGCGGATTTCCTCGGCGGCCAGCGTACCGCGGCGCTCGAAGGCGTCCTCGATCAAGGCGCGCAGGGCGGCGGTGTCAGTGGCTGCGTCGTGCGGCATCGGTGGAATCTCCTTCGAGGCATTGGATGAGTGCGGCGCGCAACGGATCCAGCGCCGCCGGGTCCAGCGCGTGGTCGGCGCGATCGCTGAGCAGGAAGATGTCCTCGACGCGTTCACCGAACGTGGCAATGCGCGCATCATGCACGCGCAGGCCTTCGCTGCGCAGCAATTGGGCGACGTCCGCAAGAAGCCCGGGGCGATCGGTGCCGACGAGGCTCAGGCGGGTCCGGTCGGTGTCCCCGACATCGTCGAATTGCACTTCGGCCTGGACGCGGAAATGCCGCAGGTGGCGTGGCACGGCGCGACGCGCCGGTCGCACGGCCGCGGGATCCCGCAGGGCCGCGTGGAGCAGTTCGAAGATACGGCCAATTTCCGGTGCGGCTGCGCTGGCCTGTACCTGGAAATTGTCGAGCGCGTGGCCATCGGTGGAGGTCAGGATGCGCGCCTCGAGCACGTTCAGTCCGAGCCGATCCAGGCTTGCCACTAGCGCCGCGAACACGCCATCGCGATCGGGCGCGCGCACGAACACCTCGAAGCTGCCCGGCGTCTGGTGCGCGCGGACCAGGATCTGGACGGGCTGGCCGGCGTTGGCCAGCAGGCCCTGCGTTTGCCACACCAGTTGCTCCGGCCGGTAGCGCAGGAAGGCCTCGTCGGGAAAGGTCTTCCACAAGTCCTCGACGGCCGCCTCGTCGGTGCCACCATCGATCAGCATCGCCAGCGCCATGTTGCCGGTGTCGGCCATGATGTCTTCGGCGTTGAGCGGATTTTCCAGGCCGCGGCGCAAGGCATAGCGCGCAGCGGTGTGGAGTTCGGCCAGCAGCCGGTCCTTCCAGCTGTTCCACAATTTCGGGCTGGTGCCGGCGATGTCGGCGCAGGTCAGCAAGTAGAGATAGTCCAGGTGCTCGCGGTCGGCCACGCGCGAGGCGAAGCGATCAAGCACTTCAGGATCGGAAATGTCCAGGCGCTGTGCGGTGATCGACATCAGCAGGTGCTCGCGCACCAGCCAGGCCAGCAACTCCACATCGGCGCTGGGCAGGCCATGCGCGGTGGCGAAGCGCCGCACGTCCTCCGCGCCGAGCACGGAATGGTCGCCGCGCCGGCCCTTGGCGATGTCGTGGAACAGGCCAGCGACCAGGAGCAGGAAGGGCTTGCGAAGGCGCGGCACGACTTCGCCGGTCATCGAGAACCCGGGCACCGCTTCGCCACGCAGGAACAGGTCGAGCAGGCGCAACACCGCCAGGGTGTGCTGGTCCACGGTGTAGACGTGGAACAGGTCGTACTGCATGCGCCCGGCCACCTTGCCGAACTCGGGGATGTAGCGACCGAGCACGCCGATGCGCGCCATGCGCTTGAGCATCGCCACGGCATTGGGCCCCGCGAGCAGGGCCAGGAAACGGTGCCGCACCGTTTCGTCTTCCTCGGTGTAGGGCTTGATCGTGCTGAGCGCTTCGGCCAGTGCGCGGGCGGTTTCCGAGTGCAGGCCGCGCGAATCCAGCGTGGACCAGGTAGCGAACAAGTCCAGAATACCGGCCATGCCGGCCTTCAAACGCGTCCCGTCGGTCATCGCCAGGTAGCCGTGCCGGAGTTCGAACCCGGGCGCCACCGCGACCGGCGCGGACTTCGGCGACAGCTGCTCCTCGAAGCGCTGCAGCAGCCGGTCGTTGACCCGCAGCATGGTGGACGCGGCGCGGAAGAAGCGCTGCATCATCTGCTCGACCGCGAGGTTGTTCTCCTCGTCCTGCAGGCCCATCAGCGCGGCCAGGGCCTTCTGGTGGTCGAACAGCAGGCGTTCCTCGCGCCGGCCCGCAACCAGGTGCAAGCCGAAGCGCAGGCGCGCGATCTCGGCCCAGCGCGACTCCAGGGTCGCGCATTCGTCCGCGCCCAGCAGGCCCAGCGGCACCAGGGCGCGCAGCCCGGGCACGCCGTACAGGCGCATGCCCATCCAGGTGACCGTGTGCAGGTCGCGCAGGCCGCCCGGGCCTTCCTTGAGGTTCGGCTCGAGGTTGTCGGCGGTGTCGTTGTAACGTGCGTGGCGGGCGCGTTCTTCCTCGCGCTTGGCCTCGAAATATTTCGCCGGCGGCCAGAGCTTCTTCGGCGACAGGGCCGTGGCGAGCGCGTCGCGCCCGGCCGGATCGCCGCCGAGCGTGCGCAACTCCATCATCGAGGTGAGGGTGGCGATGTCGCCGCGCGCCGCGTCCACGCATTGCGCGACCGAGCGCACCGCGTGGCCCGTGGCCAAGCCCGCGTCCCACAGCAGCGCGAAGAAGCGCGAGACCGCCGCTTCCATCTTCTTCTGCTGGCGCGGCTCGGCCAGCACCAGCAGGTCGATGTCCGACAGTGGGTACAGCTCGCCGCGGCCATACCCGCCGGTCGCGAGCAGGCTGGCCGGCGCCGCCGCATCCACGCAGCGCGTCCAGGCACCGCCCACCAGCCCGTCGATCAGCGCGCAGCGCTGGCCGATCAGCTGCTGGATGTCCACGCCGGCGTGGAAGGCGGACTCGGCGCGGCTGCGGTCGGCGAGCAGGGCGGCCTTGGCGAGGTCGCGCCAGGCGCTGTCGTCAGCAGCCCGCGCCAGCGAGGTGCGCAGCGCGTCGGCCGGCAGCGGGTCGACCGCGGACGCGGCCGCGGTCACAGGTCGTTGTCGTCGCCCGGGACGCGGGTGAGGATCTCGACGCCCTCGGCAGTCACCGCCACGGTGTGCTCCCACTGCGCGGACAGCGAGCGGTCGCGCGTGACCACGGTCCAGCCGTCGGGCATCAGGCGCGTGTGCCGGGTGCCTTCGTTGATCATCGGCTCGATGGTGAAGGTCATGCCTTCCTGCAATTCCAACCCGAGGCCAGCCGAGCCGTAGTGCAGCACCTGCGGGTCCTCGTGGTAGATGCGGCCGATGCCATGGCCGCAATACTCGCGTACCACCGAAAACCGCTCGCCTTCGGCGAACTTCTGGATGGCATTGCCGATGTCGCCCAGGGTGGCGCCCGGCTTGACCATGCGGATGCCGCGGAACATGGCTTCGCGGGTCACGTCCACCAGGCGCTTGGCCTTCACCGAGGGCGTGCCGACCAGGAACATGCGGCTGGTGTCGCCGTGCCAGCCATCCTTGATCACGGTGACGTCGATGTTGACGATGTCGCCGTCCTTCAGCACCTTGGCCTCGGACGGGATGCCGTGGCAGATCACGTTGTTCACCGAGGTGCACACGGTCGCCGGGAAGCCCTTGTAACCGACATTGGCCGGGATCGCCTGTTGCACGTTCACGATGTGGTCGTGGCAGATCCGGTCCAGTTCGGCCGTGCTGGCGCCTGCTTTCACGTGCGGGGCGACAACCTGCAGGACCTCGGCGGCCAGGCGGCCGGCCACCCGCATCTTCTCGATCTCCGCCGGGGTCTTGATGCTCACGTTCATGGGACGGGATTATCCAACAGTTGCAAGGGCTTAGGCCAGCCCGTTATAATCCCGCGCTTGTGGCCGGTCCTATGGCCCCATCGCCCACGCCGGGCGTCACCGGTGAATCCACACACCAGGCAGATCCCCGCCCCGGGGTGCCCCATCCGCAACGGTCCATCGTTGCCGGCCAGGGTTCGAGGCGGAGCCTGGTGGAGGCCCCAACCCCGGAACGATCGAGCCGCCGAGCGGCCGCGTTCCCTCTTCAAAGGCAACCGCCATGACCCAAGTCACCATGCGCCAGATGCTGGAAGCCGGCGTGCATTTCGGCCACCAGACCCGTTACTGGAATCCCAAGATGGGCCCGTTCATCTTCGGCGCCCGCGGCAAGATCCACATCATCAACCTCGAAAAGACCCTGCCCCTGTTCACGGACGCGATGAACTTCGTCTCGGCCCTGGCCCAGAAGCGCGGCACCATCCTGTTCGTCGGCACCAAGCGCTCCGCGCGCGAGTCGATCAAGGAAGAGGCCGAGCGCTGCGGCATGCCCTACATGAGCATGCGCTGGCTCGGTGGCACCCTGACCAACTTCCGCACCGTCAAGCAGTCGGTCGGCCGCCTGAAGGAACTCGAGGCCGCCGAGACCGACGGTACCTTCACCAAGATGGTCAAGCACGAAGTGCTGGGCCTGCGCCGCGAGCGCGACAAGCTGCTGGCCTCGCTGGGCGGCATCAAGGAAATGAACCGCCTGCCCGACGCGCTGTTCGTGATCGACATCGGCCACGAGAACATCGCCGTGCAGGAAGCCAAGAAGCTCGGCATTCCGGTCATCGCCGTGGTCGACACCAACTACGACCCGACCCTGGTGGACTACGCGATCCCGGGCAACGACGACGCGATCCGCGCCGTGCAGCTGTACGTGCGCGCCGCCGCCGACTCGGTGCTCGAGGGCAAGGCCGCCGCGCCGCAGATGGGCCAGCGCGACGACGAGTTCGTCGAGCTTGACGCCGAGGGCAACCCGGTCGCGAAGGAAGACAAGAAGGCCGCCCCGCGCCGCGCCCCGCCGCCGAAGAAGCCGGGCGCCCCGCGCAGGGACGATCGCGGCCCGCGTCCGGACGCACGCCGCTAAGCCACCCCTACTGTGGGAGCGGCTTCTGCCGCGATGCGTTTCGCGGCGTACCGCGAGATCGCGGCTGAAGCCGCTCCCACATCCACGCACACGCAAGAGGTAATGCAATGGAAATCACCGCCAGCCTGGTCAAGGAACTGCGCGAGCGCTCCGGCGCCGGCATGATGGAATGCAAGAAGGCGCTGTCCGAGCACAGTGGCGACATCGAGGCCGCGATGGAAGCCCTGCGCAAGTCGGGCCTGGCCAAGGCCGACAAGAAGGCCGGCCGCGTCGCCGCGGAAGGCCGCGTCGTGCTGGCCCAGTCCGGCAACAAGGCCGCGCTGGTCGAGGTCAATTCCGAAACCGACTTCGTCGCCAAGGACGAGAACTTCCTGGCCTTCGCCCATGCCGTCGCGCAGACGGCGCTGGACACCGGCGCCAGCCACGTGGACGCGATCAAGGCCGCGCCTCTGGGCGCCATGACCGTCGAGGAAGCCCGCGCCGCGCTGATCGCTAAGATCGGCGAGAACGTGCAGGTCCGCCGCATGGTCGCCATCAACAGCGCCAACACGGTCGCCGGCTACGTGCACGGCGGCCGCATCGGCGTGCTGGTCGAGGTCAAGGGTGGCGATGCCGCGCTGGCCAAGGGCCTGGCGATGCACATCGCCGCCATGAACCCGCCCTACATCACCGGCAAGGATGTCCCGGCGGAGTTCATCGCCAAGGAAAAGGACATCGAGATGGCCAAGATGTCGGACAAGGAAAAGGCCAAGCCGGCCGAGATCCTCGAGAAGATCATCAGCGGCAAGGTCGCCAAGATCATCAACGAGGTCACACTCACCGGCCAGGCCTATGCGCTGGACACCGACAAGTCGGTGGACCAGGTGCTGAAGGCCGCCAAGGCCGAAGTGGTGTCGATGCATCGCCTCGCCGTCGGCGAAGGCATCGAGAAGGTGGTCGAGGACTACGCCGCCGAAGTCGCCAAGGCGATGCAGCTCTGACCGATCCGAAGGCAGCGGCCCAGGCCGCGACTTCGCAAGTTTGAGGGGAAAGCCTGCCGGAAACGGCGGGTTTTTTTCGTCCTGCCGTGGTGGGGCAGGAGCGCGCATGACGATCGACATGCGCGCGAGCGACTCGGGGCCGGGTAGGATGCCAGCCATCCCACGGCGGCCAACGGAGGCCGTCCCCGCAACAGTGGTCGAGTCCTGCTGGAGTGCTGATCGCGATGACCTGGCTGCGGAATTTCACTCGCCAACACCTCTCCTCCCTGTTCGTCGTCCTGACGTTCGCCTGGACATGGTCACTGGTCGGCCCGGCCGCACTGGCCAAGCACGGGATCGGAGCCGCGACTGTGTCGAACAGCGCACGCACGCTGGCCAGCTTCACCCCCACGCTCGTTGCCATCGCCTTGATCACCCTGGCCCGGGGACGCCAGGGCCTGTTGGGGATCTGGCGGGCAATCGTGACAATCCGCATTCCGCCCTGGCCGACGCTTGCCGCCTTCGCGCTACCCCAACTCAGCTGCCTGGCGGCGTTCCAGCTGTTCCGGATCGCCGGCGGCGCAACGCCCGTCCTTGATTCCTGGCCGTCATCGCTCGCCTTCACCCTCCTGCTGCTGCCACTGACCGCGTTCTTCGAAGAAGTCGGCTGGCGCCATCTGTTGCTGTCGGAACTGCAGCGGAAATGCTCGCCACTGGTCGCGACGGGCCTGGTCGCATTGATCTGGGGCCTGTGGCACTTGCCCATGTATTTCCAGAACAATTCGGAAGGCGCCCGCACCCCATTGCTGTTCGCGATGTTCATGGTTGGCATCTTTCCCGTGGCGCTGTTCGCCACCTGGCTCTACAATCGCGCCGGCGGCCGCCTGCTGCCGGTCATGCTGTTCCATGCCTCGGTGGACGCGTCCATCGGCTACTACTTCGGCAAGTTTCCGTCCGGGGAATTGCGGCCATTCGCCTGGTGGATCGGCTGCATGTGGCTGATGGCCGTGCTGTTGTACTGGCGCGCCGGGCGCACGCTGGGCCGGTCGGCCCAGGCGGTGGATGACGCGGTGCCTCCGGCCCTGGCTACAGACGGAAAGTAGTGGGCGGGCGCGGTTTCAGTTGGGCGGCAGGAAGGCCAGCGGATCCACCGGCTTGCCATTGCGGCGGATCTCGAAGTGCAGCATGTCGCGACTGGCGCCGCTGCGGCCCATCTCCGCGATCGTGTCGCCCGCCCTCACCCGCATGCCCTCGTTGACCAGGCGCCGCCGATTGTGCGCGTACGCCGACAGCCATTCGTCGTTGTGCTTGATGATGATCAGCTCGCCGTAGCCGACCAGGCCGGCGCCCGAATACACGACGACGCCATCGGCCGATGCCTGCACCGGCTGTCCGGCGCTACCGGCGATGTTGATGCCCTGCTGGGTCTGGTCGCCGGCGACGTAGCGGCCGACGACCTGGCCGCGCGTGGGCCAGCGCCAGGCCGGTGCGCCGAGGATCGGCGCCGCAGGCGCCGGGGGCGGCGCCGAGGCGACCGGAGCCGGGGGCGCGGCACGCGGCGGCATCGCAGGAACGCCGCTGGGGCGTGGCCCTGATGGGACCGGCACGGCTGCCGCGGGTGCCGGGGCGACGGGGCCCGGTCCAACCGGCCGCATCGGCGGCGATGTGGCGGCGATTGGGCGCGACTCGGCCGTTGTCGGCTGCAGGCGCAGGCGCTGTCCCACCTCGATCACGAAGGGATCGGCGATGCCGTTCCACGTCGCCACGTCCTGGTAGCGCAGGCCGAAGCGGAAACTGATCCCGTACAGGGTCTCGCCAGGACGCACGATATGCACGCCGCCGCGCGGCAGCGGCTCGACCTCGGCGCGCGAGGCGGCGCGCGACGGGCGCGGCGACTGAACGCGATCGGGCGTCGCGTAGTCGCGGCGGACCACGCGCGCATGCCCGCAGGCGCCCAGCGAAAGCACCAGCACGGCCAGCAGCGCCGGCGCCAGCAGGCGGATCGCTTCAGGACGCAGGCGCAGGACGGACTCCATGGTTGAAACCATGCGTCATTCGCCGAGGTGGCGCAACACCAGCCATCCGGCGATGCCGACCAGCAGGACCAGGGCGACCCAGCCGATCGGCTCGATGTACTTCTGCAACGCAGCGGCCGCGCGCTCGCCGCCGAGCCGGATCGCACCGGCCACAAGGAACAGCCGCTTGCCGCGCCCCACCAGGATGCAGAGCAGGAATTCCGGGATCGGGATGCCGGCGATGCCGGCGCCCCAGGTCACCACCTTCATCGGGATCACCGGCTGGATCGCGGCCGCCAGCAGGAACCCGACCAGGGCAACGCGGTGCTCGCGCATCATCAGCTGCAGCTTGTCCACCCAATGCTGGATGTCGGCCTGCATGCCCAGGCTCAGCAATGGCTTGACCACTTCATAGGCGTAGTGGCCCAGCGCATAGCCGACCATCGCGCCGAGCACGCCGCCGGCCAGGCTGATGGTGGCGAACCAGAAGCCGCGCTTCGGCTGGGCGATGCACATCGGCGCCAGCATCACTTCCGGCATCACCGGGAAGAAGATCGCCTCGATGAAACTCAGCACGAACAGGATCCAGGGCGCGCGCGGATGGGCGGCCCAGCGGATGGCGCGTTCGAACAGCGGGGCGAAGAGCTTCACGCGCGGCGCGCCATCACAGGATTCCGGAGACCAGGGGGACGAACACGACTTTGCCGAGGTCATCCTGAACCACGCCTTCGACGGTCTTGCGCAGCCGCAGCAGGATTTGCGCGCTGGGCCCGCCCACCGGCGCGACCAGGGTACCGCCCTCGCCGAGCTGCGCCAGCAGCGCGGGGTCCAGCGCCGCGCCTGCGGCAGTGACGATGATCGCGTCGTAGGGCGCGTGCTCGGGCCAGCCCATGCGGCCGTCGTCGTGCTTGGTGCGCAGGTTCAGGCCCATGTTGCGGAAGCGCCGGCGCGCCACGCGCAACAGTTCGTCGATGCGCTCGACCGTGTACACCTCGATGCCCAGGGTCGCGAGCACGGCGGCCTGGTAGCCCGAGCCGGTGCCGACCTCGAGCACTTTCTTCGGCAGGCCGTGCTCGATCAGCGCCTCGGTCATGCGCGCCACCACCCAGGGCTGCGAGATGGTCTGCGCGTTGCCGATCGGCAGCGCGGTGTCCTCGTACGCCCGCGACCCCAGGGCTTCGTCGATGAACAGGTGGCGCGGCAGGCTGCGCAGCGCCTGCAGCACGCGTTCGTCACGGATGCCGCCCTCGCTGCGCAGGCGCTCGACCAGGCGGTCGCGGGCGCGCTGCGAGGTCATGCCCTGGCCCTGCGCCTCGGGCTTGGCGTGGAAGCGCGACATCATGGCGTGGACGCAGGCCCGGTCGCCAGGCCGCCGACCCAGGCCGTGACCGGATCCAGCGCCTGGTAGCGGGTCAGGTCCACGTGGATCGGCGTGATCGAGATGAAGCCGCTGCGCACCGCATGGAAATCGGTGCCGGGGCCGGAATCCTGCGCCGCGCCGGGCGGGCCGATCCACCAGATCGGGCGGCCGCGCGGATCGTGCTGGCGAATGCAAGGCTCGGCGCGATGGCGATTGCCCAAGCGCGTGACCTGGTAGCCGGCGATGTCGTCCCAGGGCAGGTCGGGCACGTTGACGTTGAGGATGGTGTCCGGCGGCAGCGGATGGCTGCGCAGGCGAGCCACGATCGCCACCGCGGCCCGCGCGGCGGTAGCGTAGTGCGTGGCGTCGTGGTCGGGCGTGGCCAGGGACAGCGCAATGGCGGGCAGGCCCAGGCAACGTCCTTCCATGGCCGCGGCGACCGTGCCGGAGTAGATCACGTCGTCGCCCAGGTTGCCGGTGTCGTTGATGCCCGACAGCACGATGTCGGGATCGGCCTCGAGAAGCCCGGACAGCGCCAGGTGCACGCAGTCGGTCGGAGTACCGGCGACGCTCCAGGTACCGGCGTCGCGCTGGTGCGCGCGGATCGGCTGTCCCAGGGTCAGCGAATTGCTGGCGCCGGAACGATTGCGGTCGGGCGCTACCACGACCACGTCGTGGCCAGCCACGCGCAGGGCCTCGGCGAGCTGCCGGATGCCAGGCGCATCCACGCCATCGTCGTTGGAAACCAGCAGTCGCATCGTGTCGCCCCGGAGAGAAGTGAATGATAACGGATGCCCCCGGGCACGGGCGGCTTGCGCGGCGCGCTTGCGCGGTTAGGCTGGGCACATGGCACGTAAACCCACCCCGGTCAGCGGTGACGACGCCGCGCTCTTCCGCGAGGCGATCGGGGAGGTGCGCCGGATCGAGGCCCCGCCCGCCCCGCCCGCCGTCGCCCCGTCGCCGCCGCGGCCCCGGCGCTTCGAGGCCGACGAGGTGGAGGCACTGCGCGAATCGCGCCAGCTGGCGGGCGAGGCGCCGCCCGATGGCGACGAACTGCTCGCCTTCCGCCGCGACCAGGTGAGCGAGCGCACCCTCAAGCGCCTGCGCCGCGGCGAGTACAGCGTGCAGGACGAACTGGACCTGCACCACCTGCGCGCCACGGATGCCGAGACCCTGCTGCGCCGCTTCCTGTCCGAAGCGCGCGGCGGCGACCGCCGCTGCGTGCGGATCGTCCACGGCAAGGGCCTGCGATCGGAGGGCGCGCCGGTGCTCAAGCAACTGGTGGACCGGATGCTGCGCCAGCGCGGCGACGTGCTGGCCTTCGCCTCGGCGCCGCCCAACCAGGGCGGTGCGGGCGCCGTGCTGGTGCTGCTCGGCTAGTGCTCCCGTGCGAGCGGCTTCAGGCT
>JANXUD010000122.1 GCA_025352045.1 Gammaproteobacteria bacterium | reverse complement strand
ATTCTTTTGAGCGCCTCGGGGCTTGCCGTGCGCGCGAGAAGGCGCGCGGAGTGGCCGCGATCGCCCGGTGCCGGGCCACGCCGCCACAATTGCAGGCCGAGCGCGAGCCAGGCCAGGGCTGCCGCCAGCATTGCCGCCAACCCCGGCCAGCCGCCCTCCAGCCACACTTCGAGGTAGTCGTCGTGGGCATGGTTCACGATCTCCGCCTGCGGTGCGGACAGCAGTTCGAAGGGCTGGTACGCCTGACGGAACGTGCCGAAGCCGGACCCCAGCGGGGCGTAGGCGCGGGCCGCCGCCCGGGTCACCTCGGCGTAGTGCCAGCGGCTGTCGTCCAGGGGATCTGCCCGCATCCGCTGCAGGATGCCGAACAGCGCGAACTGCACCGTCACCACCAACGCCAGTCCCAATACGACCGCCAGGACCCGGCGGGTGCCGCGCTGCCGCCGGAGCGAGAGCATGATCGGCAAACTGCCGAAAAACGCGAGCATGCCCAGCAGCAGTCCGGCCCGAGACGTCGACAGGGCAATTCCCAGGATCAACAGGACGATGGCAACGATCGCCGCGAGGGGCCAAGCCAAGCTGATCGGTCGGTCCGCAAGGCGTTCGTCCACGGCCCAGGCCGCCGACACCAGCACGATCGGCAGGCTGAGCACGAGCAGGCTCGCCAGGTGGTTGCTGTTGGCGAAAAAACCCACCGCGCTGTTCGGATTGGTCGGCAAGTAGAAGCGCAGCCCACTGGCCTCGCCTTCGGACAGCTGCGCCAGGCCCAGCAGGAAATTGCACAGCGCCAGCCCCACGATGATGCCAAGCAGCCGTCGCTGCCACGCAGGTTGCAGGCTCAACACGGACACGAACAACGCGCACGCCGGCAGCAGGGACCACAACGCATGCTCGGTGGCGCCGGGATTGAGGCTGAGGGCATGGCTGTGCGTCGCACCGGCCAGCAGCAACTGGGCGGCCAATTCATGGCGCGCCGGAGTCGCGGCCCACAGGTTTGCAGGGACGGGCAACAGCTGGAGTGCGACCGGCACCAGCGCCAACAGCGGCAGCCAGTGCGCCCATGCCGGGCCCTGCCACTTGATTCGGGCGCGTGCCGCAGTCCAGCTCATCCAGGCGAGCAAGGCCAAGGCCAGCAGTTGCACGATCGTGTCCCCCAAGCCACCCTGCCCTCCGCCGAGCAGGCCCGCGGCTACCAGCACGGCGACGCTCAACCAGGGCTGGATGCGGGAATCGGGGTGCAGCACGGACGCGTCAGATGGCATGTGGCTTTCCGGGACGCAAAAGAAACGGGCCGCTCGAGGCGGCCCGTATCATATAAGCACAGTCGAAGCCTCAGGGGCTGACAGTGTCGTGCTCGTCTTCGTGGAAGAACATGTAGGCGTCGAAGGCGAGTACCGCGGCGATCGGCAAGGCGCCATTGCTGGCGGCGCCGCCGCCGATGGCCGCGCCACCCACAGGATTGATTCCCTGCTGCATGACGACCGCGCCGGCGCAGGAAGAGCGATCCGGGACGGAGACCAGCTTGTTTTCCTCGACCTCGAGCTTGCAGCCGTCGTCGAAGGTAATGGTGGCTTCGCTGTCCTCCTGGACCATGACGCGATCGCCAGCCTTGAGGCGCATGTCCAGCGCGGCCGGCGCGAACGCCTTGCCGGTGTTGACAAGAACCTTGCCCTTGGCCTCGGTCAGCGCCGAGTTGGACTTGGGCGGTTCCGCGGCATTGGCGCCGAAGGCAAGGGCGATGCCCACCATGCCCGCAATCAACTTGAACTTCATCGGATTCCTTTCTGATGCTTGCACGGAGCGCGCGAAACGGGGATCAGGTTATCGCGATAGGGATTATCCAGTCAATCGATGAATACCGCATGACCTTGAGTCTGAACACTAATTTGGTGATATCCGTTCCATCTCGAGGGCATCGAACCAGGCCGTGCCCCCGATCCGCTGCTCGGCCGGGATGCGCGCCGGCAGCAGCAGGGTGAGCCATTGCGCACCGCAATCGTCGGCGGGAACCGTGACCGGCAGCTCAAACCCGCGCCAGCCATGGTTGCCCGCAAAGGGTTCGGTTTCGGCGATGACCCGGCCGTCTTCCGCGCAACTCAGGCGCCAGATGAGGCCGCGCTCCGTCCGCAGCTGGTCCAGGCGCGAGCGGCCGGAGAACCGATAGCCACCGGGGGACAGGGCAAGCAGCTGGCGCACATCCTGGAATGGGATCCGGCGGTCCTCGAAGGACACGCGCAACGCAAGCGATCCACTTGCCCCCGTGACCTGGTCCAGGCTGATGCGCGCCCCCGGCGCGCGCCCGAAGCGCCAGTCAAACCCCAGCGGCGAAGGATCTGTTTCGAAGCTGCCATTGAACACGTTGCCGACGCTGGCGCGCTGCGCGGGATCCAATGAGGCGACCCAGGTGAGGTAGGCCGGACCCCATCGGTGTTCCGCGATCAGCCGGTCCAGCCACCAGCCAAGCTCGTCGGTCGTCAGGCCCGGCGGCGTGTGCCGGATCCGCTCGATCAGTCCGGACACCGCCCCGCTGTCGGGCGCCGAACGCAGGAGGTTCTGCATGAATACGGGACGCCACGGCGGCTGTCCGGCGAGGAGGCGTGCGACCGCCGGCTGCTCGCTGGCGCGGATGGCCAGGGCCATCATCACGGGATAGATCGTCGGGCCCAGCTGCGGCTGCACCCGCAGGATCAGGTCCATTCGCACCAGGGCGGCAGGGAAGTCGCCACGGGCGAGGGCCCGGTTCGCGAGCCAGGTCTGGCTCGGCAGGTCGCGCGGGCCACGGGCCGCGGCGACTTCGAACAGCCGCGCCGCCTCCGCTTCCCGCCCCTGCGCAAGACGGGCTTCGGCGAGCAGGCGATAGGCCCGGCCATCCAGCGGAGCGGCGTGGATGGCATCGCGCGCCAATGCCGCCCGCCTCGCCGGGTCGGCCTTGGCGTCCTGCGCGGCTTCGGCAAGGCGGTAGCTCCTGGCGGGGTCGATGAAAATGCGCCAGGAGGCAAGGGCGAGTACGGCCAGGATCACCACGGCAACCGGCGCGGCCAGGGACGCGGCGCGACGACATGGTTCAGCCCCGGTGTTCATCGTGCGCCAACCGATAGATGCGCCATTGACCCTCGTCCATTCGCAAATCGAGCCGCAGGTCGCCGCGCGACAGGCGCGGCCTGCCGCCACGCAAGGGAACCACGGATGCTTCGAAGCTCGCGATGATGCTGGCAGTCCGGCCATCGTCCAGCCAGCTCACGTTGCTGACCGTCAACCGGCGCCGCGCGCTGGACGCGAAGAGTGCGCCGTATTCCGCCACCAGGCTGTCGCGCCCGCCGCGGGCAGAGCGGGCATCGTCGGTGAGCAGGCCTTCCAGGCGAACGATGTCGCCCTGGCGATAGATGTCGCTGAACGTTCCGAGCAGGCCATAGGCGGTGCGGTCGTCGAGTCCCGCGCGCGGCGTCGCGGCAGCAGCGGCCCGCGCAGTGGTCAAGGCCGGCGCGGAGCTGTCGGTCACGATTGGCGCTTTCGCAGCTGCCGCGGCGCGCGGAGTCGCCATCGTGGGTGCAGCCACGGTCGCGGGCGCAAGTCCAGCCACCGGCGCCGACGCTGGGCTTCGCACGGGCGCTGCAGCGAGGGCGGCCGGCAGTCTCGCTGCCGGGATCCGAGCCTTGGGCATCGGCACCGCGGGTGCCGGCGCTGGGAGGACGACCGGCGCCGGCGCCGACGCTGGCAAGGTGGCCACGGTCGTTGTCGCCGCCGACACCGCTGTTGCGGATGGTGCGATAGACGCAGCGGCCTGCGGGGCTGGCATTGCGGGAATCTCGACGGGCCCGATCGCCCCGACTTGGGATGGCGTGGCCACCCCGGCATCGGCCGGCCAGTCGATCGTCGTTTCCGTGGCCTGGGCCGGCGGAGGCATGCTGGCTGTCGTGGCGGCCATGCCGGCCGGACGGCGCGCGTCGAAGGAGTGCATGGCGTACAACAGCACGATCGCGAACACGGCACTGACGGCCAGCGCACCAAAGACCAGGGACGGCAGCCAGCGCAAGCTCGGCGCCGCCGCCCCCAGTTCCGGCTGTGGTGCGGCAAACATTGGCGGTGGCATCCGCCCGGGTCCGGACGACGCGGCGTGGGGCACGACGTCTGCCCGCGGCAGGCTGGTCGCCGCCTCCTGGTCATGCCGCTGGCGACGCTCGGTGGTGCGCAGGTCCTGCCAGGCGCGACTAACGCGCTCGGCGTAAACGACTTCCCAGGGGTCGGAGTTGCGATCGGGGTGCAACCAGCGCAGCAACCAGCGATGGTGCTCGCGGATCTGGTCGTCGGCGGCGCGCGCATCCACGCCCAGGCTGCGATAGCTGTCGCTACCGGGCGCAAACAGCACCTGCTGGATATAGAACACCGCGGCTTCGCGCAGCGTTGCGGTCGCCAGACCCGTGGCTTGACTGGCCGCGCCCAGGCGCTCCTGGTCGCCGGCGGCGATCCGCAGCAGGCCAATCACGTCAACGGGCAGCGGATCGCCCTGCCCC
>JANXUD010000100.1 GCA_025352045.1 Gammaproteobacteria bacterium | reverse complement strand
GTTCGCCGCGATGCATCGCCAGGCTGCGCTCGATCAGCAGCACGTCGGCCAGGAATTCGTCGGCCCCGGCATAGCCCTCGGGCCGGTCCCCGGCGCTGGCCTGCAGGCGCGCAGACATCAGCGGCAGCAGGCGCCGGTAGGGCATGTCGGCGTCGCCGGCCTTCAGGCGCGCCGCTGCGTTGGGGAAGCGGCGTGCGTAGTCCGCGATGCGCTCGATGACTCCAGGGTCCACCGCCACCCGTGACAGGGACTGGCTGAGCACCTGCGACAGCCTGGCCACGTCGCGGCGATACGCGGCCAGCACCAGCCCGCGCTGCGCGGCAAGCGCGGCGGCGATGGTG
The DNA here is from genome assembly GCA_025352045.1 of Gammaproteobacteria bacterium. Classification (GTDB taxonomy): domain Bacteria; phylum Pseudomonadota; class Gammaproteobacteria; order Xanthomonadales; family Xanthomonadaceae; genus Arenimonas. Next base: position 4,993 of record JANXUD010000100.1, on the reverse strand, counting down.
GCCGCGCCCACGTTCGGGTTGCCGTCCATGTCGCCGCCGACCCAGGAACCGAAGCGCAGCAGGGGCGGCAGGGCGATCGTGCTGCCATGGCTCTCGGCGAGCGCATCCTCGAACACTTCGAAGAACACCGGCAGCGCGCGGTACAGCACGTCGGACAGGTAGAAACCGACATGCTCGAGTTCGTCGTCGACGCTCGGCCGCACCGGCGCCGCCTCGGCGGTCTGCCAGCCGGCGGTCAGCGCCATGCGCATGCGCTCGCGGTCGGCGCGACGTTCGGCGGGCGTACGCTCGCGGTCGATGTCGGCGACCAGGCTGGCGACGATCTCCTGTTCCTTCTCCAGCAGCACGCGGCGCACCGCTTCGGTGGGATGGGCGGTGAAGACCGGTTCGATGCGCAGGCGCGGCAACAGCGCGGCAATCTCGTCCAGGCCCACGCCTTCGGCGCGCAGGCCCTGCAGGACGGCGCGCAGGCCGCCAGGCTGCGGACCCTGGCCGCCGCGCTCGTAGTCGCGGCGGCGGCGGATCCGGTGCACGCGTTCGGCCAGGTTGATCGCCTGGAAATAGGTGGCGAAGGCGCGCACGAGTTCGCCGGCGCGTTGCTGGCTGGCGCCCGCGAGCGAGGCGGCCAGGGCGTCGATCTCGGCACCGGATTCGCGCCGGGTGATCGCGGCGCGGCGGATCCGCTCGACTTCGGCCAGGAAGTCCGGACTGACCTGCTCCGCCAGGATCTCGCCGACCAGCGCCCCGAGCAACTTGACGTCCTCGCGCAGCAGGCGATCGGTCGGCGCGAACTCGAGGTCGCGCAGGGGCTCGTCGGCAGTCTCGGCGCCAGGCATCGTCATGCCATCAGCTTACCTGTGGAATTCAGTAGGCGAACTCGCTGAAGACCGGATCCACCGAGCCCTTCCAGGCGCCATGGAACAGGGCCAGCTTGCGCTCGGCCGGGGTTTCGTTGGCCAGGGCGAACTCGACCAGGGGCTCGAGGAACACGGCTTCGGTGGCGCCCGTGCGGTTGAGCCGCTGCCGGCGCTGCAGGCCCGCGCCGGCGATCTTCAGTGCTTCCAGGGCCAGCTCCCGCACCGTGCCGCCGCGGAACGGCAGCTTGAGGGCGTGCCTGGGTACGCCGTCGCGCAGCGCATTGCGCTCGGCCATGGTGAAGTCCTTGACTAGGTCCCAGGCCGCATCCAGCGCCGCGTCGTCGTAGAGCAGGCCGACCCAAAAGGCCGGCAGCGCGCACAGTCGATTCCACGGCCCGCCATCGGCGCCGCGCATCTCCAGGTATTTCTTCAAGCGCACTTCGGGGAAGGCGGTGGTCATGTGGTCCGCCCAGTCCTTGAGCGTCGGCAGCACGCCCGGCAGCACCGGCAGCTTGCCGGCCATGAAGTCGCGGAAGCTCAGGCCGGCGCAGTCGACGTATTCGCCGTCGCGGTAGCTGAAGTACATCGGCACGTCGAGCAGGTAGTCGACATAGCGCTCGAAGCCGAAGCCGTCCTCGAACACGAAGTCGAGCATGCCGGTGCGGTCCGGATCGGTGTCGGTCCAGATGTGCGAGCGATACGACAGGTAGCCGTTCGGCTTGCCTTCGGTGAAGGGCGAGTCGGCGAACAGCGCGGTGGCGATCGGCTGCAGCGCCAGCGAGACGCGGAACTTCTTCACCATGTCGGCTTCATTGGCGAAGTCGAGGTTGACCTGCACCGTGCAGGTGCGGGTCATCATGTCCAGGCCAAGCGTGCCGACCCTGGGCATGTAGTCGCGCATGATCTGGTAGCGGCCCTTGGGCATCCATGGCATCTCGTCGCGCCGCCACTTCGGCTGGAAGCCCATGCCCAGGAAGCCCAGGCCCAGCTCGGCGGCCACCGTCTTGACCTCGCCCAGGTGGGCGTTGGTCTCGCAGCAGGTCTGGTGGATGTTCTCCAGCATCGCGCCGGACAGTTCGAACTGGCCGGCGGGCTCGAGCGTGATCGAGCCGCCGTCGCGGACCAGCGCGATCACCTTGCCGTGCTCCTCCACCGGCGCCCAGCCGAAGCGCTGCATGCCGCGCAGCATGGCCTCGATGCCGCGCGGGCCGTCGTAGGTGGGCGGGCGGAGGTCGTCCAGCCGGAAGCCGAACTTCTCGTGCTCGGTGCCGATCGTCCACTGCTCGCGCGGCCGGCCGCCGCTGGCGTGGAAGGCGACCAGCTCGTCGCGGCCGGAAATCGGGGAATCACTGGCGTTGCTCGGACTGGACACGGTCGATTCCCGGGAAGAGTGCTGGCGATGTTGGGGCGCCGCCCTACAATCGCAAGTGATGAAGTCCCGCCAGTCTATCGCTCCCACCTTGCTCCTGCTCGTGCTCGGACTCGCCGGGTCCGCGGCCGGCGTCGGCGCAGCGCAGGACGGCGGCGCGGCGACCACCGTGCTCGAGCGCGGCAACGGGCCGGAGCCGTCGACGCTGGACGCGCACCGGTGTCCGGAGGTGGCCTGCGGGAATATCCTGCGCGACCTGTACGAAGGGTTGGTGGCGGAGGATGCGCGTGGGCGGGTGGTTCCGGGCATGGCGGAGCGGTGGGAAGTTTCGCCTGACGCACGGACCTGGACATTCGTTTTGCGCAAGGGCTTGCTTTGGTCCAACGGCGAACCGCTGGATGCGCCGCAGGTGGTCGCGAGCTTCCGCCGAGCTTTCGCCCCGGCGACCGCGGCGCCGTTCGCGGTCCACTTCGACGCCATCGTGCACGCGACCGACGTACAGGCAGGCCGCCTGCCGCCGGAGCGCCTCGGCATCGACGCACCCGATGCGCGCACCGTGGTGTTCCACCTGACCCGCAGCGCGGCGCTGCCGCAGCTGCTGCTGCTGCCGATCGCCTATCCGGTGTACCTGCCGGCGGTGCGTGAATTCGGGGAGCAGCACACCCGTCCCGGCCACCTCGTGGGCAACGGCGCCTACACCCTGGCCGCCTGGCGGCCGCAGTCGCAACTCGAACTGGCGCGCAACCCGCGCTTCCGCGACCCGGCGCCGATCGCCCGCGTCCGCTACCACGTCACCGAGGATGCGGCGAGCGAATTGCAGCGCTTCGAAGCCGGCGGCCTGGACATCAGCGAGACCGTGCCGCCGCAACCCCTGCCCGCCCTGCGCGCGCGCTTTGGCGGGCAACTGCGCATCAGCCCCTACCTGGGCACGATGTGGATCGGCCTGAACCTGCGCCAGCCCCTGCTGCGCGACCGGCCGCTGCTGCGCCAGGCGCTGTCGCTGGCGATCGATCGCGACAAGCTGACGCGCTACATCAGCGGCCTGGGCGAGACACCGGCTTACGGCGTGGTGCCGCCGGGCGTGGCCGCGTACGCGCCCGCGTCCCTGCCCTGGGCCAGCTGGACGCAGCGGCGGCGCGAGGCCCTGGCGCGCAGGCTGTATGCGATGTCGGGCTATTCGGCGTCGCGGCCGATGCAACTGGAACTGCGCTACAACACCTCCACCCCGCACCGGCGCCTCAACCTGGCGATCGCGGCGATGTGGCGCGAGGTGCTGGGCGTGCAAGTCACGCTGCGCAACGAGGAGTGGAAGGTGTTCGTCGGCAATCGCCAGCGGGGCGTGATCACCCAGGCCTTCCGAGGCGGCTGGATCGCCGACGTGGACGACGCGCGGAACTTCCTGGCCAATTTCGAAACCGGTGGCCAGACCAACTGGAGCGGCCTGGCCGATGCACGCTTCGACGCGCTGCTCGACGCCGCCGACCAGGCACCCTCGCCCGCCGCGCGCGCCGTCGCCCTGCGCAATGCCGAGGCGCGGCTGCTCGGCCTGCATGCGCTGGTACCGGTGTACTTCTACGCCTCGCACCACCTGGTCGCGCCGCGGGTGCGAGGCTTCCAGGCCAATGCACTCGACCACCACGCGAGCCGGTTCCTGTCGCTGGCGCCGCCCCGATGAGCGCGCCGATGCGCGCGTCCATGAGCGCGCCGGTGCGGGCGCCGGTGCGCGCTCCGGGGCAGCCCGGGCGATGAAGACCTTCGCCGCGCGCGCGCTAGAAGCCCTGCTCAGCCTCTGGCTGCTGGCGACGCTGTGCTTTTTCCTGCTGCGCGCCGCGCCTGGCGGGCCCTTCGACACCGAAAAGGCCGCGCCGCCCGAGGTGCAGGCGCAACTCGCGGCGCAATATCATTTCGACCAGCCATTGCTTGCGCAGTACGGCCACTGGCTGGGCGGCGTCGTGCGCGGCGACCTCGGGCCGTCGTTCCAATACCCCGACTACCGCGTCAGCGAGCTGATCTCGCAGAGCCTGCCGGTGTCCGCGCTCAACGGCTTGCTCGCCCTGACACTGGCCCTGCTAGGCGGACTGGGGCTCGGCAGCGCCGCCGCCCTGCACGCTGGCAGCTGGTGGGACCGGATCCTGATGATCGGCGCCAGCCTCGGCCTGGCCATGCCCAAGTTCGTGGTGGCGCCGCTGCTGATCCTGCTGTTCGCCGTGACCCTGCGCTGGCTGCCGGCAGGCGGCTGGGATGGCGGCTGGCGTTCGATGGTGCTGCCGGTGATCGCGCTCGCGCTGCCCAACCTCGCCTACTGCGCGCGCCTGATGCGCACCAGCCTGATCGACGTGCTCGGCACCGACTACATGCAGGCCGCGCGTGGCCGCGGACTGACGCCCGCGCGCCTGCTGTTCGCGCATGCGCTGCGCCCCGCGTTGCTGCCGATCGCCGCCTGGCTGTCGCCGGCGCTGATCAACGTCGTCAGCGGCTCGGCCGTGGTCGAACAGGTGTTCGGCATCCCCGGCATCGGCCGCTACTTCGTGCAGGGCGCGCTCAACCGCGACTACACGCTCGTGCTTGGTGTCGTGCTCGTGCTCGGCGCCGCGATCGTGCTCATCAACACGGCGGTGGACTGGCTGCGCGCCGCCCTCGACCCGCGCCTCCGCGACTGACGGTGTCCTGGTCGGCTCGGTGGAAGGGTCTTGCCGGGACACGCCGCAAGTACGTGTGCTGACCGTGTCCTGGGCGGCTCGGTGCAGGGGTCTTGGCGGGACACGCC
>JANXUD010000091.1 GCA_025352045.1 Gammaproteobacteria bacterium | reverse complement strand
GTTCTTCCAACACGAGGAAGGAGCCGCAACGAATGGTCTCGACGCCAGTTAACGCTTCGAGATTTTCGATTCGTCGCTGGTACGTCTTGCCCGGGCCACAGAACCTATTGGTCCCGCCGGGTTTTCCTGGCGCAGGTTCGTCAAAGGGCGACGGCAGGGCGCATAGCCGGTCAACGCTTGTGCCGGTGATCCATGCGAGTCGGGAGGCATAGTGCTCCACCGATTCGACCAGTTCGGTGCCGACCCCCATCAGTGGAACCGGAGGCAGAACGGTCCAACAGGGTCGCGGTCCAGCGCTTGATGCGGGCGAACTCATTCCGTGTTTGCTCCCACCGGCGCTGCGGCCGCCCAGCGGGCTTGTATCAATGCAGATCGCTTCGAAACGTCGCCGGCGAGCATCGATTCCTCGAACGAATCTATGTCGCGCCAGAGCGCCTTCAAATCCGCGTCCGCGTAGTAGCACGCCTCGATGTCGCGCTTCGACATGTGGCTACGGTCCTCCGCTCCAGCTCGGTCTTTGGCCCGATCAAGTAACTGGACAATCTCCGAGAACACGCCGCCGGTCGCGGCCAGGATGTCGCTGGGCATGCCCAACAACAGGTTCTTGCGGGACAGAGAATATTTTGCGCTGAGCGAGGTTAGCAGTCTTAGGAAGGGTAATCGATCCTGGGGACGCCTCTCGCTATAGGGAGGAACCCACACCGTAACGACGCGTCGACGTAGTTCTGAATGCACCGCCCAGAGACGCGACGCGCTTTGCACACCCGTCATGATGAACATCACGCCGGTGGTTTCGGCCAGCACCATGAGATTCAAAATGTGATCGGCCGGCGAGGTGTCTCGGTGGTTCACGAGCAGCGCGGTTACCTGGTCTAACGACACATACTTGCATCCGCGAACGGGCAGACTTCGTTGGATCATGCCCCAGTACTCACCTTCGGTCGCCTGCCTCGGCCGGAGAACGTTCCAGGTGCTAGCGCACTCGGCCAGTTCCGCCTTGATTGCCTGTTCTGTTGAAGGATCGAAGTTGCCGCCCCTGAATAGCCAGTCGAGCGTCGGCGCGTGCAATTCATTGAGCATGGCCTTGGCGAGTTCGCGGGAGCTGAAGTACGCATTTTTCGGCAACGTGACATATGTTTCTATTGCCGGCATTCGTCCGCGCCCCCAATAGGCAGGCTTGCCGAACATCTCCTGCATCACGGAGTGACGCATGGTGGTTTTGCCCACGCCTGATGGGCCGATGAGGAACACCATGTGCCCGGGGCGATGTTCGTCCAGCGCCTCGCGCAGTCGCTTGCGCGGCCCTACATAGCCGGGGTGCTGAATCCTCATTAGTAGTCTTCCCGCTCGTCGAACGGGAGGAGCAGTTCTTCAGGGTCGACGTTCAGCGATCGCTCAAAGCTCGGCTCGCTCGGTACTTCCGCAATGGGCTGCTGCGACGGGGCCAGGTGGCTCGTCGCGGGGCCGGCAATCTCGGCCAGCTTCAGGCGTGTATGGCGTATCCGGGACAGATCCTCTCGCCGCCGTCTCGATCCGGTCCTTCCGATCGGTGTCCAAAGCATTTCGAACAATCTCTCGGCGTCCGTTAGCATCGCCATGCTTTGGACACGACTGTGGAAGGCCTTCAACCAGCTACCAGCGATGCGCACGTACAAAACGTCCGGACGACAGCAGTCACTTCGCGTTTGCTCCGGCAAGTGCGATCGCAAGACAACCTGCAATTCGTGGCTGCAAAAGTAACCATCGGCAGTGCGAATCCCGCGCTGCGCGCTTGGCTTGCCCTTGCAGAGCACCCGAACTGACGTTCGGATGAGAAAATCGTCATTCCATTCGCATGGGACTCCCATTACCCCATACGTCGCGATCGCTTCCATTTTTTTCTCTGTTGGTGTCTGACCGTCAGCCCGCGGCGTGTTCGGCAAGTGCCCGTAGGCGAACTCGATGAAGCGATCGAGGACCGTCGTGAATGCTGTCCTAGCGTTTTTGTCGCTCTTGAAGCGGCCATCCACCTTCCGCCCCTTCTGATCCGGGGCTGTGCTTCCGATCATCAGGTGCGCCACCTGATCGTTGACCTGTTTGATCGCGTTCTCGGCGATCCCGTTCCAAGCGCTTCCCGCGGTCGGTGAGTGTCGTATACCGATCTGCCCTTCGCAGAATTCTTCGATCCAGCGCGACGTATTCTCGGGACCACGGTCGACGTGGATCATCCGAGGCAAGATGCCGTTTCGCCGGACGCATTCGCGCATAAGTAGCGCCAAACCATCTGTTCTGGCCGGCCCAAAGATCAATGCATGCGCCATGGTGTCACCGGTCGCACCGTCCAAACCGATGTAGAATTTCGCTTTGGCGGCGGGAAATAGCTTAATCAGGTCTGGTGCGCAACGGACGTCCAAATCCGACGAGTCGATGTGCAACACCTGGCCGTAGCCCAACGGAACGAGCGAACGCGACCTTGGGTCGGTGCTGGGACGCACGGCGTGATAGGCACGGAACCCGCCAGTCGCAAGTGCATGCCGAAGGGGATTTTCACTTCGCCGGCGCGCATCTAACCGTGATCGTCCGCTGGGTTCAACGCCGAGACGCTCGCATTCCTTCTCGAAAACATGGAACAAGTCCTTGGCGCGACGGACTCTGCCTTTGTTCCAGTGCTGTGCAATGACAGTTTCGATTGCCTGCTCCTGATCAGGCAACAAACGCGGCGCCCGGTTGCCACTCTTCGAGTAGCGCGTCAGGCACACCGACAATGGCGATTGGCCGTTGGCCACGGCCTTGCTCACACGCAACGCCAATTGGGTCATTCGCACACTCGGCGGCAGCTCGCCGGATTCGATCAGCTCCAACCGGGCGAGCCGCTCCCGCGCTTTGGCCAGGTCCTTGGCGGAAGCTGCGAGAATCGGATCTTGGATGTTGAGCTGCGCGTTGGCATGAACTACGGATTGCAGCAACGTGGAGTCGACTAGCCGCGCTTGCGCTGAATCGGCGTAAAGGAAGAACCGGTCCGTCAAATTGACCGCCGTACTCTTCCAGGGACCAAACGCCACAGCGTTGGCCATCATCCACAGCGCCAGACGTTCGTCGACGCCTGGAATATCTTCGCCCAGGTCCTCGATGGTGGTCGGTCTGCTCCTGATTCGTGCCAGTGCTCGATCCACTGTCTCTTTTTCATAGCCGTCGAGGGGCGTCCCCAACATTGCATTGCAAGCCTCCAAATTTTGCAGATAAATTCCGGGCGGATTGGGCCCTACCCAGACAGAAAACTCCAATCCGTGTTTCGTGGCCCAGTCCGCATAAGGCGGGTGAGTCCAGCCAGAGCCATTCTTTATCCATAGCGAGCCAGGAGCTGCGCCCTTTTTCTCCAGCCAGCTTTCCTGTTTGCACTCGATGAGTTCAACGCCGCCATGCCGGAACACCAGGAAGTCCAAATGGGCAGTCGAGAAATGATTGCCGCCATGCTGGGTCGTTCGCTGCACCCGGCGACATGGCACTTGGGTGTAGTAGCCAATCACGTTCGGATCGAGCTCGAGTTCGTAGGCGCAAACAAGTTCGCATGTGTGACTTTCAACGACCCGGGACATTCCGTTCTTCACTGAGTTGTGGCGGACCCGGACGTTGGTCAACGCGGCACGTGCCACGTCGCGACGTCCGCTTTCCAGCACCATGTTTTCGATGTGCCTTCGGCCTTGTTCACTCAACCCCATTCGGGCGTACACCAGTTGCCGGTCCTCGAAACTCGGACCGCCAATGTCGGGATCTGTGGTCATTTTTTTACTCCTCCGCGCCAAAACCCGGGCAGCACCGTCGTTGGCCGCGACCAGCCGCTAGGCGTGATCGGCACAAAGGCGCCCGTGCCGGGCCTTGGCAGGCTTGACAGGGGATTCGGAGAGGGGGAAAGTGCCGGCAACGACGGCAATCTACGTCGCCGATCTGAAAGCCCGTGAGTTCCAGCTCGCGGGTTTTCTTTTTCCAGCCTCCGGCTAGAAATGCGCTCTTCAGGACTACGTCATGTTGTTTCTCCCTCCGCCTGCGTCGCGTGCCCCTGAGCGCGCATATAGGCGCTGACGTCACCCGCGTGCGCGAACAACCCGCGTCGCCCTTGAAGCCTGAACAGCGGAACCGGCAATCGCCCCGTGGCATGGGCGCGACGGAGCGCCGCGGGCGTCGGAAAGCCCAGCAGCCGCGACAGATCCTTGGCCGGAACCAGACCGCCGTAGGTACTGGCTACCCAAGCAGCGGACAACTCGTCGGCAGTGGCTCTGGGTAACGTCATATCCATCTCAGGGCATCAGGTTGAAATCGAACCCTAGTCCCTAGCCACAGACATTGCATCCAGTGAAAATGCCCTCTAACAGGCGACTTTCGTTGGAGATTGCCATGGGCGCATTGCACGATGCTTTTACCGCGCTGGATCGACCGCGGCGTGGTCGCCCAAGGCGCGATCCCAGCGACAGCCTTCATGCAAAGATCGTGTGGACCGCCTGGACGCTTGCGGAGGGTGGCGAGGATTCGCTACAGGCGCGATATCTTCTGAAACGCGTCCGTCAAGCTGATCCGCTCGCGATGCGCTCCGACGAAATCAGCCATTACCGCGACGGCTCTCGAACCCTTTCCCGTGCTCGCCAAGAACTTCTGGTCGCCAGACACCCCACCATCGAGCCCGTTCTCAGATGGCCGCTCGGCGTGCTGAGCCTCCGAGGCCAAAGCCTTCGCACGATTGAGGCGAACATCCGTCCGTTCCTCATAGAGGGCGGGCTATCCCCGCTATACGACTTTCCTGGCGACGATGCTGAACGCTACGAAGCCAATCGAGGATGGATTTCGTATCTCGATCTTGAGCGGCTCTACGAGCGGGGCGACGTCTATGGTTTCATCGCCCTTGCCGCCGCCTTTCGGGTTTACTGTCTCAAGCAGCATGGCCGCCAATGGATCGCGGCGCGCTATCTCATCAAGGCGTTGCCTGGTTTCTGCAGACATCCGTGTGTTCGACCGCACGCTGAGCAGGCAGTCGCTCTAACCAAGGAGCTCCTGGTGCTGCTCCCCGATTTCAGCTTCCGCCTTGAGGTCGATAACGACGTGCTCTGGCAACAGATCAACAACGTCATCCACCAACCCTGCCGAGTGCTTCGGTTGATCGCCGCTAAATCCGGGCAAGCTATTGAAGAGCCCCTCGATCCTTTGGTGCCTTACACCTATCGTCGCTGCCGGCCGGGTGGACAGCCCTTGATGTTGGCTGGCTCGGGTTAGTGCGTACCGCCAGCGACCTGCCCATTGGCGCCAGCCAAGCCAGCCGGCACTTCCACGCTAACCAGCATTTTCAGACTGACCAGCGTAGGTGCAGAACGTCACCGACGAGTACTAAACGCACCCAAAGCGCGGAAAATTCAGTGACCTATCATAGTAGTAGGCCACCGTCGCACTATTATTGAGTGTAGGGGATTCGCTTGAAAGCCCATACCCTTTCGATGAAAAGAATTCCGTGAGGCTTCTTTCCGCTTGTCCATTCGAATGTTCCCGACACATCGAACGCGAACACTCGGACAGAGTGATCTTCAACACTGCCAAGCACGGCAGTATCAAACTCTTTCATGCTTGGATCGACGGAGTCCGCATCGCGTGCACGAACTACTATGCCGGGACATTTCGGGTCAGTTATAGAAGTAGACTCGAAGCGATCAGTTGTATACACGGCGTCGAGTCGGACTTTTCTGCCTTCTGCGCGGCCACCTAGCGCAACAAGCTCGCAGATACTTGTCTTGTCGGCAAGGCCAATCGTGGGGGCTCCGGACTTCACGGGTGCACTGTGTCCGCAACCCGATGCAGTGATCAGAACCAGCGTCAGATATGAGAGGAACAACGTTCGATCCATCTTCATGCACCTAAGGTTGCTGAGCCTTTTCCCACGCGTTGACCGAACTTTGCGCTGCAGCGGCGATATCAGCTGGCGTGTTGAGACCCAAGTTGACCCCCAGACCCGAAGCAACCGCCGCGGTAACCGGATAGGCGTTCATCTCAGAGTTGTAAACTGCAGCCTTCGTGGTGGGGAAGCCGATACCTGGTCTGGCGGCATCAGATTCGTGGCGTGCCTCATGCGCAATTGCACCTCCGCCAACAGCAACTTCCAACTGACCATTTGTCTTTCCGGGGTTTGCGGCAGCCAGGTCAGGCCGAGCAGCACCAATCTGCTTGAGGTCAATCTCAATGAGTCCACCAGGATTAGCTTGAGCTAGAGTGTTTTTGTCTAGATTGGCTGGTTGAAGTGTTATCCCATTCTTGTGCCAAGCAGTGCCAAGTGTCGCGAGCGCACCTGAGAGTTTTTTGGCGGCATCGGAGTTTTTCGGCAGGTTGGCCAAGGCTGTTCGGGCCCCTGCAACATAGCCATCAATTTTCCCACACTGCGTAGGGCCTGAATTGCACCAATACCGCCCATCGGGATCCGTGAAACGATACGGATTGTTATTGGCGTAGTTGTACCGATTGAAATTCGTTCCGGTGTTCGGATTGGTCTTCACAGGATCGGCGGAGAGGAACTTGGCGGCCGATTGCCCGCTGGCTGCCATGAAAGACAGAGCAAAAAATGCTCCCACCGTGGATTTGAACGCTGACATCATTGGGTTCCCCTGTGAACCGCCTTTTCACGTTGGATTGTATCCAGATATCTGGCGTTTTGCGCCTCTGTCGGTTGAGTCCACCCCAAAGCCTCGGCTTTGCTGAACCAGACGAGGTTTTCGCGACTCAGACGCTCGAAATCTTTGCGTTTGTCCGGCGGAATATCTGCGGGTGTGGGGTATTTCAGGTGATACCGGGTGTGCAGGAGCCAGTAGTAGCCGGTGGCCTTGTGGAGTATCGCCACGGTGTCCTTGGGGTTGACTCCCAGTGCCAAGTCGGCCACCGCGATGCGACTGGCCTGCTTATCGGCGGCGCTGTAGGACTCCATGAGGGTGCTCAGCATGACCCCAACGGACTCGCGCTGACTTAGCGGCCTTAGGTAAATCGCGTGCTCGATGGCCTTCGCCGATATGCCTGTCTCCCGCTCGTAGCTGCTGTCGAATTTGAAGCCGCCGGCGGTCGCTTCAACGTTGAGCCACTCACCATCCTCGGCCAAGAATTTCACTAGTACATGCTCGGGGGCTGTCGCCAGGGTTACCGGCAATCCCAGCTTTTGGCCGAGGATGACGAACAGAATCGGCATCGAGACGCAGTTCCCCTTGCGGGTGGAGAGGTAGGTCGCGATCAGCTTGGTGCGGAGGTTCGCGCCAAGCGGATCATCAAGGTCGTAGCGAAAGGGTCGGTAGTCGTTCCAGGCGCCGGGTTGGTACAGCGACGACAACAGGACATCCAGCTTTGCCCGGGGGCTCGCGCCGGCGGGAAAACGCGCCTTGATCTTCGCCGCCCAGGCATCGAGTTGCAGGCCCGTGGCGGAAACGTTGGTGTTGGGATCAATCAGGCGATCGATGGCCAGCTTGGCATTGGCCAAGTCCAGCTTAGCCTCAGGTACTGCCAGGAGGGATTGAATCCTCTGGAGCGCCGGATCCGTGGGCGCTTGCGCTTGCGCGTGCGTCGGGATTCCACCTGTCACCACTCCTGCGAGAAGAAGCGCGTTCCCTAGCCAGGCGGACCATCGTTGCATTTGCACTATCTCAGTCCCGGCGAGCCGGCCGACGAGCATTATTGCTTGTCCATCAGTTTGTTGCACACAGAGGCGCCCAAAAGTGCCACCAGTCCGCCTACCGTCATGAACGCCACCAATGGCGTGGGTGCCTTGGAAGCCAACAGAATTTTAGCTGGCCTAACCGGCATTCCACTCAACTGCGCCTCGCCCCCCCCCAATTCTGACTTGACATTTTCGGGGTTTGGTAAGATTGGCCGAGTTCTACGTCGACAGTGATCCCGAAGGAATCGTGACATGACCAAGAACACGTACACCGAAGAACAGTTGTTGGCGTATGAAGTCGCTCGCGACTTGCTCAATACCTATGTAGCGGATTGCTCGGCCGAGCTGGGAATCGAAGACGCAAAGCTCAATCCCGATATGAAGCGGATCGAAAAGATCGACGCCATGCGACTCGCCATCCTGAATGAGCGGGAGGATTTGAATATTACGGATGATGCGGCCCTCGAGGCTGTCATTGCAAAGTATCGTCGAACTTCAGACGCCAGCGCCGATCCGCGCTCTGTCGCGGCTAGGTTCGCCACTGAACTGGCCAGCTGACCTTGGCTGGGCATGGAACACCCGCGATTCTAGGATATGAAGGCAACTGCGATGCCCTCGAAAGATGTCTCCCAAGACACTCCACCATTAGTGTCCCCGACGCCTGCAACCGGCATGTTGCCGGATTTTCCCCAGCCCGAAACACGGTTTACCCATGCAGACTGGAAGCGCAAAGCGCTCGAGAACATGAACAAGCTAGGTCAGAACCCCGAGCTGGCCTCGGCCCTACGAAGGCGCGGATTCTGATCGGCAAGCCGCACGTTGTCGTACTCGTGAAGCACTGAATCAAATCGCGGGCGCGGACGTCTGACCGTTCCTAGGGTCGCCGCGGAACATATCGCTAAGAAACTCTTTTACGTACTCTTGCACGGCCAACTGTGTCGTGCACCTACGCGCCCAACCAAGATGCTGCTCAACAAATGCAGAGAATTGCTTATTGTTAGCGAACGCCTGCTGAGCCTGGCCGAGCATGTATAGATTTATGACGGCCGCTTTTTGTTTAGCATCGAGAGCGTTTAGTACGAAAACACTTTGATCTGGCGAATATATAGTCGCCTTCCTAGGGCTAATGGCAGCCGCAAACAGGAATTTGCCCGTAAAGTCGCCGGTTCTAAAGCAGGCAAAATCACTCGTCAGAAGCACGTCCTCTTCAAATGTGATCTCGACGGCATGCGCTTCCATAAGCCCGTGAGAGAACGGGCGGCCTAGATGGCCAGACCTCTCGTTCCCGATGAACCATCCAAGATTCATGACACCCGTTGATGGAGACGCCTTGAGGTAGTCGTGCACTTCGTCAATTGCTTTATTGGAATGGTTAGATGTGGTTTTTAGGTGCTCGCGGTGCGTATCGATGTAATCGCGAACATCCATTTTCTCCACCGTCTCTGGGTGGCGGGCCTCCAAGCCGACAAGGAATATCGTCAACTCCCGTTTATCCGCCTCAGTCAGCTGACTGAGCGGTATATTACGCACACGCGAAAGGATCTTATGCCCCATCTCATCGAGCTGTGGCGTCACCACGCACGATTCAATCTCAAAGGAACCGTCTGGAAGCACGACATCGTAGAGACCCTCTTCCGAGGCAGAATGCTTGATCGACACTTCCTTGCATTCGAACTTGCCGTTAATCGGGATAAATCTGTATCTGTAAAGCCGATCGTTCCGGCCGGATATCGCCCAAGCACGCAAAAAGTGCTGGGGAACAAAATGATGATTCTTTGGTGTCGTCATTGACTGCTCGCTCTAATTTGCGCTGTTTCTCGCGGCGCCTGGCACCGAATGTAATTACCGGCCAAACCACTTCTTTACTGTCAAACGTATGCGCTCAAGCAAACTGAGGCGTGTTGGCTGCCCCGTATCCTGATTGGAAGGCATAACGGGTTGCCGGGCTTTAGCTCGGTTCACTTTCTCGATTTGCGCCTGCCTTGCTAAGCGGCCGACCTCACGGCCATGCTCAATCTCATCATCCGAAAGCTCGCCCGCCCAGACGATTTTGCTCCGGCGAATTAGATAATGCGATCGGCACGGATAGCTCCAATTGCCAATTGACGGATGTAGCGTCACTGAGCCGCCTTCGATCGATATTGACCAGTCCGCCGGCCCCAGCGGGGTGACGACCTCTTCGCCGCAACCGCAGAAACACTTGTGGACGGCTGTCCCGAAGCGGAGTGACACATACAGGATGCCGTCCTGAATTTGCTCCGGAATGAAATCCACAAGCTGATGAGAGAGATGTGTTGTTCTCATGCTGATGACGAACCGGTAGTTTCGTCGCGTGTCAGTTGATGCGTATTGACCACATAAACGGACTGATGCTCTTGATAGCAGTCCTGGTAGAAACCGCAGAACTTCTTCCATTTGATGACCGCCATTGCCGCATTCAGCGCATTCAAATCGGCAACCTGAATGTTGCTCCGATAGATGCCGTCCCCCGGAGCACCTTCCGTGCAGACGTGACGAGCAAAATGCTCAGACATCTCGGGGGTGACCAGGGTCGCTCGACAGGCGCCGATCAAGCACTGTTGGTCCTCAAGCACTTCCAGCTCCATGCCAACGTCAATGAAGGGGATTTTGCTGCTGACCAGAAAATCCGCTACAAGCTTGCGCACGGCGGATTTGTCGACACAGACAAACACGAAGTCGAAGTCGGAAAGTTCGCCGATGTTCGTCTCATCCAAGAAGAGCTTATGTGGGACAACCCCTCGACGCATTTGCCCGTAGATACCCGCCCAATAAGTCACCTTGGACGGCTTCGCGTTCAAGACGGCGATCGATGCGGCTCCCGGGGCACGAAAGGCGTTGTGCTGCAAAAACACGTCGCCATCGAACAAATGAATCTCGCGTGTGGGTGCCTTAGCAACTAGGTCCAGGGTATAGGCCCCAGTGCCACCGAGGCCCACGATCGCGATCTTGTTCATCGCAAGCTTCTTCGACACCATCACGATGTTCGCTCGGGCGGACGCAGAGTCGGTATATAGGAATTCGGAGTCGCCTTCCGGCGACTCGATTGGCTTGAAGGTCCGTGCATCTGCTGTCGGGTCGATTGCCTTGGCCTGGCTGGAGATGATCTCCACGTAGCGGGTCACCTTTTCATAGTAGTCGGCATACCCTTCCGGCGGCTTGTTCGAAAAATGGTGATTAACTTCCAGTCCCGTGCACAGGGTTCGATTCGCTGAAGTGTGGCGGATGGCGTCAATGGGCATCCCGTCGTGTTTGCACGGGAACTCACCGGCGAACCAGACTTGGTGGTCACTGGGCCGCTGAGTGACGTCGCCATTCAGTGTCAGGTTGGTTACGACCAGGCCCAGCGCTACTTGGCTTTTCGAATTGACATAAGGAACGAAATGTATAATCAAATACCCATCCCGCACCTCAACTTCGTAGCCCTCGTTGCGCAGACGCTGGAGGTCGGGATTAAGACTGATCAGTTTTTCGGACATTGAAGATCATCCCGTCCTTGACTACCACCTCTTGGCCGTCCACCAACGAACCGTCTTTCCCGTGCGGGTTCGAGTAGGTGACGGTGAAAACAATCTTTTCGGTGGGCACCTCACCCGGATAGGCCAGCTGAACGACCTGCAGGTACGTCAGCTTGTGGTCCGTCACCTCGCGGGGCCGGCCGTTCACGATGATCGAATAGACCTTGTTCTGGCCCGGCGCTTGATCAGAATGACTGTTGCTCATGGCTGCTTAGCTCCTGAATTGCGGCTGGTCGCGCCCCATCGGTCTGACCTTGTGGCTGTATTGTATAGCTATTTGTTAGCTATTCAATAGCCTTGACGTGGCTATTTATTGCCCGTAGAGTAAGTAACCCCACAAGCCATTCGGACTCAGGAGGTGTGTATGGCGGCCACTAAAAAAACTATGACTCTCAACCTGACAGACGCCGAGATGGGCGTGTTAGAGGGCCTGTGCGAGAAAAAGGACCTCAGCAAAACTGCCGTGCTCAGACAGGCGCTACGCCTGTATCAGGCGGTGGAAACGCGGGTGGATCGCGGGGCCAAGTTGTTTTTTGAAGATGAGAAGACAAAGGAAAAGGCTGAGGTAATGATGCTGTGAGCATCGACATCTCCCCGGCGTTCTTGTGTGAGCCAGCTTCTGGGCAAGCTGTCCCTGCCGAGTTGTGGGATGCGATCACAGAAGCCCAACTCGTCCATTGGGAGGACGAGTGGACATCGGAGCGACAGAAGGCCGTGGAGCGGCTCAAGGCCGCAGGGGTTGAGCGCAGCCTTCTCCCGCAAAGTCGGCATTGGAACTGGCGGCGAAAAGCGAATGAAATCTCTGGACTGTTGTCCACCCCCAGCTTCAGTGTGATGTGTCGCGGCATGACGCAAGGAATGATGATTGTGAGCACGCTCGGCATAGCACGCCTGCCCCAACAGAAGGGCAAGGATCTTGTGTATGTCGACTATTTAGAAACCGCACCCTGGAACATCAGAGGCCTGGTGACTGACCAGCCCCGCTACCAAGGTGTGGGCAGCATCTTGATGCGTGCCGCAATCGAGTTGAGTCGAAACGAAGGCTTCAAAGGCCGTGTCGGCCTGCACTCTCTGCCGCAGTCCAACGGCTGGTATGGCAATGCTTGCGGTATGGCCGATACCGGAGCGGATGCGAATTATCAAAACTTGCGCTACTTCGAAATGACGCCAGAACAAGCCGAAGCCTTCATCGCAAAGGGACATCAGCCATGAAGATCGAATTTAGTAAGGAATGGTGCCTCCGGATGGCGCGGCTTGAGATGGAAACAGCCGCTGACGTCGAGGCCGGAATTGAACCCCCTGTAGCCAATGTGGTTGACGTAGCTGGCGAGGTGCCTCAATTCGCACAAGACGCGAACATTGCATTCGGGCGCTTCATTCGTCTGATGAGGCGCAATCGTCGCCTCACTCTGGAGAAGCTTGCAGAGGACGCCGACGTCGAAATTAATGAGCTTGTCGAAATTGAGGATGACAGTCGCCACAAACCTGAGCCACGCACTGTCTTCCAATTGGCCAAGTTCTTCGCGGTCCCCACGTCGAAGTTAATGCAGTTGTCCGGGCTTAGCACACCCAGGGATGCGCGACTTGTGCATGAAGCTATTAGGTTCGCCGCCAGATCGGAGCCGCTTGAGGAACTAAACAGTTCGGAGCGAGCGGCTCTAGAAGCCTTTGTGTCGGTTCTGAGTGAGCAAAAATAGAAGGTCCTGTCGTGACTAAGAACCTGCTATTGCTGCCAAAAACAAAAATCGATATCGACGGTCGCGTCGATCGTGTACTGCGAGGCCTTGGCAATCCAGAGCCGCCTCTACGTCTTGAGGATGTGCGCGAACTACTGGAACTAGACTTAGGCTTCTACACCGCGGATGACCCGGGCATTGCTCGCGAAGCCGTTAGCCGTATCCGCGTCGCAACCATTCAAGTATTTAAGCGCCCGACGCTAATCATCGATGCAATCCGTAAGTTCTCACTGAAAGCCCTGTATTTGCCGGACCGAAAACGCATTTTGCTTGATGGCAATGTTCCGAAGTTGAAACACCGCTGGAACGAGGCGCATGAAGTGGGACACAGCCTTTTGCCATGGCACGAAGAAATGATGCACGGTGACAACGAGCACACGCTGTCCAGATCCTGCATGGACCACATTGAGGCTGAGGCCAATTTCGCAGCTGGACGCCTGTTGTTTTTCCGCGATCGCTTTGTCGAGGAAGTCAGATCGTCAACGCCTGAACTCAAGGCGGTCAAACGCTTGCATGGCATTTATGGCAATACGCTATCAACGACGCTTTGGCGCTTTGTCGAAAGCGTCGGTGAAGAGCAGCCAGTCGTCGGCATGATCACGTGCCACCCACATCTCTCTCGTCGACCGTCCGGCCATGACCCCGCCAAGCCGTGCAAGCACTTTATTCAATCAACGGCGTTCCAGGCGCAATTCAGCAGACTAAGCGAGGCCGAGCTTTTCAACGCAGTGGCTGGGTACTGCGGAAATCAGCGCGGCGGGGTTCTCGGTCAGGCCGAATTGATCCTCACTGACGACAACGGCGAATCGCATAGATTCTATTTTGAGACCTTCTACAACACTCATGACGCCCTGACTCTAGGGGTTTGCGTCAAGAAAGCTTCGGTCCTTGTTGCCTCTGGAAGGCCATAACGCCCATGCAAACCATCTTTTTTTGTCAGGCTTCATTCCTGTCGGTGCTTGTCTCGTACGGTGAGATACCGGAAGTGGAAGCTGCTTCAGAAGATTTCACCCTCGGAGGGACCATGGATCGCTGGGCTTGGATGGCAATCAAAGCGTATTTGCCCGCGGTGGTCGCGCTGGCGGGGGCGTTCGCCTCGATGTGGGTCATTTCAGGCTGGAAGGACAATCTGTACCTGGCAGGCATGGTCGGCGTAGCGAGCTGGGTGCCAATTGTCGGTTTTGTCGCAGCCACAGGCCTTGGCTCGTGGACGACCTATCGGCTCTGGCGATGGGAGCGCGGCGAAGCGCTGACTTGCGACTGTGGCGGCCTACTGGGGCGCGAACGTCCGGGGGTTCGTGATCGGGGCGACTATCGACGCTGTCTTGCCTGCGGCCGCAACGTGAACCATCGGCACTACAGCTAGGGTCTAGGCTATTTCGGGTAGCCGCCTGAGGCTGAAAGCCCCCCAGCGCCCCGGGCGGTTAGGCCGGATCGAGCTAAGTCGAGGTCGCCGGCATACAAACTATGGCGGCGGTTCGGGCTAGTTGAAGCGCCTTGGAATTTTATAAGCTGCTGATTTGCAATGATTCATACAAACTTTGGCCATTCGTTGGATAGCAAAGACTGTGCAATCCGCCAGATTTGTTACGAGCTATGGTCCCGCCTTACATACAGACTTTGGGATTCTGTCCAGAAAAGACGAAGGCCGGTGCAGACGCCCCGGCCCGGTCTTCCTGCACTTATGGGGCGCGATCAGCCGCGGCGCGCGCTGCTGCCCTTGGCCTTGCCGCTTCCAGACTTGCGCGCGGCCGCCGTCGGCATGTCGTCGTCGCGAGTGAGGTTGATCGCATCGTCGTCGCTGTCGCTGCTGGGTGAGATGGCGGACGCCACCGCCCCGAGCAGCTTCGACGGGATGTCCATGAGCGAAGGCGACGCCATCAGCTCGGCCTTGCGCACTTCCATCCTCGCGCCCAGCTCGCGCAGGGTCTCGTTGCCCAGCAGCGCCTTCGCGCGCGGGAACATTTCCTTCTCCTCCTCGCCCGCGTGGTGCTCGATCATTTCCCTGAGCACCTTGGCGCGGCCGCTGAACTGGTCGCTGGTCACGTCGGTGCCGAGCAGGTCGGGCAGGACCAGGTCGCCGGCGGCGTGGTGCTCCTCCAAGGCTTCGAAATACATCGCCTCGTCCTTGCCCTCGCCGGCCGCGTCCTTGAACGCCGGATAGAAGATCTCTTCCTCGATCTTCGAGTGCACCTCGATCTCCTTGGCGATGGTCGCCAGCAGCTCGGTGCGGGTCTTCTCGGCGCGCTTGGTGGTATCGGTCAGTTCCTTGAGCAACGCGCGCACTTTCCTGTGGTCGTTGGTCAGCAATTCGATCGCGTTCATCACAACTCCATGTCGGTGATCCGCCGGGCCGGCGGGTGGATAGTGTCGGCGGCAACGGCGCTACGGGTGCTGAACCCCGCGGCGACCGAAGGCCGGCGCACCGTCGCCTGGCCATGCGCGATTCAGCCCCGCCCGGCGGCGCGGCCACGCGAACTGCCGCCTGCTTCGGGCATAGTGCTGGCTTTCCCGACCTGGAGCCTGCATGCGCCCGACCTGGTTTGCCTTGCTGCTCGCCCTCGCCGCGCCCGCCGCCCTTGCGGCCGGCGCTCCCGCGGCGGACGAATTGACCAAATCCCTGTTGCGCCGGGCCGAGTTCGAGCAGTTCCGGCTGTCGCCGAACGGGAAGCTGGTGGCGATCGAGCGGCGCATGCCCGAGGGCTCGGTGGTCTCGATCCACAAGCGCGACACCCTCGAGCCGATCCTCCAGCTCGACCCGGGCAAGCTGGGCGAGATCAGCGAGATCATCTGGCTGGACGACGACCGCATCATCGTCGGCGCCAACCGCGCCGACTCCTACTACGGCATGAGCATGGTCGACCCGATGCTGTCGGTCGTGCGCGTGGACGGCACGGACAGCCTCCAGCTGCCGGGCACCTTCTTCTCGACCGTGGAGGATGATCCCGACCACATCCTTGTGTTGCGCTGCGCGCCCAACTCCAGCCCCGGCCATTGCACGCCGCAATTGCGCCTGGCCGACATCAACAGGCTGCGCCGAATGGGCGAGTTGCTGGTCACCGGGCCGCAGGACACCGCGATGTTCGCTGACCGCAAGGGCAAGGTGCGATTTGCCTTCGGCGTCGAGGACGACGGGACCACGAAGGCGTGGGTGCGCGATGCCGCCGGCGGGTGGAAGGTGTTCAACGACAGCGCCAGCACCGGGGTGGACGTCACGCCGCTGGCCGTGTCGCGCGATGGCAGCTACGGCCTGCTGCAGGCGCAGCGCAAGCAGGGCACGGACCTGGTCGAACGCTACGACTTCGCCACCGGCGCGCGCACGCCGGTGTACGAAAATGCCGCCTCGGACCCCGTCCGCCTGTTGCGTTCGCTCGATGGCAAGGACGTCATCGGCGCCCGCTTCGGGCCCACACGTCCGACCGTCGAGTTCTGGGACACGACGCATCCGGACACGACCATCCTGGCGTCGCTGCACCAGGCCTTTCCCGGGCGCGAGGTCTTCGTGCACAGCGCCTCGCGGGACGGCCAGTGGATCGTGGTGCTTGCGACCAGCGACCGCGACCCTGGCACCTTCTACCTGTTCGACCGCAAGGCCATGAAGGCCAAGGTGCTGTCGCGACGCAAGCCCTGGATCGAGCCGGGCGCCCAGGCGACGCAGTCGACGGTGGAATTCACCACGCGCGATGGCCTGGCGATGCATGGCCTGCTGACCCTGCCGCCCAAGGCGGGGAAATCGCTGCCGCTGGTGGTGTTGCCGCACGGCGGGCCGTTCGAGTATTTCGACGAATGGGGCTACGACCCGGAAACCCAGCTGCTGGCCCAGCACGGATACGCCGTGCTGCAGGTGAACTTCCGCGGCTCGGGCGGCTATGGCCGCGCCTTCGCCGACAAGGGCCTACGCCAGTGGGGCGGTGCGATGCAGGCTGACATCGCCGACGCCACGCGATTCGTGATCGCCCAGGGCGTCGTCGATCCGAAGCGAGTGTGCATCTTTGGCGCGAGCTACGGCGGTTATGCCGCGCTGATGGAACCGATCCGCGACCCCGACCTGTACCAGTGCGCAGTGGCGGTATCGGGTCCCTACGACCTGTCCAAGATGTACCAGTGGGGCAGCATCCGGCGCAGCGACTACGGCAAGCTGTACCTGGAACGGGCCATCGGCAAGGACCCGGCAGAATTGGCTGCCAACTCACCGCTCCAGCAGGCCGACCGGATCAAGTTGCCGGTGTTGCTGGTGCATGGCCGGCTGGATGCGCGCGTGGACGTGAAGCACGCCCATCGCCTGCTCGAGGCCTTGCAGGATCGCAAGGCGGCGGTGGAGTACTGGGAGGTCCCGCAGACCGGGCACACGATCGTGATCGACCGCTACGAGCAGGAGTTCTATGCGCGCCTGCTCGCCTTCCTCGACAAGCACATCGGCACCCAGGCGGCGGTCGCCGCCCACTGATCCTCAGCATTCTGAACGGGGCCGGTTCCGTCACGAATGTGAAGGAACCGGCCCCGTTCAGGGTTTAGATGCCGTAGTACATGGCGTACTCGAGCGGGTGCGTCGCCGCGCGGAACTTGGTCACCTCACCCATCTTCAGCGCGATGTAGCCGTCGATGAAGTCGTCGGTGAACACGCCGCCGGCCTTGAGGAAGTCGCGATCGCCATCGAGCGCATCGAGCGCCTGGTCCAGCGAGTGGCAGACGGTCGGGATGTTCTTCTCTTCCTCGGGCGGCAGGTCGTACAGGTCCTTGTCGCTGGGCGCACCCGGGTCGATCTGGTTCTTGATGCCGTCCAGGCCGGCCATCATCAGCGCGGCGAAAATGAGGTAGCCGGAGTTCATCGGATCCGGGAAGCGAATCTCGATGCGGCGTCCCTTGGGGTTGGCGACATACGGGATGCGGCACGACGCGGAGCGGTTGCGCGCCGAGTAGGCCAGCATCACCGGCGCCTCGTAGCCCGGCACCAGGCGCTTGTAGGAGTTGGTGGTGGAGTTGGCGAAGGCATTGATCGCGCGCGCATGCTTGAAGATGCCGCCGATGTACCACAGCGCCAGCTGCGACAGGCCGCCGTAGCCGTCGCCGCTGAACAGGTTGACGCCGCCCTTGGCCAGCGACTGGTGCACGTGCATGCCGCTGCCGTTGTCGCCGACCAGCGGCTTGGGCATGAAAGTGGCGGTCTTGCCATTGCGGTGCGCCACGTTCTTGATGATGTACTTCATCATCAGCAGCTCGTCGGCCTTCTGCACCAGGGTGTTGAACTTGGTGCCGATCTCGCACTGGCCGGCGTTGGCGACTTCGTGGTGGTGCACTTCGACTTCCTGGCCGGCGGCCATCAGTTCCTTGCACATCTCGGCGCGGATGTCGTGCAGCGTGTCGGTCGGCGCGACCGGGAAGTAGCCGCCCTTGAGTCCCGGCCGGTAGCCGGTGTTGCCGTGCTCGTACTTCTTCTTGGAGTTCCAGTGCGCTTCCTCGGAGTCCACCTCGAAGAAGGTGTGGCCCATGTCGTTGGCGAAGCGGACGCTGTCGAAGATGAAGAACTCCGGCTCCGGGCCGAAGAAGGCCTGGTCGGCGATGCCGCTGGCCTTGAGGAAGGCCTCGGCGCGCTTGGCCACGCCGCGCGGGTCGCGCGCATAGGCCTGCATGGTGGCCGGGTCGAGGATGTCGCAGACCAGGATCAGGGTCGGGTCGGCGGTGAACGGATCGAGCACGGCAGTGGCCGCGTCGGGCAGCAGGATCATGTCGGACTCGTTGATGCCCTTCCAGCCGGAGATCGAGGAGCCGTCGAACATCTTGCCGTCCTCGAACAGGCCCGGCTCCAGGATGCTGGCCGGGAAGGTGACGTGGTGCTGCACGCCGCGCATGTCGGCGAAACGCAGGTCGATGAACTCGACGGCGTTGTCTTTGACCAGCTTCTGCACGTGTTCGTAGGACATGGGCTTCCCCTTGGGTGAGTGGACCCAGGCTTTATAGCAAGACCCGCGCCATCGCGGCCTCCCACCCAAGCCATTGATTCCATTGGTCGACGGGCGCGAGCATGGTGGTGAACTGCACCAGTTTGGCGCGGTCGTCCCTTCTTTGGTGCATTGATCGTGCCGGCAGGCTGGCGTTGCCGCGAGGCGGCTAGCCGCCGGACGGCCTCGGCGCCTCGCGGCGCGGCAGCCGAACGCTGAACACCGTCCCCTCGTCGGCTCCCGACTCGACGTCGATGGTGCCGCCGTGCGCCTGGGTGATTTCCCGCGCGATGAACAGGCCCAGGCCGATGCTGGTCGACGGCCGCTGGCCGACCCGCGCCTCGCGCGCCAGCTGCACCAGCGGGTCGAAGATCGCCTGCTGCGACTCGGCCGGGATCACGGCGCCGACGTTGCAGACCTGCAACACGACCGCGTCGGCTTCGCCAAGCGCGACCAGGCGGACCGGGGTGCCGGCATCGCAGAACTCCGCCGCGTTGTTGAGCAGGTTGGCCAGCACTTGTTGCAGCCGGGACGAATCGTGCGCGCAGCGCAGGTCGCCCTGCGGCTGCCACTCGAAGCGGCACTCCGGGTGCGCGGCCCGGGCATCGTCGATCGCCCAGCCGCACAGCTGCGTGATGTCGGCGTTCTGCAGGACCAGCGGCACCGCGCCGCCCATCTGGCTGCGCGCGTACTCCAGCAGGTCGCTGACCATGGTCGCCATCGACGCGGCGCTGCGCATGACCTGCGCGCCCAGCGTGGCCAGCACCTCCGGCGGCGTATCCGGCCGCGCCAGCAGTTCGCCGGCCATGGTCATCGCCGACAGCGGCGTGCGCAGGTCGTGCCCGAGCATGGCCAGGAAGGTGTCGCGCGTGCGATTCACCCGCGAGGAGTAGGTAATCACCGATTGCGCGAGCGCCTGGTCGATGTTCTCGTTGAAGCGGATGACCTCGAGGAAATCCGGATCCTCCAGCGTGCGCTCGCGCGCCAGCCACAGGCGCAGCACCGTGGCGCGCAGCGCGCGGAACTCGGCGGTCAGCTGCAGCAGGGTGTAGCCGCTGGTGTGGCGCAGCGTGCCGTGCTCGGCGGCGGGCGTTTCCGGGTCGGCTTCGCCGGGCGCCTTGCCGCGGGACTTGAGCAGGGCCTCGCGGGCGGTTTCCTCTTCCTGCAGGTCGAGCGCGATCGCCTCGAGCATCTGCCGCGCGTGGTCGCGCAGGGTGGCTTGGTCCAGGGGCGCGCCCGCCACCGGCAGGCTGCGCGCGAAGGCATCCCATTCGACCAGGATGCGCTCCATGTTCGCCTCGATGAACGCGGACAACTGCATGCGGCGCTCCGAGCCTGCCGGGTTCGACGGCCCCGGAATTGTAGGGCATCCCGCACAGGGCCGAGGCCCAGCGCCGCGCGCGCCGGGACGCTGCCGCTGGCCCGCACTGGTCGGTCTCGCGCGCCCCCGGGTTGACCGAGGTCAAGGCCGCCTCGCAGGCGGCGGCGCATGGTGCAGGCACGCTGGTTCCGGGAGACATCGTCATGATTCGCGAACTGTTCGTGCCACTGCTCGATGGCGGCTCCGACGAGGCCGCGCTCGACGCCGCCGCGGCCCTGGCCCTGGCCCATTCGGCGCATGTCAGCGCCCTGGTCACCCTGGAACACCCCCTGCCCATGGTCTCGGAGCTCGGCGCCCTGCCAGCTGACCTGACCCGCGGACAGCTGGAGGAAGCGCGACGCCTGGCCATGGCGCGGGTGGCAGCCGCCGAACACCGGCTTGCACGGCAAGCCATCAGCAGCGAGGTGCGACTGTCGGAGCTGGTGGCCCTGTGGAGCGAGGAGACGGCGGCCTGGCAGGCGCGGCACGCGGACCTGGTGGTGGTCGGCGGCGCCGACGGGTCGAACGCCCACGCCGGCCTGAGCTTTCGCAGCCTGCTGCTGCGCTCCGGGCGCCCGGTGCTGGTGGTCCCGACGGGAGTGCGCGTGGCCACGCCGGCGCGCCGGCCCCTGCTCGCCTGGAAGCCGACGCCGGAGGCCACGCGCGCCATCCACGATGCCCTGCCCTTGCTGGCGCCGGATGCCGAACTCGAGCTGCTGGTGGTCGATCCCAAGGTGTCCGAACACGAACATGGCCAGGACCCGGGCGCGGACATCGCACGGCATCTCGCCCGCCACGGCCTGCGCGTGCGCATCGCCAGCCTGCCGGCCGCCGGCCGCAGCGTGGGCGAGGTGATCATGCAGCACGCGCGCGAGACCGGCGCTGACCTGCTGGTGATGGGCGGCTACGGCCACGCGCGCTGGCGCGAGGTCGTGCTCGGCGGCGCCACGCGCACGGTGCTCGCCCAGGCCGACCTGCCCGTGCTGTTCGCGCACTGATGGCCGCGCCGTTGGATGGCATGGCCCTGACCTTCCACGGCGCTACCGGCACCGTCACCGGCTCGCGCTACCTCATCGAATGCGGCGGCCGCCGCGTGCTGGTGGATTGCGGACTGTTCCAGGGCTGGAAGCAGCTGCGGCTGCGCAACTGGGCGCCGCCGGGCTTCGATCCCGCCAGCCTGGACGTGGTGATCCTCACCCACGCGCACCTGGACCACAGCGGTTACCTGCCGCGCCTGGTGATGGACGGGTTCCGCGGCAAGGTGTGTTGCACGCCGGCCACGCGCAGCCTGTGCGCGCTGCTGCTGCCCGATTCGGGCCGGCTGCTGGAAGAAGAAGCCGAGTACGCCAACCGCAAGGGCAGCTCCAAGCACCATCCGGCGCAGCCCCTGTATGGCGAAGACGAGGCCCGGCGCAGCCTCGGCCACCTGCTGCCGACACCCTTCGACCAGGACTTCGACCCGGCGCCCGGTATCGTCGCGCGCTTCCGTCCCGCCGGGCACATCCTCGGCGCCGCGTCCGTGCAACTGCGCGGCGGCGGCACCACGGTGCTGTTCAGCGGCGACATCGGCCGCCCTGCCGACGCGCTGATGCGCGCGCCGGAGCCGCCGGCGGAGTGCGAGTGGCTGGTGGTCGAGTCCACTTACGGCAACCGGCTGCACGCCCCGGTCGATGCCAGTGCGGAGCTCGCCGCCGCGCTCGGACCGGTGCTGGCGCGCGGCGGCGTCGCGGTGATCCCGGCCTTCGCGGTCGGCCGCGCGCAGCTGTTGCTGCACCTGATCGCGCACCTGCAGGGCAGGCAGGCCATTCCACGCGTGCCGGTCTACCTCAACAGCCCGATGGCCACCGATGTCGGCGCGATGCTGCGCGACTATCGCGACGAGCACCGGCTCGACGATGCCGCGCTGTCGGCGATGGTCCAGGGCACGCGGATCGTCAACAGCGTCGAGGAATCCAAGGCGCTCAACCGCCGGCATGGGCCGATGATCATCGTGTCGGCCAGCGGCATGGCCACCGGCGGCCGCGTGCTGCACCACATCACCGCGTTCGGGCCGGATGCGAACAACGCGATCCTGCTCAGCGGCTTCCAGGCCGGCGGCACGCGCGGCGCGAAGCTCGCCGCCGGCGCCACGTCGCTGCGCATCTATGGCCAGGACGTGCCGATCCGCGCCCAGGTGATCCAGCTCGGTGCCGCGTCCGCGCATGCCGATGCGGACGAACTGATGGCCTGGCTGCGCGCGGCGCCGCGCCCGCCGCGCGGCGTGTTCGTCACCCACGGCGAACCGGATGCGTCGGACGCGCTGCGCGCGCGGATCGAACACGAGCTCGGCTGGGCGGCGCGCGTTCCCGACTACCTCGAGCGCGTGGCGCTGGCGCCCGGCTGATGGACGGCGGCCTCAGCAGTCCCGAGGCTGCGGCCCGCCTGCGCGTGCACGGATCGAACGCGCTGCCGCAACCCGGGCGGCGACCGCTGCCGGCGATCGTGCTGGGCGTGCTGCGCGAACCAATGCTCCTGCTGCTGCTGGGCGCCGGCGCGATCTACCTGGTGCTGGGCGAACACAGCGATGCGCTGGTGCTTCTGGTATCGGTGCTGGCGGTGATCGCGCTGACGGTGGTGCAGGAGGGTCGCTCCGAGCATGCGCTCGAGGCCCTACGCGACCTGTCGGCGCCGCAGGCGCGGGTGCGGCGCGATGGCAGCTTGCAGCTGCGACCCGCCACGGAGCTGGTGCCCGGCGACTGGATCGAACTCGGCGAGGGCGATCGCGTGCCGGCCGACGCCCGCCTGCTCGAGGGCCGGTCGCTGATGCTCGACGAATCGCTGCTCACGGGCGAGTCGGTGCCGGTCCAGCGCGTGCCGGCGACGCCTGGCACCGGTGACGCGCCAGCGCGACTGCAGGCGGGCACCCTGGTCGTGCGCGGGCACGGCGTGGCCGAAGTCACCGCCACGGGCAAGGACACGGCCATGGGCGGGATCGGCGGCAGCCTGCAACCGTTGCGTGGTCCACGCACCCGCCTGCAGGCCGAGATGCGCCGCGTGGTCGGCGTGTTCGCCGCGCTCGGGCTGGCCAGCAGCGTGGCGGTGCTGGCCCTGCACCTGCATCGCCACGGCGACTGGCTGCAGGCGCTGCTGGCCGCGATCACCCTGGCGATCGCCAACATCCCGGAGGAATTCCCCGTGGTGCTGGCGGTGTTCCTGGCCCTCGGTGCCTGGCGCATGGCACGGCATCGCGCGCTGGTCCGGCGCGCCGGCGCGATCGAGGCGCTCGGCACGCTGACCGTGCTGTGCACCGACAAGACCGGCACGCTGACGCAGAACCACATGGCGGTGGCGGAACTGCAGGCCCCCGGCGCGGCCGGCGCCGCCGCGGCGGCCGGCACGCAGCCAGCGCTGCGGCGCTTGCTCGACAGCGCCACCCTGGCCTGCGACGACGCCGGCCTGGATCCGATGGATCGCGCGATCCGCGACGCCGCCGGCGCGCGCACCGGCGACGCGCTGCGCCTGCGCGACTATCCCTTCGGCGGCAGCCTGCTCGCGGTGACCCATGCCTGGCGCATGCCGGGCGAGGCGCGCCTGCGCATCGCCTGCAAGGGCGCGCCAGAGGTCGTGGCCGACTTGTGCCGGCTCGATGCAACGACGCGCGCAGAGGTGCTGGCCGCGGCCAGCGCCATGGCGGGCCGCGGGCTGCGCGTGCTCGGCGTCGCAAGCGCCAGCCACGAGGACGTCGCCGACGCCGACGCGCTGCCTGCCGATCCGCGCGACTACCACTTCGACTGGCAAGGCCTGGTCGGCCTGGCCGATCCCCTGCGCCCCGGCGTCATCGATGCGGTGGCGGAAGCGCGCGCCGCCGGCGTGCGCGTGCTGATGCTCACCGGCGACCATCCCGACACCGCGCGCGCCATCGCCCGCCAGGCAGGCCTGGCGCGCCCCGACGCGGTGGCCAATGGCGCCGAACTGGAGGCCATGGATGACGACGCGCTGACGCGCGCGCTCGACGACCGCGATGTGTTCGCGCGGGTGCGCCACGACCAGAAGCTGCGCATGGTGCAGGCGCTGCGCGCGCGCGGCGAGGTGGTGGCGATGACCGGCGACGGCGTCAACGACGCGCCCGCGCTGATGGCGGCGGACATCGGCCTGGCGATGGGCGGGCGCGGCTCGGACGTGGCGCGCGAGGCCGCCGCCATCGTCCTGCTCGACGACGACTTCGGCACCATCGTGCGTGCGGTGCGCCTGGGCCGCGCCATCTACGACAACATCGCGCGCGCGGTGCGCTACATCCTGGCGGTGCACGTGCCAATCACCGGCCTGGCCCTGCTGCCCCTGCTCGCCGACGGGCCGCTGGTGCTGCTGCCGGTGCACGTGGTGTTCCTGGAGCTGATCATCGACCCGGCCTCCACGCTGGTGTTCGAGCGCCAGCCGGAGGCGGCCGGCCTGATGCGCCGGCCGCCGCGCCCCGCGGCGCAGCGGCTGCTCGGCCGTGCGGCATTGCTGGGCGGCCTGGGCATGGGCTTGGCGGCCTTCGCGGCCGTGCTGGCGGTGTACCTGGGCGCGCGTGCCCTGGGGCTGCCGCATCCGCAGGTCGCGGGCCTGTGCTTCATCGCCCTGGTGGCCGGCAACCTCGGCCTGCTGGTGGTGCATCGCGCGCACGGTGGTTTGCGCGAGTTGCTCGCCAACCGGCCTTTCCAGGTGCTGGTGCCACTGGCGTTGGCGATGCTGTGGCTGGTAACCCGCGTCGCCACGCCCGCGACCTGGTTCGGCTTTGCGCCGGCGCCGGCGTCGCTGGCACTGGCGGCGTTCCTGCTGCCGATGCCCCTGCTGGCCGCAGTGGACGCGATCGAACGCGGCCTGCGTGCGGCTGGCGCGCGGCGCGGTAACTGATCCAGGTCAACCCGCCAGGCGGCGGCCGCGCGCAGTCTGGATTCGGGACGGCGCGCGGGCTTGCGCGACGCAGCCGCCGCGTCATCGCCTGCAACAGGGAGCATCGCCATGGGCCGGGTCGCCAACAAGGTCTGCATCATCACCGGGGCTGCGCAGGGCATCGGCCATGCATGCGCGCAACGCCTGGCCGACGAAGGCGCCTTCATCGCCGCCTTCGACGTGCTCGACGCGGCGGGCGAGGCCATGGTCCGCGCGCTGCCACCCCGGCGTGGCCCCGCGGCGCGCTACTGGCATGTCGACGTGTCGAACGAGCAGGCGGTCGCGCAGGCGCTCGACGCGGTGGCCGCGCATTTCGGCGCGCTGCACGTGCTGGTCAACAATGCCGGCATCGCTGGCGTGAACAAGCCAACCCACGAAATCACCGAGGCGGCTGCGCCGCAGCGGCGGCGGCAGCATCGTCAACCTGAGCTCGATCTATGGGCTGGTCGGCGCGCCGGACGTACCTCCATACCATGCATCCAAGGGCGCGCTCACCCTGATGACCAAGACCGACGCGATGCTCTACGCCGCCGACCGCATCCGGGTGAACTCGATCCACCCGGGCTTCATCTGGACGCCGATGGTGGAGGCGCACCTGCGCGCCAGCGGCGCGACCGACATCGAGGCGGCGCGACGCGAGACCGGCCTGCTGCATCCGCTCGGCCACATGGGCGAGCCGGACGACGTGGCCTGGGGCGTGGTCTACCTGGCCTCGGACGAGTCGCGCTTCGTCACCGGCGCGCAGCTGGCGATTGATGGCGGCTATACGGCGCATTGATGCCGCGCGGCGCGGCCGCGCACTCAACTGCCCGTTCGGTGCTCGCCGGTTGGGGCAGCCCGGTCAGGCGGCCCGCCGGCCGTGCGCTCGTTGCGGGCCAGGGTTTCATAGTGCGCGCGGTACGTGTCCAGCGTCGGCTCGTCGAGCTCCTCCAGGTCCATCAGCGCATTGCTGGCGGCCTCGGTGGCGCGGATAAGTTCGTCCAGCTTGATCTGAATCGCCTCGGTATCGCGGGCCTGGGTGTTCTGGATCAGGAACACCATCAGGAAGGTGATAACCGTGGTGGCGGTGTTGATCACCAGCTGCCAGGTGTCGCTGTAGTGGAAGTAGGGGCCGGTGACGAGCCATAGCAATACGGCGAACACCGCCAGTCCGAAGGTCAGCGGGCGGCCTGTCCAGCGCGCGCAGGCCTTGGACAGGCGGTCGAAACCACGGGCGACGGCGGAGCGCTGGGCCATGGCCCAGTGTGCACCGGCGCGGGCACAGGTGCACGCAGGGCGATCCGGACCGCGGGCTCTGCCACAATCCGGCCTGGTCCCTGCCGATCGCGGCTGAAGCCGCTCCCACATGAACGACATCCTTTCCTCGCTGCTGCTCGGACTGATCGAAGGCATCACCGAATTCCTGCCGGTCTCCAGCACCGGCCACCTGCTGATCGCCGAGCACTGGCTGGGCAAGCGCTCGGACCTGTTCAACATCGCCATCCAGGCCGGCGCGATCCTGGCGGTGGTGCTGATCTACAGGGCGCGCCTGGTCGAACTGGTGCTCGGCCTGCGCGAGCCACGCAACCGCATCTACTCGATGAAACTCGCGCTCGCCTTCGGCGTGACCGCGGCGCTCGGCTTGATCGTCAAGAAACTTGGCGTCGAACTGCCCGAAACAGTGGCGCCCGTCGCTTGGGCGCTGCTGCTCGGCGGCATCGTGATGCTCGGCGCCGAGGCGCTGGCCGCGCGCCGAGGTGGCGACGCGGACGGGGCCGGCGGTGATCGCGACAACGTGTCGTGGAAGGTGGCGGCGCTGGTGGGCGTGGCGCAGGTGGTGGCCGGTGTGTTCCCCGGTACGTCGCGCGCGGCGGCGGCGATCTTCGCGGCGCTGCTGTTCGGCCGCGGCAGCCGCGTGGCAGCGACGGAGTTCGCCTTCCTGGTCGGCATCCCAACCATGTTCGCCGCGACCGGCTACGAGTTGCTGCACGTGCTCAAGAACGGCGGCGCGGCCGGCGAGGATTGGGCCGGGCTGGGCATCGCCCTCGTCGTCTCGGCGATCACCGCCTTCGTCGCGGTGAAGTGGCTGCTCGGCTACATCCAGACGCATCGCTTCACCGTGTTCGCCTGGTATCGGATCGTGCTGGGCGTGGCACTGCTGGCCTCTCTCGCGAGCGCGCCGGCCACCTCCGCAGCCACAGGGAGCGCGCCCGCGGCCGGTCCGTCCACCACGTCGTCGCGTGCGGTAGGCGCGGAAGAAGCCAGCGGAGCCTCGACGGCCCCTGGCGCGCGCGTCGACGCGCCATCCGGGCCAATGCGCCCGCGATCGTACGACGCGGCGTCCTCCACGGCGCCGGCCGCGTTTGCCCATATGCGCCAGTGCCTGTGGGACGCCACGCTGCGGAGGATGTACGCGTACCCCGGATTTGCCGGCATGCAGGCGCACGCGCTGGGCGGCGCGACGCCGGAGCAACGCGCGAGCGCGCAGGCGCATGGGGTAGCCGAGCGCGCGCGACTGGAACGCGACCGCGCCGAGTGCCAGGCCGACGAGGGGCGGACGGAGGACGGCAGCGCCATCCGACTGGCGCTGGAAGCTGCCAATGCCGGTGATCGCGACGCGGCGTTCTGCTTTGCCGCCGCCGACTTGCCGATGCCGCATCGCATGCGGGACGATCCTGCGACGTTCCAGGCGTATCGCGTCAATGCGCGACGCTTCGTGGATGCCGGCGTCGCGTCAGGCGAATGGCGCATGGTGCACATCGCCCAGGTGATGTACGGCGGTCCACCGAGTCACAACGAGGGCAATGACGTCGACGTCCCTCACGTGGGGCCGGGCTACGCCTGGATGCGGCGCGTCCTGCCCGCAGCAGATCCCGAACGAAGCTACGGGCTGGCCGTGCTGGAGTCGCTGGCGTCGCCGGCGGCGGTCGAGCCGGGCCCGGAACGCGTCCTGGTGTACCTGCGCGACCAACTGGACCAGACGCAGGCCGCGCGTGCCGAAGGCTGGGCGCGCGCCCTGTTCAACGGTCCCTTCGGCGGCAAGGCGAACACCGGCCCGTACGAGGTCCTGTGCCTGCAGGGACTCCCGCCGACTGACTGAGGTCGGTCAGGTTGCCGTGGCGGCGAGCGCGGGCAACGCGGCCTCGAGTTGCGCGGCGACCCAGCGCTCGGCGAAGCCGCGCAGGTCGGGCCCCTCGATGAAACCGCAATGGCCGCCATGCTCGGCGATCTCGATCGTGGAATGCGCGGGAAGCTGCAGCGCGTGCAGCGTGTCCACCGGAATGATCGGGTCATCGGCCGCGGCCAGCACGCTGACCGGCACTGTCAGTTCCGACAGCCGTCCGCCGGCCACCGCGTAGCCGTCGAAGTAGTTCTCCACGTCGCCGAGGTCCGTGTGCTTGTCCACCAGCCACTGGGTCAGGCCGCGCATGTCGCGCGCCAGGGTCACGTCGTCGAAATCGTGGTGCTGCGGGAACAGGGCGCGCTTCTTGCGCAGCGAGCCGCGCCACTTGCGCATGAAATACCAGTGGTACAGGGGCGAGCCCGTTTCCAGCGCACGCATCACCGCCGACGGATCGACCGCGGGGCAGACGGCGGCCGCATGCACCAGCGGAATTCCCGCCGCCGGCGCGGCCAGGGCCAGGCGCAGCACGAAGTTGCCGCCCAGCGAATACCCGGCGGCCATGTACGCCGGCGCCTCGAAATGTTCGCCGACCCACTTCGCCGCGCGCACCACCTCGTCGAGCCGGCAACTGTGGAAGATGCCCTCGTTCAGATGGTGCGTGTCGCCGTGGTCGCGGAAGTTCAGGCGGAACACGTCGAAGCCATGCTCGAGCAGGCGGGCCGCCGTATGGCGCATGTAGCCGGAGTCGACACTTCCCTCCCACCCGTGCAGCAGCAGCACCAGCGCCTTCGGGGCCCTGCCCGGCACGGTGCTGTGCAGGCCGAACAGGCGGATGCCCTCGCCGGCGTCGACGATGTGCTCGCTGGTTCTGGCGCCGGCGCGCTCGAGCGCGCGCAGGCCGCGGGCCTTGCGCAGCGGCATCGAGCTCATCACCGACTGCAGGTGCGGATTGCGCAGCCAGCGCGGCGCCGAATAACGCGTGCCCGGGCTCATCGTGGCCGCCTCATGAGGCCATCGCCGCCGCGATGCGCTCGCGGCAGATCTCGGCCAGCCTGCGCCGGCCGCCGCCTTCGTCGCGGGCCGGTTCGAGGAAATGCACCTCGACCTGGCGCGAGGGCTCGCCGAGCAGGCGCCACAGGTTCTGGATGAAGTTCTCGCGCGCGCGGAAGGCCACGGTCGTCTGCGCGCTGCCGCCCGCACCGTATTTCAAGGCCACCGGCTGCGCCGGCACGCTGGCCACCACCGCGGGCTGGAAGATGCGCGCGTGGAACACGCCGATCGCGCGGCCGTCGTTGGTGCGGCCTTCCGCGAACACGCCGACCGCCTTGCCCTGTTCCAGGCGCTGCACCATCTGGTGCATCACGCCGTGCAGGCTGTCGTTGTCGCCGCGGTGGTGGTAGATGGTGCCGCCGCGGCTGGCCAGCCAGCCGATCAGCGGCCAGCGCGCGATCTCGGCCTTGGCCACGAAGCCCAGCGGGCGCTGCGAGTGCAGCAGGGTGATGTCGATCCAGCTCACGTGGTTGGCCACGAACAGCGCCGCGCCCGGCAGCGGCGTGCCGACGCGGCGCACGCGCATGCCGAAGATGCGCACCATGGCGATCGACCACCAGCGGATCGCCGACTGGTCCAGCGTCTCGCCGCGGACGCGCAGGCGCCGGGTCAGCGGATTGATCATCAGCATGACCAGGGCCAGTCCCAGCGTCGCATGCAGCAGCAGCAGCGGCAGGCGCCACAGGAAGCGCAGCGGCCGCCGCCAGTCGTCGGGACGGCGGGTCAGGGTCATGCCTGCATTTTAGGCCCAAGCACCGCTGAGCCCGCGCTCGAATTCCGGCCTACAGCCGGTTGACCACCGCCAGCGTCAGGCGCGACACGCACACCGGCCGGCCCTGTTCGTCTTCGATGCGGATGTCCCAGACCATGGTGCTGCGACCCACGTGGACGGGCCGCGCGGTACCGGTGACCAAGCCTTCCTTCTTTTCCCTGAGGTGGTTGGCGTTGATCTCCAGTCCCACCGCCTGCTGCTTGCCCGGATCTTCCAGGCACAGCATCCCCGCGAAACTGGCGAGCGTCTCGGCCAGCAGCACCGAGGCGCCGCCGTGCAGGATGCCGAACGGCTGCAGGGTGCGCGCATCCACCGGCATGGTCGCGCGCAGGTAGTCCTCGCCGGCCTCGGTGAAGACGATGCCGAGGTGGCCGACGGCGCTGTTGGCCGACAGGCGATTGATCTGCGCCAGGTCGATGGCCTGGCGAAAGACGCTCGTCATACCCGCGTCCTCGACCGGCGCCAGCGCGGGACGCGAGGGGCGACGCGCCCGCTCAGCGGACGCGCAGCAGGCCCGGACGCCAGCTGGAGGTGTAGCCCTCGCGCGCGAAGCCCGAGCTCGACCCGTAGCCGGTGCCGAAATCGCGGGTGCGCTGGCGGTGCATGCGGTCCTGCAGCTCGCTGCGGCGGTTGGCCAGCCAGTCGGCGCGGCCCACGGCGGACGGGTTCAGGCCGCGGCTCTCGGCCTCGGTCTGGCGGAAGTCGCAGAATTCCTCGTAGGCCTCCAGCTCGTGGCGCAACTCGCGCACGCACAGCTCGATCGCGATCGCGTCGTCGAAATAGCCAAGCACCGGCACGCTGTCCGGGATGATGTCGTTCGGGTCGGCGAAGTAGACCAGGGCCGACAGCACGCGCTGGCGGTCTTCTTCCGGCAACTGCCAGCCCTCGTCGCGCAGCATGGCGATCAGGGCGTCGAGCTTGTCCAGGCGGCTGAGGATGAAGTCCGGCAGCTGCAGGTTGCTAGCTTCCTCGAGCAGCTTGCCCGCCGCGCTCGTGACTTCTTCGGCCGTCTTGCTGCCGGCGGCGAAGGTGGCTGCCTTGATCGCATTCTGGAAGTGCTCCAGGTCGCGGTCGGACAGTTCGAAGCTGATGGCCAGGGGCATGGGGCGGGTCCGGAAGGGTGGGCGGCGTGGAACGGAAAGCCTAGGCTCCGGACCATCCCCCGTCAATCCGGACCGGCCGCCCGGCAGGCCGGCCCTGCCCTAGAGGATCGGGATCAGCCCCGCCCCGAACACGGTGAGGATGCGCGTGTAGATCATTTTCAGGCTCAGGTTGACCTCGGGGAAGTCGCCGACCGCGCTGTAGCAGGCGGCGAAGCCGGGATCGCCCGGCGGCAGCGGCGCGCAGCCCGGGTTGAGCTCGTAGCTGGTGGCATAGGGCAGGGGCCAGATGTCGAAGATGGGCAGCTTCTCGGAGAATTTGCCCAGGTTGTAATTGAGTGCCGACAACACCGGCAGCTTGGCCCGCGGCGCCACCACCCAGGAATTTTCCGGCGCCATGTCGCGCCGGATGCTGGCGGCCAGGGCGCGGGCGAAGGCCGGGTCGTGCACCATCACCAGGCTTTCGGTGTTGTAGTCGGTCGAGCGCGGATCGAAGTTGTGCGAGCCGACGATACCGATCCGCTCGTCCACCACCATCGACTTGCAGTGCAGGCCGATGCGCACGCCCGCGCGCTTGAGCGGCACCGGGCCGGCGCCGCGGCGCCGCGGCGCGAAGTCGCCGTCGCCCAGCTTTTCGGCAACGCCGGGCACGGCGCGCAAGTCGATCGGCATGTTCGCCGGGAATGGCTTGTACTCGTGGATCTGGAAGCCCAGCTCGCGCAGGTACATGCGCTTGTACTTGTGCGACATCGCGTACACGGGGAAGGCGTCTGTCGCGGCCAGGGAATTGGTCGACACCAGTACCGGCCTCCTGGTGCGCTTGTAGAGCGCCCGGAACATGCGCCGGGCCGGGCGCGACATCACCAGGTAGGGCGTCTGGATGAGCAGTTCCTGCTGGCTGCCCGACAGGGTTTGGAGCAGGGCATCCGAGGCCTCGGTGCGGGCCTGCGGGCCATCGGCATGCTTGATCGGCAGGTCGCCGAAGAAGTCCACCTTGCCCACGCTGAAGCGGTACGGCGCCAGCCGGGCCGCGACGCTGGCGCCATCGGCAGCGGCGCGAGCCATCGCCTGCACCCGCGCGCTGCGCGGACCCGGCTGGCCAGGCGGCGGGCCCTTGTAGCGGATCAGCAGGTCGGCCACGTCGTCCAGTGCCGTGGACGGCAGGCTGCGGCGGTCGCTCCAGAAGCCCTCGAAGTTGCGGACCATGTCGGCCACCACCGGCCCGGCGACGAACAGGTCGCGGTCGCGGTAGTCGTAGACCGGGTCCCAGTCGAAGTACTCGTCCTCGATGTTGCGCCCGCCGATGATCGCGACCTTGGCGTCGACCACCATCAGCTTGTTGTGCATGCGCGAGTTGAGGTCGCGAAAGTGGAAGACGATGCCGCCGGCGAACTCGAGCGGGTTGACCTTGGCCTTGAAGAAGACCGGGTTGTACAGCCTCACCTCCAGGTTGCCGTGGAAGCTGGCCAGCTGCGCCTGCAGCTCGGGATGCGGCAGGCTGTTGAGGGGATCGAGCATCAGCCGGACCCGCACGCCGCGCCGCGCCGCGTCTCGCAAGGCATCGAGCACCACGCGGCCGGCGTCGTCGTCGTCGAAATGGAAGGTCTGCAGGTCGATGCTGGTGCGCGCGGCGCGGATCAGGTGCACCCGCGCGAGCAGGGCGTCCTGGCCCTCGTCCAGCAGGATCACTTCATGCCGCGGCGCCCCGGGGGCGGAGGCCGCGCGGGTGGCGTCGCCCAGGGCCAGCAGCGGCGAGTCGACGGCGCAGTT
This sequence comes from Gammaproteobacteria bacterium, assembly GCA_025352045.1. Lineage (GTDB taxonomy): Bacteria > Pseudomonadota > Gammaproteobacteria > Xanthomonadales > Xanthomonadaceae > Arenimonas. The sequence continues at coordinate 342 of JANXUD010000091.1, read as the reverse complement.
GTCGGCGCAGCAGGTGCCGGGGCAGCCCATCGCCTGGGCTGACGAGGAATCCAGCCCGGCGATCTCCGCGGGGATCTGCGCGGACCTGGCGTAGCGCGCTGCGCTCCGGCGCTCCGACCCGGCCAGGTGCACGCAGCCCGACAGGCCGAGCAGCAGCAGGCAGAGCAGCGCGCGCCGGGCCAGGGCGGCTTGATGCAACGTCATCGTGCCGCGCTCATCGCGCGGACGCGTCCGGCCGCAGCCGCACGCGGATGCGCAGGGCAACATCGTCGGCCACCAGGGCGCGGTACGCAGTCATTCCGAATTCACGGCGGCTCAGGCTCCCATCGACCCGGATGTCGC
>JANXUD010000078.1 GCA_025352045.1 Gammaproteobacteria bacterium | reverse complement strand
GGCAAGGGCCTGGCGGAACGTGTCGCTGGCGAGCGCCTGGCGGAACGTGTCGCTGGCAAGGGCCTGGCGGAACGTGTCGCTGGCGAGCGCCTGGCGGAACGTGTCGCTGGCGAGCGCCTGGCGGAAGCTGTCCGTGGCCATCGCGGCCCGGAACGAATCGCTGCGCAGGGCCACCTTGAAGGCGTCGCTGGCCAGCACGGCCTTGAACGAATCGGCACGCAGGGCCTGGCGGAAGCTGTCGCTGGCCAGCGCTTGGCGGAACGCATCGCTGCCGAAGGCGGCGCGGGCGGAATCGCTGGCGAGCGCCTGGCGGAACGTGTCGCTGGCAAGCGCCTGGCGGAACGTGTCGCTGGCGAGCGACTGGCGGAACGTGTCGCTGGCGAGGGCCTGGCGGAAGCTGTCGCTGGCGAGCGCCTGGCGGAACGTGTCGCTGGCAAGGGCCTGGCGGAACGTATCGCTGGCAAGGGCCTGGCGGAACGAATCGCTGGCCAGCGCCTGGCGGAACGTGTCGCTGGCCAAGGCCTGGCGGAACGTGTCGCTGGCGAGCGCCTGGCGGAAGCTGTCACTGCGCAGGGCGGCTGACAACTTGGCATCCGACTGGATCATCTTGAACACGTCGGACTGCATGAACTTCGCCGTGCTCTGGTCGCCCAGGGTGACGTCGGCGGCGCCGACGGTGGCGGCCTGGTAGCGCTGCGCCGGGGCGATGGTGCCGAACACCTGGTCGTTGGCCGGCGGGGAATGGAACCCGAAGTAGCCGACGGCGCCAATGCCGGCGGCCAGGGCGGCGAGTGCATAGATGCGGTTCTTGCTCATTTCGGTCTTTCCTCGTTGGTAGGACGGCTTTGCGGCTTGAACTACGACTTCAGGTTCGCTTTCAGTAGTACGCGGATTACCGGTATACGGGCCACGATTGAAAAGGTTGGTCGGTTGGCCCTGCGGCGCCGTGCGACGGGTCGGCCAGCGCAACCAGGCGCGCCGGTGCCCCGGCGAGGCAGGCGACGGATGGACGGCGGACGGCGGCGGGCCCGGCGGCAAGGCCGCCAGCAGGCGGGCCTGCAGGCCGGCGCCGGCGTCCGGCGCGGCCATGCCCTCGAGCAGGCGCGCGACGTGGACGAGCTCGGCGTGCAGGGTGGCGGCCTCGGGATCGGCGCGCAGGCCGCGCGCGAGTTCCTCGCGGCCGGCGGAATCCAGCGCCCGGTCGATGTCGGCATGGATCAGTTCCATCAGGCGCTCGGTGGCCATCAGGCGATCCCCCCGGCCACCAGCGCGTCACGCAGGGCCTGGCGGGCGGTGAACAGCCGGGATTTGACCGTCTTGACCGGGCAGTCGAGGATCAGCGCGATGTCCTCGTAGCTGCAGCCCTGCAGGTGCTTGAGCACCAGCACGGTGCGGTAATCCAGCTTCAGGGACATCAGGGCCTCCTGCAGCGCGGCGTCGGACGCCGACTGGTCGGCGAGCTGGTCGGGACCGGCGCGCTCGGCGGGCAGGTCGTCTTCGAACGACTCGGACTGCGGCTTGCCGCGCACCTGGTCGAGCGCCTCGTTGACGGCGATCCGGTAGATCCAGGCCGAAAACGGCTGGCTCGCATCGAATTGGTCAAGGCGCTCGTAGGCACGCAGGAAGGCAGTCTGGGTCACGTCGATGGCGTCCTCGCGGTGGTTGAGGACCCGATAGGCCGCGCCGAAGACCTTGGACTGGTAACGAACCAGCAGGATCTCGAAGGCGTGGCGGTCGCCGCTCCGGCACTTCAGCACCAGCGCGACATCCGAGTCGTCTGGCATGACTACGGGCGGCGGCGGAAAAGGTTGGACGACGCCCTCAGCCGGGCCGGTTGACGTCGAACAGCTGGTCGAAGCCCGAGTACTTGAAGATGTCGTGGATGTGGTGGTTCACGTTGACCAGGCGCAGCTTGCCGCCGCCCGCGAGCAGGCGCTTGTGCGCCTTGAGCAGGACCCCCAGGCCGGCGCTGGAGATGTATTCCAGGCCAGCGAAGTCAAATTCCGCAGGCGCCGGCTGGGCGTCGAGGAAGGCCTGGGCCTTGGCGCACTGGGCCGCGTCCAGCCGGCCGGTGAAGGCAATGCTGCCGTGCTCGCCATGGCCGATCTCGAACATCTGCGCTCACTCCCCGGGCTTGCCGACCCACTGCGTGTCGACCGTGGACGCGTCGACGATGTGCTTGCTGAAGGTGATCAGGCTGCGCCGACCAGAATAATCGTACTCCACCGCGTCCACCAGCCGCCGCACCAGGTGCAGGCCGAGGCCGCCGGGACGGCGCTGCTCCGCGGGCAGCGCGACGTCGGCGTCCGGCGCGGCGGTCACGTCGAAACGCTCGCTGTCGGGATCCAGGAGGCGGCCCACCAGGGCGCCGGGGCGGCGCTCGAGCGAGAGTTCGATCTGGCCGCCGCCCGACGGGTTGTACTTGACCATGTTGGTGAACAGCTCCTCCACGGCGAAGCGCATCGCATAGGCCGCGTCGGCGCTGGCGCCGGCGCGCAGCAGTGCCGCATCCAGGAAGGCGAAGGCCGGCTCCAGTTCGGCGAAGCTGCGGGCCAGCGCGCGGGTCTCGATCCAGGCCCCGGACCCGCTGTCGCGCGCGGCCCCCTCGTCGCGCGCGGGAGCGCTGTCGCGCGCGATGGCCGGATCGGCCAGGCGCTTGACCAGCACCACGGTGATGTCGTCGAGCTGGGGCGCGCCGCGGCCGAAGGCGGCCAGGGCATCGAGCAGGTGCTGCAGCACGGCGGCCATCGGCTCGCGCTGGTGGCGCTGCAGCAGGTCCATCACCGCCAGTTCGCCGAACTGCGCGCCGGCCGCGTCCTGGTATTCGAAGACGCCGTCGGAGACCAGGGCGAAGATGTCGCCAGGCGCCAGTGCCGCCACGCGCGCCGGACCGAGCTTGGCCAGCGGCATGGCGCCCATCGGGAAAGTGGTCGGCGACAGCACTTCGCAGTCCTGGGTGGCCGCGTGGAAATGCAGCAAGGGTCCCTGCCCGCCAGAGTGGTAGCTCAGTTCGTGCGCCGCCGGATCCAGGCGCCCGAGGAAGGCGGTGACGAAGCGGTCCTCGGGCAGGTCCACGACCAGCTGGTCGTTGATGTGGCGGAAGGTGTCGTCGAGACCGGCCCCGAAACGCTGCGCCAGGCGCAGCATGGCGCGCACTTGGGTCGCCGACAGCGCCGGCCCGATGCCGTGACCGGTGGCATCGCCCATCAGCACCATCAGGGCGCCATCGGTGGCGGGAACGAAATCGTAGGTGTCGCCACCGGTGTCGTCGGTGGGCTGGAACAGGCCGGCCAGTTCATAGCCCTGGAGTTCGGGCGGCGCCTTGGGCAAGGTGCCGAGCTGGATCTCGCGCGCCACGGCGATTTCCTGGCGCAGCGTTTCGGCGCTGACCAGGCGCTCGGTCATCTGCATGCGCTGCAGGGCGACCGCGCATTGCGCGGCAAGCGCGCTGGCCATGGCCTCGTCGCCGGCATCGAACACGCCCGCGTGCCGGTTCACCACCTGCAGCACGCCGACCAGGGAGTCGTCGTAGCCGACCAGCGGCAGGGTCAGCAGGCAGCGCGTGCGATGCCCGGTGCGCTGGTCCATGGCCCGGTCGAAGCGCGGGTCGGCGTAGCAGTCGGGCACGTTGATGATGGCGCCGGTGCGCACGCATTCGCCGACGATGCCGCGGTCGGCCGGGATCCTGATCGGGTCCAGGCCGCGGGCCACGCGCATCTCGAGCTCATGGCTGCCCGGGAAGTATTGCCAGACCGTGCCGCCCTCCGCATCGAGCAGGTCCTTGGCCGCGTCCACCACCTCGTACAGCATGCCGTCGAGGTCGGCCGGCTTGGCCAGGTTGCGGGTGACCTCCAGGATCTTCGCCAGGCGCTCCGGGGCCAGCCGTTCCGGCGCGTGCGCCCCAGCCTGTTCGGACGCGGGCTGGTCGGACGCGAGCTGGTCGGGAGCGGCCATCGCGCTCAGCCGCGCCCCGCGCCGCGCGCCGCCGCGACGTTGGCACGCATCTGCCGGATCACCCCGGCGTAGTCGGCGGCGTTGAAGATCGCCGAGCCGGCCACGAAGGTGTCGGCGCCTGCACGTGCGATGTCGGCGATATTGTCGGGCTTCACGCCGCCATCGATCTCCAGGCGGATGTCGCGGCCGCTGGCGTCGATGCGCTCGCGCACGGCGCCCAGCTTGTCCAGCGCGCCGGGGATGAAGCTTTGCCCGCCGAAGCCCGGGTTCACCGACATGATCAGCACCAGGTCGATCTCGCCCAGCACATGGTCGAGCCAGACCAGGGGCGTGGCCGGGTTGAACACCAGGCCGGCCTTGCAGCCGTTGGCATGGATCAGCTGGATGGTGCGGTCGACGTGTTCGCTGGCCTCCGGATGGAAGCTGATATACGTCGCCCCCGCCTTGGCGAAGTCCGGGATGATCCGGTCCACCGGCTTGACCATCAGGTGCACGTCGATTGGCGCAGTCACGCCATGCTTGCGCAATGCCTCGCAGACCAGCGGGCCGATGGTCAGGTTGGGCACGTAGTGGTTGTCCATCACGTCGAAGTGCACCCAGTCGGCGCCGGCGGCGAGCACGGCGTCCACGTCTTCGCCGAGCCGGGCGAAGTTGGCGGACAGGATGGACGGGGCGATCAGGCAGGTGGACATGGGGGAACTCGTCTCTCGATGGGAAAGGGGCGTCATCGGCCGCGCTGGCGCTTGATCTCGTCCCAGGCGGCATTGGCTTCGCGGGTGCGGCGTTCGGCCAGTTCGCGGATCTCGGGGCCGGCGCTGGCGACTCGATCGGGGTGGAATTCGGACATCAGGCGACGGTAGGCCGCCTCGACCGTGTCATCGCTGTCCGAGGCGCTGACGCCCAGGGTCGCGTAGGGATCGCCGCCACCGGATGCGGGCGGCGTCGGTGGGCGCGCCGCGGCAGATTGGCCGGAAAAGATGCCGGCGTCGTACAGATGGCCCAGCACCAGCCCGACGACGATGAACACCGGCCGCCGGGTGAGCAGGCCGAGCAGGAAGCCGATGAGCTTGCCGCGCCATTGCATGCGCCACAGTCTACAACGTCCATGACCGTGGCCTGGACGGCTCGGTGCAGGGGTCTGGGCGGGACACGCCGCAAGTACGTCCATGTAGGCTAATCGGCGCCGTCCATGGCGCCGAT
>JANXUD010000074.1 GCA_025352045.1 Gammaproteobacteria bacterium | reverse complement strand
CTGCAAGATTGGACCATGTGATCCCATCCACCAGACGCCCGCACAAATTTCCTGCGCACACTGTCAAAGATCCTTGCAGCCACCCCGGCGGACCAGGATGACAGGTGGGGCGTTTCGCCCGACCGAGCCGCACATTATAGGGCGATTTGCAGGGCCGTCAATAGCCGGTTTCCTGCGATCGCCGAGCCTCCGGACTGCCGCGATGCATGCGACAACGAATCTTCCGGAGGGTCGGTGAGTGTACACGAGCTGAAATGGAACGGGAATCGATTTCTGACAGTTGGACGAGGCGCATCGCGTCCGTCCCGGCCCCGGGACCGCTCGGAATGGGCCCGGGATCAGGCGGGGACCAGCATTACCCGCGCAAAGCCGCGTTTGCCGAGCTGCAACAGGTGCTCGGTGCCGGCCCGGAGAGCCAGTTCCCGGTCCTCGGTGATGACGCCATCCAGGCGGACGGCACGCTCGGCCAGCTTGCGCCCGGCCTCGGCCCCGGACGCGGCCAGGCCGCAGGCGCGCAGCAGGGCGCCGATGCGGATGCCCTCGGCCGGGACGGCAATGCGCTGGAGGGGCAGGTCGTCGGGGATGGCGCCGCCACGGACCACCTCGTTCCAGTGCCGCACGGCCGCGTCGCCCGCGCCGTCGCCATGGAAGCGGTCCACCAGCTCGCGGGCCAGTTCGACCTTCGCATCCCGGGGATTGCCGCCGGCAGCGACCTCGGACTTCATGCGTTCGATGTCGGCCAGCGAGGCCCGAAAGCTGAGCAAGGTGTACCAGCGCCACATCAGGTCGTCGGAGATGGACATGGTCTTGCCGAAGATCGCGTTGGCCGGTTCGTTGATGCCGATGTAGTTGCCCAGCGACTTGCCCATCTTGTTGACGCCGTCCAGGCCTTCCAGCAAGGGCATGGTCAGCACGATCTGCGGCGGCTGGCCATAGTGCGACTGCAGCGCGCGGCCCATCAGCAGGTTGAACTTCTGGTCGGTGCCGCCGAGTTCGACGTCGGCCTTCAGGGCGACGGAATCGTAGCCCTGGACCAGCGGATATAGGAATTCATGGATCGCGATCGGCTGCTGCGCCGCGTAGCGCTTGGCGAAATCGTCGCGTTCCAGCATGCGCGCCACGGTGTGCTGGCCGGCCAGGCGGATCATGCCGGCGGCGTCCATGGTGTCGAACCACTCGGAGTTGAACCGGAGTTCGGTCCGGTCCCGGTCGAGCACCTTGAACACCTGCTCGGCGTAGGTCTCCGCATTGGCCTTGACGTCATCGCGGGTGAGCGGTTTGCGAGTGACGTTCTTGCCCGTGGGGTCGCCGATCATCCCGGTGAAGTCACCGATCAGGAAGATGACCTGGTGCCCCAGGTCCTGGAACTGGCGCATCTTGTTCAGCAGCACCGTGTGCCCCAGGTGCAGGTCCGGGGCCGTCGGGTCGAAGCCGGCCTTGATCCGCAGGGGGCGCCCGAGCTTGAGGCGCGCTTCCAGCTCCTCGCGGGGCAGGATTTCCTCGGCGCCGCGGCCGATGGTGGCGAGGGAATGGTCGAGATCGGTCATTTTCTAGGCAGGTGTCGGTCGAGACGGGTTGGAAATCAGCGGATCCGGGCCGAGCGGGTCCGGTTTTGTGGGCGTGAAGTTAAAGTGAAGTTAAGGCCTGTGACCGAAAAACCCAATTGCCATCAAGGGTTTGACGCATCCATTTAACTCTGGTTATGGTAGCCCGTCCTTTCCGGCCGGTTTGGCCTGCGGAGTCCGTTTTGCAACAGTCCCCCCGAGAACGCGCTCCGCGCAAATGGTCGCACGAACATTGGCTGCTGGCCGGCATGTTCGGTTTTGTCGGCACCGCCCTGATCGCCATCGTGCCCGGTTTCGCCAATGCGACTCGGGTACCGGCCGCCGAACCGGCCGCGGCCCGCGTCTCCCTGGCCCTGCCCCTGCCCGCCGCCGGGGCCCCGGCCCTGGCCAGCACGTCAGGCTGGCAGTTCGTGCGCGTCCGCAGCGGCGAGACCCTGGGCCTGGTGTTCCAGCAGCTGCGCCTGCCGGCCACGCTCATGCAGCGACTGCTTGACCAGACCTCGGCGAAAGCCACCCTGACTCACCTGCGCGAGGGCCAGGAACTGGCCTTCGAGCTCGACCACCAGGGCCAGCTCAAGACCCTGCGCTTCGACAAGGATCCGGCCAACCGGGTCGAACTCAGCGTCGCCGGCGACGCGATCACCGAGCAGGTGCATGCGCGGCCGATCGAGCACCGCGTCGAGATCGCCGCCGGCACCATCACCAGCTCCCTGTACGCCGATGGCGCCCGCGCCGGCCTGACCGCCGGCTCGATCAACACCCTCGCCAACATCTTCAAGTACGACATCGACTTCGTCGAAGACCTGCGCGCAGGCGATACCTTCCAGGTGGTGTACGAGGAACTGTGGCGCGACGGCCAGCGGATCGGCACCGGCGACGTCATCGGCGCCACCTTCACCAATCGCGGCAAGCGCTATTCGGCGTTTTCGTACGCGCCCAACGGCAAGACCGAGTACTTCGACGGCAATGGCCGGCCCCTGAAGAAGGTGCTGATGCGCATTCCGATCGAGTTCGCCCGCCTGTCGTCCACCTTCGGCATGCGCAAGCACCCGGTGCTCGGCCTGATGCGCGCGCACAAGGGCGTGGACTATGCGGCCCGTACCGGTACGCCGATCATGGCCGCCGGCGACGGCAAGGTCAGCTTCGTCGGCTGGAAGAACGGCTTCGGGCGCGTGGTGATGATCGACCATGGCCAGGGCCGCAGCACCGTGTACGGCCACATGTCGGCCTGGGGCAAGGAAAAGGTCGGCCAGCGCGTCGCCCAGGGCAGCACGATCGGCTACGTCGGCATGAGCGGCCTGGCGACCGGCCCGCACCTGCACTACGAATTCCGCGTCAACGGCACCAGCGTCAATCCGCTCACGGTCACCATGCCCAAGCCGGAGCCGCTGTCCGGGCTTGCCCTGGTCAAGTTCCGCGCGGCGACCGCGCCGGCGCTGGCCAAGATGCTGACGGTGGAGAAGAACACGTCCCGCGTCGCGTCGCGCTGACGCGGTGGCGTCGGCTGCTTCGCCGCATTCCTGGCCCGCCGTCGACGACGGCGGGCTTTTCATTGGGCTGATCTCCGGCACCAGCGTGGATGGCATCGATGCGGCCCTGGTAAGTTTCGGCCCGCGGCCCGACCTGGTCTTTGCCCGCACCTATCCGATGCCGGAAACCCTGGCCCGGCAGGTGCTCCACCTGTCGCAGGCGCAGGCGACCCTGTCACTGGACGACGTCGGCGAACTCGACACCCGGCTGGGCCAGGCCTTTGCCGACGCGGCCCTGGACTTGCTGCGGGATGCGGGTGTCGCTGCCGCCGCGGTGCGCGCGATCGGCTCGCATGGCCAGACCTTGCGCCATCACCCCAGCGGCGCAGCGCCCTTCACGCTGCAGCTCGGCGACGCCAACTGGATCGCCGAACGCACGGGCGTGGACACGGTGGCAGACTTCCGGCGGCGCGATGTCGCTGCCGGCGGGCATGGCGCGCCCCTGGTCCCGGCCTTCCACGCGGCGGAGCTCGCCGATCCGGGCGAGGCGCGCGCCGTGCTCAACATCGGCGGCATCGCCAACCTCACGCTGTTGCCTCGCGATGGCGCGGTGCGCGGCTTCGACACGGGACCGGGCAACGGGCTGATGGATGCCTGGTGCCTGCGGCATGCTGGCGAGCGCTACGACGCGGGCGGCGCATTGGCGGCCACGGGCCAGGTGCACGCGCCCTTGCTGCAGCGGTTGATGGCCGAGCCCTGGCTGGCGCTGCCGCCGCCCAAGAGCACCGGCCGCGATCACTTCCAACCGGACTGGCTGGATGCGCAGCTGTCCGGGCTGGCGCTCGGCGTCGCCGATGTGCAGGCGACGCTCTGTCGATTCACCGCGTGCTCCATCGCGCAGGCACTGCGCCGCGAGCAAGCGGACTGCGCGCGGCTGCTTGTATGCGGCGGCGGCGTGCACAACCCCGTGCTGCTGCGCGACCTGGCGGCGGAATTGCCGGGCGTGGCCGTCGAGTCGACTGCGGCGCACGGACTGGATCCGGATTTCGTCGAGGCCATGGCCTTCGCCTGGCTGGCGCGGGAAACCCTGGCGCGGCGCCCCGGCAACCTGGCCGAGGTCACCGGCGCACGCGGCCCGCGGGTGCTCGGCGCCCTCTATCCGGGGTCGTCGCCCTAGCGCTTGGGCTTGTTGGACGGCGCGTCTTCGAGGTAGCTGGGCACGTCATCGGGCAAGACGGTGAACGCGCTCATGGCCTCGTTGAATGCGCGCGTCTCGGCATCATCCCAGGAGCCCAGCAGGCGGGCGATATCGCCGGGCACCGGCGCGGGTTCGGGCTCGGCCAGGCCGAGCGAGAGCTTGAGCAGGTGCAGGATGACGTCGTTCAGCGGCCAGCCGCGCTGGCGCGCGAGCTCCTTGATGCGCTCGGCTACCCGCTCGTCGATGTCGCGCAACAGGAAATCGGCCATGCCTACGCCTCCGGCACCCGGAGCTTAAGCCGTGGCAGCAGCCAAAGGAACAAGGCTGTCGCCGGCAGCACCGCCAGGGTGGCGATGATGAAGTAGCTCCCGTAGCTGGTGGCTTCGACGATCCCGCCGGCAAACACGCCCAGCACCTTGCCCGGCAGGTTCACCATCGAGCTGAGCAGGGCGTACTGGGTGGCAGTGTGCTCGCGGTTGACCAGCGAGGACAGGAAGGCGACCGCGCAGGTGCCCAGGAAGCCGAGCATGAAGTTCTCGCCGGAGATGACCGCCGTCAGGACCAGCAGGTTGCCCTTGTTGGGGATCAGCCACAGGTACAGCAGGTTGCACAGCGCGCACAGGATCACGGCGAACAGCAGCGGCTTGCGCGCGCCCCAGCGGGCCACGGCGACCCCGCCCACGAACACGCCGACGATGCCGATCCAGGTGCCGTAGAGCTTGGTCACCGCGCCGATCTCGGTCTTCTGGAAGCCCATGTCCAGGTAGAACGGGCTCATGATGCCGCCGACCAGGGCCTGCTCGGGGATCTTGAACAGCAGGATGAACAGGAGCAGCAGCAAGGTCAGCGCGACGCCGTAGCGGCGGAAGAAGTCGCTGAACGGCGCGACGAACATCTGCCGCATCGCCTCGCCCCAACTGCGCGCGGCGACGCGACGGGAATCCGGTTCCACGGCGCGCAGGTTTGCGCCGATCGGGATCAACATCGCCACCGCCATGATCAGGTACACCTGCGGCCAGGGCATGTGGTCGGCGAACCCGAGCGCGAAGGCGCCCGCCAGGATCAGCGCGAAGCGATAGCCGAGGGAATAGGTCGCGGTCAGCGCGCCCTGGTCGGCGACGGGTGCGATCTCGATCCGGTAGGCGTCCACCGCGATATCCTGGGTGGCGCCGGCGAACGCGACCAGCAGCGTCATGGCGATGAACAGGCCCAGCTGCGCCGGCGTGGCCACCGCCATGCCGACGAGGCCGGCGACCACCCCCAGTTGCGCCAGCAGCAACCAGCCGCGACGCAGTCCCAGCCGCGCCAGCAGCGGGGGCCGGCTGTGGTCGAGGAAGGGTGCCCACAGGAACTTCAGCGCATAGGTCATGCCGGCGCTGGCGATGATGGTGATTTCCTTCAGCTCGATGCCGCTCTCTTTCAGCCAGTAGGCAAGCGTTCCCGCCACCAGCAGGAAGGGCAGCCCGGAACTGAAGCCGAAGAAGAACATGGTCCATGCCGCCGGCTGCGAAAACGAACGCCAGACCGACGGGCGCGCAGGCTTCGCGTCGGTGGCAGGCACGGCGTCGGTCATGGATGGAAATCCACAGCAAAGGGAGCGTGGTCCGAGAATCGCGGCTCGGGCGAGATTGCGCAAGCCTTGAGTCTGTCGCGCAGTCCCGGGCTCACCACCTGGTAATCGATCCGCCAGCCGACGTTGTTGGCGCGGGCCGCGCCGCGCTGGCTCCACCAGGTGTAGTCCTGGCCGTCGGGATTCAGGTGGCGATAGCTGTCCACCCAGCCCTCGTCCTGGAACAGCCTCGACAACCACGCGCGTTCCTCGGGGAGGTAGCCCGAGTTCTTCTCGTTGGACTTCGCGTTGCGGATGTCGCTGGGCGTGTGCGCGATGTTCCAGTCCCCGCACAGCACGTAGTCGCGCCCCGAGGCGCGCCATTCGCTGAAGATCGGCGCGATCCAGTCCATCACCTTGAACTTGAACTGCTGGCGCTCGTCCTTGGACGAGCCCGAAGGCAGGTACAGGGAGACGACGCTGAGCTTGCCGAAGCGCGCCTCGATATAGCGCCCCTCCTCGTCAAATTCCGGCCAGCCGAGCGCGGTGCGGACTTCATCGGGTTCCTGCCTGGCGTAGATGGCCACGCCGGAATAGCCCTTGCGTGTGCTGGCGTCGCGGAACCAGGCCTTGTAGCCGGGCGGCCGGAACAGCGCGTCCTCGAGCTGGTGCTCCTGGGCCTTGGTCTCCTGGATGCAGAGCACATCGGCCTTCTGCTTGGCGAACCAGCCGAAGAAGCCCTTGCTGGCCGCGGAACGCAGGCCGTTGGCATTGAAACTGATGATCCTCACGGCGTCCTGCGTGTTTCGTCCATGGCCCTAGCCTAACCGGTGCGCGCGTCGACCGGCCACTGCCGGTCCCGCGGGGGCGACCGCCGCGCGGCCGCCCGGGGCACAATGTCGGCGGTCCCCCCACGGCAAGCCGCGACGATGCTCGACCATGAACGCCGATTCCTCGACCTTGCCCTCGCCCGCCAGGTGCTGCGCTTTGGCCAGTTCACCCTGAAGTCGGGGCGCACCAGCCCCTACTTCTTCAACGCCGGCCTATTCGACTCCGGCGCCGCCCTGGCGGCCCTGGGCGACTGCTATGCCGAGGCACTCGCGCGCGCCGGCCTGGGCGTGGACATGCTGTTCGGCCCTGCTTACAAGGGCATCCCACTGGCCACCGCGACTGCCATGGCCTTGGCGGCCCGCGGGCGCGACCTGCCCCTGGCGTTCAACCGCAAGGAGGCCAAGGCGCACGGCGAGGGCGGCCTGCTGATCGGCGCGCCCCTGCGCGGCCGGGTGCTGGTGGTGGATGACGTGATCACGGCGGGCACGGCCATCCGGGAGTCGATCCAGATCATCCGCGACGCCGGGGCCACAGCTTGCGGCGTGCTGATCGCGCTTGACCGGCAGGAGCGCGGCCAAGTCGGCGAGCGTTCCGCGGCCGAGGAAGTGACGGCCGAATTCGGCATTCCCGTGATCGCCGTCGCAGGCCTCGATGCGCTGCTGGAATGGACCGCTGCGCGGCCCGACCTGGCCGAGCACAAGCCGGCGCTGTTGGCGTATCGTGCGCGCTACGGCAGCATGCGCCGCGACGACGAGCACCGGTGACCGGCATGAACGCACGCACTTCCCTCAGCATCGCCCTGGTCCTCGCCCTTGCCGCAGCCGGCGCGGCCCACGGCCAGGCGAAGAGTGGCCCCAAGCTGTACCGCTGGGTCGACAAGCAGGGCAAGGTCCACTACGACGATGCCCTCCCGCCCGAGGCCGTCAACCAGGCCCGCAAGGAATTCAACGCCAGGAACGGCAATGCGGTCGGCGAGGTCGAACGCGCGCTGACCCCGGAGGAGCGTGCGGCGCAGGCCGCCGCGGCGGCGGCCGCCGTCGAGGCGCAGAAGGGCGCCGCCGAGCAGAAGCGGCTCGAAGACATCATGATGGCCAGCTACGAGACGGAGATGGACATGCGCCGGGCCTACGGCGAGCGGATCGGCCTGCTGCAGACCACCATCGATTCCACCGACATCAGCATCAAGAGCCTCAACGACAACCTGGCGAGCATGCTGGCGCAGGCGTCGGATACCGAACTGGACAATCGCCGCGTGCTGGACGAGCGGCAGAAGATGATCCGCGACCTGCATGCCGAGAAGATGAAACAGGAGGCCCTGCAGCGTACCCGCCACGCCGACCTGGTGGCACTGAACGGCGAGTTCGCGCGGATGCTGGCGCGCTATCGCGAGCTCAAGGCCGCGGCGGCCGCCCCGACGGTGGCGCCATCGGCGCCTTCCGGCTGACAGTGGGAGCGGGTTCAGCCGCGATCTGGAATCGCGGCTGAAGCCGCTCCCACGTCAGAAGGGCAGCGTCAGCGCCGGGTTCACCGACAGCATCTGCTCGCGGAACACGGCCTGGATCCGGGCCAGCGACGCCGCGTCGCGGGCGTCGAAGCGCAGCACCAGGCAGGGCGTGGTGTTGGACGCGCGTACCAGTCCCCAGCCATCCGGCCAGTCGGCGCGCACGCCGTCGATGGTGGCGATGCGTGCGCCCTCGAATTTCGCCTTGGCGGTGAAGTCGTCGATGAACTTGTACTGATCGCCCTCGGCCAGGTTGATCTTCAGCTCGGGCGTGGACACGCCCTTGGGCAGTTGGTCGAACAGGGTCTGCGCCTCGTCCGGCGATGCCGCCAGGATCTCGAGCAGGCGCGCCGCGGCGTACAGGCCGTCGTCGAAGCCGTACCAGCGTTCGCGGAAGAAGAAGTGGCCGCTCATCTCGCCGGCCAGCTCGGCCTCGGTTTCCTTCATCTTCGCCTTGATCAGCGAATGCCCGGTCTTCCACATCAGCGGGCTGCCGCCGTGGCGCAGGATATGGGTCGCAAGGTGCCCGGTGCACTTGACGTCGTAGATCACGCAGGCGCCGGGATTGCGCTCGAGCACGTCGGTGGCGAACAGCATCAGCAGGCGGTCGGGATAGATGATTTCGCCGGACGGCGTCACCACGCCCAACCGGTCGCCATCGCCGTCCAGCGCCAGGCCGATGTCGGCCTTGACCCGCTGCACCACGTTGATCAGGTCCTGCAGGTTGGCCGGGTCGCTCGGGTCGGGGTGGTGGTGCGGGAAGGTGCCATCCACCTCGCAGTACAGCGGCTCCACGTCGGCGCCGATCGCCGCCAGCAACTCGGGTGCGATGCCGCCGGCGACGCCGCTGCCGCAATCGATCACGACCTTGAGCTTGCGCTCGATCTGGATGTCGCCGGAGATGCGCGAGATGTAGTCCGCCTTGATGTCGCGCAGCGACAGCAGCCCCGGCGCATCGGCGCGGAACAGGCGGTTCTCCGCGATGCGCACGTACAGGTTGTGGATGGCGTCGCCGGACAGGGTCTCGCCATCCACGACGATCTTGAAGCCGTTGTAGTCCGGGGGGTTGTGGCTGCCGGTCACCGACACGCAGCAGCCGGTGCGCAACTGGAAGCTGCCGAAATAGGCCATCGGCGTCGGCACTTCGCCGATGTCGATGACTTCGCGGCCGGCCTTGCGCAAGCCTTCGACCAGCGCGCCCGCCATCGCCGGCGAAGACAGGCGGCCATCGCGGCCGACCACGATCGAGCGCTGTCCCTTCTCCTGCATGACGCTGCCGATGGCCTGGCCGATCAGCCGGGCGATGTTGGCGTCGAGCGTAGTGCCGACCACGCCGCGGATGTCGTAGGCGCGGAAGATGCTCCGGTCCAGGGTGATGCCTGGCGCAGCGGCCTGCTCGCTGGTCGTGCGCACCACCTTGGGTTCCTCGGGCGGCACGATGTGCCCGCCGGCATGCAGCTCGGCCAGGGTCATTTCACTCGGGGCGGCGGCAACCGGACCCGCGGCCACGGCCGCGCCCTGGCGCCGCTTGTTCCACCGCCACAGGCCGCCGGCCAGTGCGAAGTACACCAGGGCCAGGCCCAGCTCGCCCAGGCCGCGGGCGCCGAACAGGCCGGGCTCCGCGGGCGGGGCGGCGGATGTTACGCGCAGGTTGCTGTCGGGCACGGCTTCGGCGCCGTCTTCGGCATGGAACTTCAGTTCGGTGCCATTGCCGCTTTCCACGACATTGAACGCACCTTGGCGCAGCGCGACATAGGCACCGCCCGGTGCCGCATCCTTGACCAGGGACACGATCGGCGCGATCGGCTGGCGCAGGTAGACCAGCTTTGCCGGCACGCCATCCTGCGCGACCACGAAGGCGATGCCGATCCGCGGCCCCCCTGCGTCCTTCACTACCGCCAGCACCGGCTTGGGCTCGAGCACGGCGCGCTCGAGCAGGGCCAGCTTGCCGAAGCCGAATTTCTCCGGCGCGTCATAGGCCGCCGACAGGTCCAGCGGATACAGCTCGAGCGTCTCGGTGCCCGGAACCATGTCAGTGGCGATCTTGCGGGCGGTGGGCAGGTCGCCCGATGCCGCGGCATTGACCAGGGCAACGCGGCCCTGGAGGTTGGCAGACTTTTCCAGCAGGCCGGAAAGCATCGGCTGCAGCTTGCCGACCAGCTCGTGCCGCGTGGCCTCGGTGTGCGCTTGGACCCGCGTGGCGGCGAAGCGCTGCCAGCCGCCCCACAGGGTCCACAGCCCGAACAGGGCCAGCACGCCCGCGAGCAGTACCAGGCCCGAACTGGGCTTGAGCGATTTCAGGTCCATTGCGACTTTCATCCGTTCCCCTCGTTTGTATCGGCCACCGCCCGCGCTCAGCGCAGGCCGGTGTGGCCGAAGCCGCCCTGTCCGCGTGCGCTTGCCTCGAAACCCTCGACGATCCGAAAGGCCGCGCGGCGCACCGGCATGAACACCAACTGCGCGATCCGGTCGCCCGGCGCGACCTGTTGCCGATTCTGCCCGCGATTCCACAGGCTGACCATCAGCGGGCCCTGGTAATCGGCATCGATCAGCCCGACCAGGTTGCCCAGCACCAGTCCCTGCCGGTGCCCGAGTCCCGAACGCGGCAGGATGATCGCGCACAGTCCCGGGTCGCCGATGTGGATGGCCATGCCGGTCGGCACCAGTTGCGCCTCGCCCGGCGCCAGCTCCAGCGGCGCGTCCACGAGGGCCCGCAGGTCCATGCCCGCCGACAGCGCCGTGGCGTAGTCGGGCAGCGGGAAGTCGGCGCCGAGACGCGGGTCGAGGATCTTCAGCTCGACGAGCTGGTCGGCGCCGGGACCGCTCATCGGCGGGCGTCCAGGAAATCGGCGACGATTCCCAGCAGCCCGCGGGCGACCTCGTCCTTGCCGCCGGGACCGAGGGTCCAGCGCCGGCTAGCGGAAAACACGGTCAGTGCGTTGCGATCGCCCTCGAAGCCGAGGCCGGGCCGGGAGACGTCGTTGGCCGCGATCAGGTCCAGGTTCTTATCCGTGAGCTTGGCCTGGGCAAGCGCGTCCAGGTCTTGGGTCTCCGCGGCGAAACCGAGCACGCAGGCAGGGCGTGCGGGATGGGTCGCGACCTCGCGCAGCACGTCGGCGGTGCGCACCAGGTCGAGCGCGATGCTCGAGGCCTGTTTCTTGATCTTGCCCGGCTGGCGTTGCGCGGGCCGGTAGTCAGCGATCGCCGCGGCGCCGAGGTAGGCATCCTGGCCGGCCAGCGCGCCGAGCACGGCCTCGCGCATCTGCGCGGCGGAGCGCACGTCGATGCGGGTCACGCCGTCCGGCGTTGCCAAGGCGACCGGACCGGCCACCAGGGTCACGTCCGCGCCCATGGCCGCCGCTTCGCCGGCGAGCGCGAAGCCCATCTTCCCGGAGCTGCGGTTGCCCAGGTAGCGGACCGGATCGAGGTCTTCATAGGTCGGTCCGGCGCTGACCAGCAGCCGGCGGCCGGACAGGGCGCCCGGGGCGCGCAACGCCGCCAGCGCATCGACCAGCTGCAGGGGTTCGAGCATCCGGCCGTCCCCCACCTCGCCGCAGGCCTGGTCGCCGCGGCCGGGGCCAAGGATGGCCGCGCCGCGATCGCGCAGGACCTGCACGTTGGCCTGGGTGGCCGGGTTCGCCCACATCACCCGGTTCATCGCCGGGGCCAGCGCCAGCGGCGCCTCGCTGGCCAGGCACAGGGTGGTAAGCAGGTCGTCGGCCCGGCCCTGGGCCAGGCGCGCGACCAGGTCGGCGCTGGCGGGGGCGACCAGGATGCGCGTGGCCCAGCGCGCCAGTTCGATATGGCCCATGGCCGCTTCCGCGGCGTCGTCCCAGAGGCTGGTGCGCACCGGGCGGCCGCTCAGCGCCTGGAAGGTCAAGGGGGTGACGAAGCGCTGCGCGCCGGCAGTCATCACCACCTGCACCTCGGCACCGGCATCGCGCAGGCGACGGACCAGGTCGGCGGCCTTGTAGGCCGCGATGCCGCCACTCACGCCCAGCAGCACCCGTTCTCCGGCCAATGCGGCCATGCGGCGAATTCCGATATACGAATGCGGCTTAGCTTACCCGAAGGCTGGCCATCGCCCGCTGCCCTCGGCGCGCGCGCACCGCCACGCTGTCGCCATGCAGATCCGCGATTGGCCCGCCTCCGAACGCCCCCGGGAAAAGCTCCTCGCGCAAGGCAGCGCCGCCTTGTCCGATGCCGAGTTGCTGGCGATCTTCATCGGCTGCGGCGCGCGCGGGCACAGCGCGGTGGATGTTGGCCGCCGACTGCTGGCCGAGGCGGGCAGCCTGCGCGCCTTGCTCGATCGGCCGGCTGCCGAGCTCGCCAGGCTCGATGGCATCGGCCCGGCGCGGGCCTGCGCGCTGGCGGCGGCGCTGGAGATCGGCACCCGCCACCTGGGCGAGCAACTGCAGCGCGGCGAAGCCCTGGCCGATCCGGCCCAGGCCGGCGCCTACTTCAGCCGCAAGCTGCGCGCCCTGCCGCACGAAGTCTTCGCCTGCCTGTTCCTGGACACCAGGCACCGGGTCGTCGCCTACGAAGAACTGTTCCGCGGCACCATCGACGGCTCCGAAGTGCACCCGCGCGAAGTCGCCCGGCGCTGCCTGGCGCACAACGCCGCCGCGGTGATCCTCGGGCACAACCACCCCAGCGGAAATCCGGAGCCAAGCGCCGCCGACCGGGCGGTCACCGCGCGGCTCAAGCAGGCCCTGGGCCTGGTGGAAGTCCGGGTGCTGGACCATTTCATCGTCGGCGATGGCCAGGCCACGTCCCTGGCCCAGCGTGGCTGGCTGTGAGCAGCCTGCAAGGGTGCCCGGCGGCCCTGCCGGACAGGACCGCCGCCGTTCAGGGATTGGGGCATACTCGCCTCGGGTCCCCGCTGCCAGGCCAATCGTGCTGCTCGGATATTCGAGTCTCTACCATCCCGATGCGTCCGAGCTCGCCCTTCCCGGGCCGGCCCAGGCGCGGGCGCTGCTGCAAGAGCGGCAGCCGGCGCTGGTCGCGCGGATGGAGGCCGTGGGCGCGGCGATTGGCGCCGATGCGCGCAGCCTGGATGCCGCCCTGCTCGGCACCGCGCGGCTCGGCCTGCGCCATGGCAGCCTCGGCACGGACTTCCACGCCTACCACAACGAAATCCATGTCCTGGAGGTCGGGGAACGCCGGCTGTCGCGGATGATGGCCAGCATGGGCGCGGCGGCGCCGGATGCGCGCGACGCCTCGGCCCTGCTGCTGTTTGCCGCCTGCCACGACCTGCGCCAGCGCGAGCCCGTGGACGTGCCCGGGCCGGTGGGCGGCAACGAGGCCGCCAGCATCGCCGAGGCTTTCCGCATCCTCGATGCCGCCGGCTTCAGCCGCGAGACCGACCAGGACCAGTACATCGCGCTCGAGTTGATGATCGCCGGCAGCACGTTCGACGCGCGGCCGACGCCCCTGGAGAACGCCCGCACCGAACAGTTGCCCGAGGTCGCCGGCGGCGCGCTCGCCCGCGGCCTGGCGCTGTGGCTGGACAGCGAGCTGCCGCGGTGGCGCACCGATCCGCTGGCGCGGCGCGGCGAACGGCTGGCCCGGCTGGCCGCAGACCTCGATACCGCCAACGTCGGCGAGGAGTTCGTGTTGCTGTGCGATACCGCGCTGCGCCTGTGCCGGGAACGCGAGATGCGCGCGGGCCGGTCGCTGGCGGATGCACCATCGGCCAGCCCCAGCCTGGACTTCCTCGGGCGCGGGCAGGAGAGCTACTTCTTTGAATTGCACCGCTTCAATTCGCGCGAGGGCGAGCGGGTGTTTGGCCCGCAGAAGCTGCTGAACGGCCCCCAGGTCCGGGCCACGACGGCCGCTCTGCTCGGCTTCTTTGCCGCCCGGCCGCCGGCGAACGGCGCGGCGGTCGTGGCGGCCTTCGCCGAATTGACCGGCGCCGCCTAGCAGGCAAAAAAAACGCCGGTCGCGTGGGCGGCAGCCGGCGGTGCCCCGGTCCGCGTCGCGGCCCGTTCTGAAGCTCTCTCTTCCGGGGCCAAGATTGGCAGCGGGCCATGACAGCCGCATGACAGTCAGGAGGGGTCCGTTCGGCCGGGATACAATGCCGGGCTCGCCCCCATGAATCCCACCCCGTGAAAGAGCATCTGCGCGAACTGGTGGCCCAGTCCCTGCTGGACCTGCGCCGCCAAGGCCGCCTGCCCCAGGACCTGCCGACCCCCGACTACGTGATCGAGCGCACCCGCTCGCGCGAACACGGCGACTACGCGACGAATATTGCGCTCCTG
>JANXUD010000079.1 GCA_025352045.1 Gammaproteobacteria bacterium | reverse complement strand
GCTTGACCGGCTCCAGGCCCTTGAGCACGCGGATGGAACCTTCGGAGTATTCAGGGGTTGGTTTGACTGCCATAAGGGCGGATTGTAGTCTGCAAGCAAGAAATAACTGTATGCAATTACAGGCTTCAAGCGTGTTGGATGAATCCCGCATGCGCCAAGCCAACAAATTGGCTACAAACCCAAGGTGGACGCAGCAAAGCCGGGCGAGCTGCTGCGGATTTTTTCTTCAAGGACTTCCCTTAGCTGTACCCGGCGTTTGTGAATGTCACCAAGCGCGACAAGAGCGTCGAGAGCAACGAGACCCGGCTCATCTACCCGCTGGGCACCAACGGCCAGCCCAATGGCACGATTCCAGCAGCGGGGGTCCTGGCACCCTTCGACATGTCCTGGATGGGCGTCGACAGCCTGATCCGGCTGGACATTCCCTACCTGATCAGTTCCGGCGCGCTGACGCTGAAGCCCGCCGTCCTCGGCCTGAAGGCCAATGATTCCTTCATCAACGAGCAGGTCACCACCGCCTTCGTGATGGCGGACATCAACACTGAAGTGCACGGCATCCCGATCCGGGGCAACTTCGGTGTGCAGGGCGTGCATACCAAGCAGCACGCCGAGGGTTGGCAGTACCGGGGCAACGAAGACAACGTGGACTTCAGCCTGCTGTTCCGCAAGGAGGGTGGCGCGACCTACAACGACTTCCTGCCCAGCCTGAACCTGGTGGCCGAACTGAAGCCCGACCTCATCCTGCGCCTCGGCGCCGGCGTCGCCACGGCGCGGCCGCAGATCAACGACATGCGTGCCGGCACCAGCACGCCCACGCTGAACATCACCGTGCCTGCCCCGGGCCAGACCAATCCGGACCTGGGTCATTGGTCGCAGGTGTATGCCGGCAACCCCGAACTCAAGCCGTGGAAGGCCGTGGCCTTCGACTTGTCGATCGAGAAGTATTTCGGAAAGCGCAGCTACCTGTCGTTCGCCGCGTTCCGCAAGAACCTGCTCAGCTACATCACCTATGGCGTGAGTTCGGTCGACAACTCCGACGTCCCGGTTCCTGCCGGGTATACCGGTCCCGTGGAGCAGTTCGGGCCGTCGTTCGAGCCGCTCAATGGCCACGGCGGCAAGGTGGTGGGCTACGAAGGGGCGCTGTCGCTCGACGCCGGCCTGCTCAGCGACACCCTCGATGGCTTCGGCATGGTCGTGAGCGCCACCAAGATCAACAGCACCATCCAGGACCAGCAGATCGACCAGAACAGCAACCGCGTGATCGCCGGTTCGAAGACGTCGATCAATGGCTTGTCGGGCATTTCCAACAACGTGACCTTCTACTACGAGAAGCACGGGTTCTCCGCGCGGGTCAGCCAGCGCTACCGGTCGCCCTTCACGGCAACCACGCGTGACATCTTCTTCCGGCCGACCACGAAGCAGCAGGGTTCGGACAAGGTGGTCGACGCGCAGCTGGAATACGCATTCAGCGACGACAGCTCGCTGAAGGGGCTATCACTGCTGTTGCAGGGTTACAACCTGACCCACACTTCCACCCGGAACTACAAGAGTGCGACCGGCTCGGTGCCGGATCCGGGCCAGGTCATCCCGAATTTCACCTACGACTTCGGTCGCGTGATCCTGTTCGGCGCCAACTACAACTTCTGACCTGTTTCCCCGCGACAGCCCCCGCCGCAGGGCGGGGGCGTTTTTTTGGGCCACTGCGCCTATGCTGGCCATGTCTCCAACTTCCGCCCGAGGTCCTGGACAATGCAGGTCGAACCGGTGCGCAACATCGTCATCGTCGGCGGAGGCACCGCTGGCTGGATGAGCGCGGCGGCGCTCGCCAAGGTGCTCGAGGGCAAGTGCAGCATCCGCCTGGTCGAGTCCGACGACATCGGCACGATCGGCGTGGGCGAAGCCACCATTCCCCATATCGCCGAGTTCAACATGGCGCTGGGCATCGATGAAAACGAGTTCATGCGCGCCACCCAGGGCACGTTCAAGCTCGGCATCGAGTTCGTCAACTGGGGCGCGATCGGCGACCGCTACATCCATGGCTTCGGCCTCGTCGGCCAGGCCACCCAGGCGCTCCCCTTCCACCACTTCTGGTTGCGCATGGCGGCGCTGGGCAGGGCGCTGCCGCTGGAGGCGTATTCGATCAACACCGTCGCCGCGCCGCAGGCCAGGTTCATGCGTGCGCGCAAGGACATGGTCGGCTCGCCGGTTGCCGACATTTCGCACGCATTCCATTTCGATGCTGGCCTCTATGCACGCTTCCTGCGCCGGTTTTCGGAAGAACGGGGCGTCGTGCGCACCGAGGGAAAGATCGCGCAAGTCATCCAGCGCGACCCCGATGGCTTCATCGAGGCGGTCGTGCTCGAGAGCGGCGAGCGCATCGCCGGTGACTTCTTCATCGATTGCTCGGGGATGCGCGGCCTGCTGATCGAGCAGACGCTGCACGCGGGCTTCGACGACTGGTCGCACTGGCTGCCGGTGGATCGCGCATTGGCCGTGCCTTGCGAGTCCGCGGGGCCGCTGCTGCCGCTGACCCGCTCGACGGCGCATTCCGCCGGATGGCAGTGGCGCATCCCGCTGCAGCACCGGACCGGCAACGGGCACATCTACTGCAGCAGCTTCATGGCGCAGGACGAGGCCACCGACATCCTGCTGCGCAACCTGGACGGGAAGCCCCTGGCGGACCCGCGCCCGCTGTCCTTCACCACGGGTCGGCGGCGGACGTCCTGGGACCGCAACTGCGTTGCGATCGGTCTGTCGAGCGGTTTCCTCGAGCCCCTGGAATCCACCAGCATCCACCTGATCAACACAGCGATTTCGCGCGTCGTCAGCTTCTTCCCGCACGCCGGCTTCGATGCGGCCGATATCGCCGAATACAACCGGCAGACGCAGTGGGAATACGAGCGCATCCGCGACTTCATCGTCCTGCACTACAAGGCCACCACCCGCGACGACTCGCAATTCTGGAACTACTGCCGGACGATGCCGGTTCCGGACAGCCTGCAGCACAAGATGGACCTGTTCCTCGGCAATGGCCGCCTGCAGCGCGAGGGACTGGAACTTTTCGCCGACCCGAGCTGGCTGCAGGTGATGATCGGGCAGCGCATGGTGCCGCGCAGCTACCATCCGTTCGCCGACCTCCGCCCCGAGGCCGAGGTCGAGGGCTATGTGCGGCATGTCGCCGAGGTGATCGCGAAGTGCGTCCGCGTCATGCCCACGCAGGCCGATTTCATCGCAGCCAATTGCGCGGCGCCGGCGAGCTGACGCCGGGCGGCGGCCCATGGCCGATCAGGCCGTGGCGTTGGCCGGGTCAGTTGCGGGCATCGACGATCGCCCGGGCCCTTGCGGCGCTGTCGCGCACCTTGGCGTAGTCGCCGGCCGCCAGCCAGGCTGGCGCCAGCATCCATGATCCACCGATGCAGGCGACGTTGGGCAGCGCGAGGTAGCTGGCGGCATCGGCTTCCGAGATGCCGCCGGTGGGGCACAGGCGCAGTTCGGCCAGCGGACCGTGCAGGGCCTTGAGCATGGTCGTGCCGCCGAGAGCGGCGGCCGGGAAGAATTTCGCGACGCGGAAGCCCAGCTCGGCGAGCACCAGCATTTCGCTGGGCGTTCCTGCGCCGGGAATGGCGGGGAGCGCGCTCGTGGCAAGCGCGTCGCGCAAGACCGGTGTCGTGCCCGGCGTGACCAGGAAATCCGCGCCCGCGTCTTCCGCCGCGCGCACCTGGCCCGGCGTCAACACGGTGCCGGCGCCGATGCGCAGGGTCGGGAAGGCGCGCTTGAGCGCGGTGATTGCATCGAGCGCGGCAGGGGTGCGCAGGGTCAGTTCGATGCTGTGCAGGCCACCCTGCAACAGTGCATCGGCGATGGCCTGCGACTGCGCGACGCTGTCCACGGTGAGGATCGGCAGGATGCCGGCGGAGCGCAGCAGCTCCAGCGCGCGAGGTTGCCGGGCCAGCAGCGCGTCATGGGTGTCCATCAGGCGTCCTTTTCATCGTGCGGGGCCGCAGCGGCGTCGCGTCCGCCGCCGAGTGCGTATTCGGTGTCGAGGTCGCGCTCGCCGTGCCGCTCGGGCAGCAGCGGGCCGCAGCTGATCGACAGCGCACCCTGGTCGGCGGGCGAGGCCATGGCGCGGTTGAAGGCGAACAGGTTGCGGCCCAGGTCCTGGGCCGGCGGCGTGCTGTCGGCGTCGGGGCGGCGCGCGGCGAACTCGGCCGCATCCACCAGCACCTCGAGCACGCCGGCCTCGCCGTCGATGCGGATCAGGTCGCCCTCGCGCAGGCGCGCGAGTGGGCCACCGGCCGCGGCCTCGGGGGTGACGTGGATGGCGGCGGCGATCTTGCCCGAGGCGCCGGACAGGCGGCCGTCGGTGACCAGGGCGACGTGGCGGCCCTGGTTCTGCATCATGCCGAGCAGGGGCATGAGGCTGTGCATTTCCGGCATGCCGTTGGCGCGCGGTCCCTGGAAGCGCACCACGGCGACGAAGTCACGCGGCAGGGCATTGGCCGCGTGCAGGCGGTTGAGCGCCTGCGGATTGTCCACGACCACCGCGGGCGCCTCGATGCGGCGATGTTCGGGCAGCACCGCCGACAACTTGATCATCGCGCGGCCCAGCTTGCCGTCGAGCAAGCGCAGGCCGCTGTTGGCGTCGAAGGGCCGCGCTGCGGGACGCACGACATCCTCGTCTCCGCTCGAAGCGGGCCCGTCGACCCATTGCAGGCGGCCATCGGGCAGGCGCGGCTCGCGCGAATACGAGCGCATCCCGCCGGCGTCGATGGTGGCGATGTCGCCATGCAGCCAGCCCGCGTCGAGCAGCTCGCGGAACACGAAGCCGATGCCCCCGGCCGCGGCAAAGCGGTTCACGTCGGCCGCGCCGTTGGGATACACGCGCGCCAGCAGGGGCACGCCCTGCGCGATCGCGTCGATGTCGTCCCAGGTCAGCACGATGCCCGCGGCGCGGGCCACGGCGACCCAGTGGATGGTGTGGTTGGTCGAACCACCGGTGCTGGCCAAGGCCACGATCGCGTTGACGATGGCGCGCTCGTCCACCAGCCGGCCGATCGGACGGTAGTCGTCGCCGAGCGCGGTGATCGCCAGCGCGCGCGCCGTCGCCGCGTCGGTGAGCGCATCGCGCAACGGCGTGCCCGGGTTGACGAAGGACGTCCCCGGCAACTGCAGGCCCATCGCCTCCAGCAGCACCTGGTTGGAGTTGGCGGTGCCGTAGAAGGTGCAGGTGCCGGGCGAGTGGTAGGACGCGGCTTCGGCTTCGAGCAGTTCCTCGCGCGTGGCAAGGCCCGCGGCGAAGCGCTCGCGCACGGCGGCCTTTTCCTTGTTCGACAGGCCGGGCGTCATCGGGCCCGCGGGCGCGAACACCACGGGCAGGTGGCCGAAGGCCAGGCTGCCGATCAGCATGCCGGGCACGATCTTGTCGCAGACGCCCAGGCAGAGCGCCGCGTCGAACATGTCGTGGCTGAGCGCGATCGCCGTGGACTGCGCGATCACGTCGCGCGAGAACAGGGAAAGGTCCATGCCCGCGCGGCCCTGGGTGACACCGTCGCACATCGCCGGTACGCCGCCCGCGACCTGCGCAGTCGCACCCAGCGCGCGCGCCACTGCGCGGATGCGCGCCGGATAGTCCTCGAACGGCTGGTGCGCCGACAGCATGTCGTTGTAGGCCGTGACGATGCCGAGGTTGGGCGTGGCGTCGCCGCGCAGCCGCGGCTTGTCGCTCTCGGACGCCGCGAAGCCATGCGCCAGGTTGGCGCAACTCAGCCGATGCCGCGTCGGGCCCGCGGCGCGCATCGCCTCGATGCCGGCGAGGTAGGCTTCGCGCGTGCGGCGGCTGCGCGCGCGGATGCGCTCGGTGACATCGTGCAGGACGGGATGGAGTGGCATCAGGGGCACCAGTGGACGCGCAGGGGGGTGGCGCCGTGGAAGGCGAGCCGGATCGGCAGTGCGCAGACGTCGTCACCGTCCAGCGCCTGCTGGAACAGCGCGCGCTTTGCCTGGCCCCGGATCAGCAGCACGCGCTGCGCGGCGCGTGCCAGGCCGGCGGCGCCCAGCGTGATGCGCTGGCGCCACGCGCCGGCGCCGGGGCAGCCATCGGCGTCCACGGCAAGGTAGTCATCGTGCGCTGCGAGCGCGGCATCGATGTCGCGCATGCCGGGAAAGATCGACGCCGTGTGTCCGTCCGGCCCCATGCCCAGCAGGGCGATGGCCGCGGGCGCGCCGGCGGCCGTCGCATTGGCCAGCGCGACGCAGTCCTCGAGCGTGCGGCCCGCGTGCAACAGCGGTTCGAATCGCGCGGCGGCCGCGGCGCCTTGCAGCAATGTCTCCGAGGCCAGGCGTCCATTGCTGTCGGCATCGCCCACCGGCACCCAGCGCTCGTCCACCAGGCCCACGCAGATCTTCGACCAGTCGAGCGCCTGGCGGGCGAGCGCGACGTACACCGGCCCGGGCGTGCTGCCGCCGGAAAGCAGCAGGCGCGCGCCCCCCGCATTGCCCGACGCATCGGGCGATGCCCCACGCAGCGCGTTGCGCAGGAGTCCGGTGATGTCGCTGCAGGCAGCCTCCGCCCAGGCGCCGGCGTCGGCGTGGGCGTGGAATCGCGGCGGCAGGATCACGTGCATGGGAGCCCCGGGCATGGGCGACGCGGCTGGCTCACGGCGCCAGGTGGTGGGTGAGGTGCCTGCCCGCATTCGCGCCGGCATCGTGGGCCGCGAACGCGGCGGCGCCGAGCAGGCCAGCCTGCGGATGCACGACGGCCATGGTCGGTACGCGCGCCATCGCGTCGGCGAAGCGGCCCTTCGCCTCGAAGCGCGCGCGGAACGACGACGCCTGCAACTGCGGCAACAGGCGCGGCACCAGGCCACCGGTGAGGAAGGCGCCATTCCAGGCACCCAGCGTCAGCACCAGGTCGCCGGTCACCGCGCCGAACACCGCGCAGAACATGTCCAGCGCGCGCCGAGCGCGGGCATCGCCGGTCGCGCCGGCGGCGGTGATGTCGCGCGGGCGCAATTCCTGCACGGGGGTTCCGTCCAGTTCGCACAGCGCGCGGTGGATGTTGACCAGTCCGCCGCCGCTGATCAGGCGCTCGTTGGACACCCGTTCGAAGCGCGCCGCCAGCCGCTTGAGCACCGCCGTTTCCTCGTCGCCATGCGGGGCGAAGGCGACGTGGCCGCCTTCGGTTTCCAGGGCGATGCCGCGGCCATCGCGGACGATCAGCGCGCTGACGCCAAGGCCGGTGCCCGGGCCGATCACCGCGAAGTTCGCGTGCGGCGCGGGCGGGTGGCGCCAGTCCGGGCCGCCCAGCCGCACCAGGTCGTCGCCGGCGAGCAGTTCGACCGCCATCGCCTGGGCGGCGAAATCGTTCACCAGGTGCAGGTGCGCCAGGCCGAGCGCGGCGGCGGTGTCGCGGCAGGAGATCAGCCAGGGATGGTTGGTGATGCGCGCTGCGTCGCCGTCGATCCGCCCGGCCACGGCGAACACGCCGGAGACAGGCTGCGGCGCGTGCATTTCGGCCAGGTAATGCAATGCGGCGTCGTGCAGGTTCGGGAAGTCGGCCACTTCGTACTGGCGCACGCTGTCGCCTTGCAGCGGCGCGGCCGACGCCGGCTCGGCCAGTGCGAAGCGCACGTTGGTCCCGCCGATGTCGGCGAGCAGGGCAAGCGCGGCGTGCCCGTGCATCCTGCTCATGACCCGGCCACCGGACGGCTGGACGCAGGCACCGTGATCGGCAGGAAATCGGCCGCTTCGGCGGGACCCCAGGACCCGGCGGGATAGGGCTTGGCGGTTTCGCCGCAGCCATCCCAGGCGGCGCTGATGCTGTCGATCCAGGCCCAGGCGGCCTCGACTTCCTCGCCGGTGACGAACAGGGCCTGGTTGCCGTGCAGGGCATCCAGGATCAGGCGTTCGTAGGCGATGCGCCGCTGCGTGGTCGCCGGCATGGACAGGTCCAGCGACAGCGGCTGCAGTTCGGTCCCGCCCCATTCCGGCGCGGCCAGGCTGCCCATCAGCCCCAGCTCGATGGTTTCCTCGGGTTGCAGGCGCATGAGCAGGCGGTTCGGCATGGCGCTCGAGTATGGCGGCTTGTCGAAGATCCAGTGCGACACCGGCTTGAACGTGACCAGCACTTCCGTGGTCCGGTGCGCCAGGCGCTTGCCGGTCACCAGTCGGAATGGCACGCCGGCCCAGCGCCAGTTGTCGATCCGCGCGCGCAGGGCGACGAAAGTCTCGGTCTCGCTGTCGTGGGTGAAGCCCGGTACCGCGCGGCCATCCACCACGCCTTCGGCGTAGCGTCCGCGCACGCTGTCGGCGCAGACATCCTCGGCGGTCATCGGGCGCAGGGCGCGCAGCACCTTGCGCTTTTCCTCGCGCAGGCTGCCGGCGTCGAGCGAGGACGGCGGCTCCATCGCGATCAGGGCCAGCAATTGCAGCATGTGGTTCTGCACCATGTCGCGCAGCGCGCCATAGCGCGCGTAGTAGCCTTCGCGCCCGTCCACGCCCGCGGTCTCGGCGACCAGGATGTCCACCGATTCGATCCAGCGGTGGTGCCACACGGCCTCGAGCAGGGTGTTGCCGAAACGCAGGGCCAGCAGGTTCTGCACCGGCGCCTTGCCCAGGTAATGGTCGATGCGGAAGATCCGGTCCTCGTCGGCGAACCCGCGCAGGCGCGCATTGATCTCGCGCGCCGAGGCCAGGTCGTGGCCGATCGGCTTTTCCAGCACGACGCGCGACGGCGCATCGAGCAGGCCGGCGGCTTGCAGGCCCTCGCAGGTGGGCACGAACAGGTCCGGCGGGATGGCCAGGTAGCTGGCGGCCGGACGATCGGCGTAGGGCGAGAGCGCGGCCGCCATCGCGGCGCGGTCCGACAGGTCCACCGCGACGTAGTGGGTCACCGCCAGCAGCTGTTCGAAGGCCGCGTTGTTGCGCGCGCGCTGGTCGGGCAATTCCTTGCGCAGCCAGCTGCGGAAGCCGTCGTCGTCCATGTCCTGGCGGCCGATCGCCACCAGCCGGAAGCCCGGCGGCAGCAGCCGGTCGCGCACCAGGTGGGCGATCGAGGGGATCAGGTAGCGCCGCGACAGGTCGCCGGTGGCGCCGAACAGGAACAGGGTGTCGAGCGTGGTCACGGCGGCGGATGTCACGGCGGAGGATTTCATGGCGGGAGTGTTCACGGGTTCATTGTCCGCTGCGTGGCAGGACGTAGACCAGTACCGCGCGCGGCGGCAGGTCGACGCGACCGCTGGCGCGGTCGAAGTGGGCGAGGGCGAGGCGGGCGTGGTCGGCGGCGCCAGGCGCGGCGAGCACGGGATGCAGGACGAAGGCCTGGCCCGCGAGTTCGGGAAGCAGCAGCGATTGCGCCCGGGGCGAGGCGTTGGCGAGGTAGAGCAGCTTGTCGAACACCGCATCGCCGCGCCCGGCGCCGTCCAGCAGGCCGGCAAGCACCACCGGGTTCTGGCCCGGCCCGCTGTTGGGGAAACTCAGGCGGCGCGCGACTTCGCCAGCATCACGCAGATGGAACAGCGGCGTGCTGGCGCGGATCCGCAGCAGGTCGCGGAAAGCGTCGCGCGCGAAGGCGATGTCGGCCGGCGTCGGCTTGATCGCCGGATCGGCCAGCAGGGGACGCAGCAGGTCCCAGTCGCCGCCGTTGTCCTGTTTCGGCGGCAGGCCGTGGCCGAAGCCATTGTCCTGGCCGCTCCAGTCGAGCCGGTTGAAGCCGTCGCCGGAATCGAAGCTGTTGCGGTCCAGCGACTTGGAGCGCAGCAGGTCCACGCCGGCGTGGAAATAGGCCACGCCCTGGCTGAAGGCGACCAGGGCCATGCCCAGCACCTGAACGCGTGCGCGGTCCATGCCCGAAGTGTCGCGGGGCAGGCGCAGCACGCCGATGTCGAACAGGGCCTGGTTGTCGTGGTTCTCGACGTAGTTGACGACTTCGGAGGGCTGGCTGGCATAGCCCGCCGGTTGCGTGCCGCCGTAGGGGATCTGCGCGAGGGCCTTGCGCGAGCCGTCGCAGGTGGTCAGCGCAAAGCCACGCAGGGAGCCGGCCAAACCGACACGCAGCATGTCCGCCGCGGCGCAGAGCTCGGCGGGCGCGTGGGTCGCGCCGCTGGCATTGGGCGCGTACACCAGGCCGTTGAGCCAGCCCTGGTTGGCGACCAGGCCGGCGCCCTTGTCGCCAGCGCTGCCTCCGCGCGCGGCATCGCGGCCGCGGTCGCTGAAGGTGCCGATGCCGGTGCCGTTGAGCGACAGCTGCGAGGCCTGCACGAAGCGCGCTCCGTCCGCCACTTCGCCAAAATTCCAGCCTTCGCCGATCAGCGCCGGCTCGCGCCCCGTTTCGCGACGCAGGCGATCGCGCAACGCCACCATCGCCGCGCGAGGCTGGTGGCCCATCAGGTCGAAGCGGAAGCTGTCGACGTGGTAGGCGCGCGCCCACTGCGAGACCGAGTCCAGCATCAGCCTGGCCATCATCGCGTGCTCGGTGGCGGTGTTGTCGCAGCAGGTCGAGCGCGCGACCACGCCCTTGTCGTCCAGGCGGTGGTAGTAACCGGGCACGATCCGGTCGAGTACCGCGACTTCGCGCTGGCCGGAGGCGGTCATGTGGTTATAGACCACGTCCATGCCCACGCGCAGGCCGGCGGCGTGCAGGGCCTGCACCATCGCGCGGAATTCGCGAACGCGGACGCGGCCGTCGTGCGGGTCGCTGGCATAGCTGCCCTCGGGCGCCGAATAGTGCACCGGGTCGTAACCCCAGTTGTAGCAATCACGCGCCGCGACGGCCATCGCCGCCGCCTGTTGCGATTCGCCGGACGGCGTGCCATCCAGCACCGGTGTCACGCAGCCGGTTTCGGGCACGGTCGGGAAATCGAACACCGGCAACAAATGGATGTCGGTCAGTCCCGCCTCCGCCAGCGCGCGCAGGTGGCGCATGCCGGCCGAGCCCGCATCGGTGAAGGCGAGGTACTTGCCACGGTGCGCCGCGGGAACCGTCGCGTCGGCGATGGAGAAATCGCGGACATGCAGTTCGTAGATCGCCATGTCGGGCGTGGCCGTGACCGTCGCAGGGGTCGTGTCCGCAGCCCAGCCGGCGGGTGCGAGCGCGGGATCGTCGAGGTCGAGCGCCAGGCTGCGGTGCGAGTCCGCACCCAGGCTGGTCGAGTAGGGATCGGTCACGCGGTTGCGGACCAGGCCGATGCCCGGGACGAACACGTCCACCAGGTAAAGGTAGTAGGGGCCGCCCTGCGCGGGCGTCGCGCTGCCGCGCCACACGCCACTGGCGGCGTCGCGGGCCATCGGCTGCAGCGCAGAGGCGGGGGCGGCATCGTCCGGGTAGAGGCACGTCGCCACGGCGCGCGCGGTCGGCGCCCACACGGCAAGGTCCAGGCCGGTGGCGCGCGGCTTTGCGCCCAGCGCTGTGTCGGCCGCCGCGCCTGCAAACAGGTCATCGAGCGCGCCGGGGGACTGCAGCAGCGTCGCCGCGAGGACATTGCCGCGATCGTCTTCGTGCGCGAGCAGGAGCTGGCCCTGCAGCAGGTCGGCCACCTGCGGCAGCGCGTTGGCGGGCACGGCCAGGCGCGCGCCCGCCGGCACGAAGCGGAACCGTTCACGGTGCGCGGCCGGGATCGTGGCGGGGTCGCGCAGGTCGAGTAGCAGGCTGGCGTCCGCACCGGCAACGCGGCCATCGCGCAGTTGCAGGCGACCATCGCGGGAAGCATGCAGCCGGAAGCGGCCGCCGGCTGGCTCGCCGGGCCAGGCCAGCAGGTCGCGCGACAACCAGTAGCCGCGCGCATCCTGCGGCAGGCCGCTGTCGCGGGTGACGGCGACCAGGGTGCGGGCGAAACCAGTGGCGTTGCAGTCGGCCAGCGCAGCCGGTGCCGGCGGGGCGGTGCGAGCCGCCGCGAAGGCGGGAAACACCGCCGCTGCAAGCAAGGCCAGGCCGAGGGCGACCGACGGCCCGCGCGGTGTCGCGCGACCGGCGGGTGGCGAGGCGTCGACAGGTTCGGCGGATGCAGGTCGCATTGCCGTAACTTTACTACATCACTGCGGTGGCGCAGCGGCTCTGGCCCTGCAAATGCCGGGTTTTGCGTCCCGTCGCCGCCTGCTCTACCGTAGTTTATCTACAGCGGGACCACAGCCCATGTCGCGTCGCCCTTTCGTGTCCCCGCGGCCCTTCCTGGCCGGACTGTTCCTCGCGGCGCTCGCGATTGCCGGCTGCGCGGAGGCGCCCATGCGGACAGGCAGGGCAGCCGCCGCCGCGTCGTCGCTGCAACCACTCCCGGCGGGATGGCAGCGCGGTGCCTTCGCCGAGATCTATGTGCGCGCGTACCGGGATAGCGATGGCGACGGCATTGGCGACCTGCGCGGACTCATCCAGTCGCTGGACTACCTGGCGGCACTGGGCGTGCGCGGCCTGTGGCTGATGCCCGTTACCGCCAGCCAGGACCACAACCATGGCTACGCGACCAGCGACTACCGCGGCATCGAACCTGCTTACGGTTCGATGGCGGATTTCGACGAGCTGCTGCGCCAGGCGCATGCGCGCGGCATGGGCGTGGTGATGGATTACGTCATCAACCACAGCGCGGCCGAGCATCCGTATTTCCAGCAGGCCCTGCACGATCGCACCAGCCCGTACCGCAACTGGTATGTCTGGAGCGAGGCCGCGCCCGCGGGCTGGTCGATCTGGGGCCACGATCCCTGGACGATGACGCCGACCGGCGCCTACTTCCATGTGTTCTCGCCAACGATGCCGGACTTCAATTTCCGCGAGCCCGCGGTCGAGGCCTTCCATGCGGCGAACCTGCGCTTCTGGCTCGACCGCGGCGTGGATGGTTTCCGCTTCGACGCGGTGACCCATCTTTTTGAAAAGGACGCGAAGGACTGGCGCGACCAGCCCGAGAGCATGGCGCTGATGGGCCGAATGCGTGCGCTGGTGGACAGCTACCCCAACCGCTATGTCGTCTGCGAGGCCACGCACCAGCAGCGCGAGTACGCGTCGCCGGCGGTGTGCGGCAATGCCTTCGCGATGGACCTGAGCAAGCCCCTGTTCGACGCGGCACGCGGCGACCCGGCGGCGATCCGCAGCGTCGCCGACTATTTCGTGGACGCGCCGACCGGCATGGCATCGATGCTGTCCAACCATGACCTGTTCGCCGGTGACCGCGCCTGGAACCAGCTCGATGGCAACATCGCCCAGTACAAGCTGGCCGCGGCGAGTTACCTGCTGCGGCCCGGCACGCCCTTCATCCTGTATGGCGAGGAGATAGGCATGGCGGCGGCGAACCTGGACGGCGACAGCCGCGTCCGCGCACCCATGCCCTGGACGGCCGATCCGCGCACTGCCGCCTTCAGCACCGCCCTGCCGTTCCGCGCGCTGCCGGCGAACGCCGCGACGCAGAATGTTGCTGCGGAAACGCAGCGTCCCGATGGCCTGCTCGCCTGGTACCGCGACCTGCTGCGCGTGCGCAACGCCCATCCGTCGCTGTCGGTCGGCAGCTACCTGTCACCGCAGGTCGCCGGGCAGGTGTCGGCGTTCCAGCGAAGCGAAGGCCGCGAACGCAGCCTGGTGATCGTCAATGACGGCCTCGCCGAGGCGGGGATCGAGGTGGCCGCACTGCCGCCAGGCGCGCACTTCCGCCAGGTGTTTCCCGGTACGGCGTCCGGTGGCTTCGATGCCTCGCGCGACGGCCGCGCAACCCGCCGCCTGGCGGGGCAAACGGTGCAGGTCTTCGTCGCGGTCGTGCCCGCCGGCGCGCGCTGAGGCGCAGGCGGGATGGTTGTCGGCGGTGCGCGCTCAGCGCCGTCCGTAGAGGAAGCGGATCGCGTCGGGGAACTCGGCGCGCCAGGCGCGCTCGTTGTGCTCGGCACCGGGGATGACGTGCACATGCAGGTCGAGCGTGCGCGGCGGCAAGGCGCGCAAGGCCTTCTCCATGCGCAGGACGTCCGGCACGGATTCGTCGCCTTCCTTGTCGCCGATGGACATCCAGATCCGGGTGCCCTTGCGCAGCTTCCCGGGCGTGACGGTGGCGTAGGCCTGGTCGCTGAACCAGAACGAGGGCGAGATCACCCCGCCCTTCGAGAACACGTCCGGGTACTGGAACAATGCGTAATGCGAGGTCAGTCCGCCCATCGAACTGCCCATGATGCCAGTGTCCCCGCGGCCGGGCCGGGTGCGGAAGTGCGCGTCGATCCAGGGCTTGACGGTGTGGACCACGAAGTCCATGTACTGGGCGCCTTCCGCCGCGCCGTACTTGGGATTCGGCCAGGGCGCCAGTTCGTGCATGCGCTGCTCGTTGCCGTGGTCGATCCCGACCACGATCAGCTCGATGCCATCGGATTTCGCCAGCGCGTCCATTGCCTCGTCCACGCCCCATTCGCCGACGTAGGAGGTCGCGTCGTCGAACAGGTTCTGCCCGTCGTGCATGTACAGCACCCGGTAGCGCTTGTGGCTGGTGGCGTAGCCGGGGGGCAGGTAGACGCGGATGGTGCGCGTGCGATCAAGCCCGGGCATGGCCATGGGTGTCGGCAATACCTGCACGCCGGGTCCGGCGCTGTGCGCGCGGGGTTCATCCGCCTGCGCGACGACGGTGATGGCCAACAGGGCGAAAGCCAGGATGGTGCGGAGCGGGGACATTGGGATACTCCAGGGTAGGTCAATCGCTGGCCGGCACGTCGGGGCGCGACCGGGGCTGCAGTTTACGGGGACGCCGATGTGACGGAACCGGCCCCGTTCAGGGAGCGGCGCTGCTGGACGACGCGTCGGCGGGCGGCGCGGGCCGTGCCGACCCAGCCAAGCCCGAACCAGCGCCAGACCATCAGCAGGCCGCGCACCCATTCATCGGCGGCGTAGGCGATCCACACGCCGACAAGGCCCAGTCCGAAATGCCGGCCGAGCAGCCACGAGCCGCCGGCCATCACGACCAGCATCGACACCGCGCCGACCATGACCGGAAAGCGCGCATCGCCGGTGGCGCGCAGCGCGTTCACCAGCACTACATTGCAGGTGCGCCCCGGCTCGAGCGCGACCGTGATCCACAACAGGGTGGTGGCGCTGGCGATGATGGCCGGGTCGTGGGTGAACAGGCGCAGCGTCCAGTGCGCGGTGGACGCGGCCGTGACGGCGATGAGGAAGCTCACGCCCCAGCCGATGTACAGGCTGCGGCGCACCATGCGGTTGGCCTGGTGCAGCTTGCCGGCGCCGACCAGGTGGCCGACCAGGATCTCACCGGCAAAGGCGATGGACACCGTGAACAGGACGATGACCGTCATCAACTGCGAGGCATAGGTATGCGTGGCCAGGGACGCGGTGCCCATGCCGGCGACCACGGTCAGCGAGGCCAGCATCGCCAGCCGGTAGGCGATCGACTCCGCGGCACCGGGCAGGCCGATGTGCACTGCCGGCCCGAGCACGCCGCGATGCAGGCGCCACCAGTCATGCGCGATTGGAACCAGCGCCAGCCGGCGCTTCCACAACCACAGGTGCGCCGACACGCCGACCAGCCGGCTGATCGCCATCGCCACCGCGAAGCCGGGCAGGCCCAGGCCGGGCCAGCGGCCTACGCCGCCCATCAGCGGCAGGCAGAGCAGCAAGTGCACCGAATGCATGGCCAGGATGTTGAACATCGCGTCGCGGGTGCGCAGGTGGGCGCGCATCACCGCCGACATGCTCGCGTTGTAGGCGTCGAGCAGCAGGGCCAGGGCCAGCACCTGCAAGTAGGGCTGGCCGAGCGCGCGCACCGGGCCCGGGGCGTGCAGCAGGGACAGCAGCGGACCGGCGCCGCTGAAGACGACGATCGCCGCGAGCAGGCCCAGCCAGGTGCTGGCGCCGAGCGAGGCGCGCGCCAGGCGGTCGGCGCCATCACGGTGCCCGGCGCCAAGGTTCTGCGTGATCACCACGCTCACGCCCATGCTGACGATGCGGAACAGCAGGAAGAAGGCGCCGAGCACGTTGTTGGACATGGCGAACGCCGCGGAGGCGACGTCGGATTCGCGCGACGCCAGCCACAGGCCGAGCAGGCCGACGCCGAAGCCGAGCACCAGCTCGGCCATCAGGGGCCAGGCGACGGCCACCAGGCGGGGACGGGGCGGGGCCTGCATCGGCTCAGTCGAAGGGATAGTGCACGCCGAGCCGGGCGCGGATCGCGTCCATCCAGCCGGCGACGGCGACAGTGTCGGCCAGCGGCATCACCGGGCTGTCGACGCGGGCGTCGGCGATGCAGCGCATCGACTCGATGATCTCGCCTTCGAACCCATTGATCGCCCAGGGACGTTCGACATGCACGGCATCGTCGCCGAAGACATGCAGGCTGGCGCGCGTGGCTTCGTGGAAGCGGGTCGGCACCACGATGTGGCCGCGCGAGCCGAGGATGCGCAGGCTGTCGTCGGAGTGGCCGTCGAAGCCGCACTGGAACTGCGCCGCGATGCCGCCGTCGAACACCAGGGTCGCGGCGACATGCGAATCCACGCCGCTCGGAGCGAGTGCGCCCTGCACGGCGAGGTCGAGCAGGGGCGGGCAGCTGCCGAGCGCCTGGCGCAGTACCCACTGCGTCATGCTGAGGTTGTACACGCCCAGGTCGAGCAGTGCGCCGCCGGCCTGCGCCGGATCGAACAGGCGCGAGGCCGGATCATAGGGCGGCGCGAAACAGAAGCTCGACTGGATGCCGCGCACCGCGCCGATCGCGCCCGATGCCAGCCACTCGCCGACGTCCGCATACACCGGCAGGAACCGCGTCCACAGCGCTTCCATCAGGAACACGCCGCGCGCCTGCGCCATGCCAGCCAGCTCGCGCGCCAGCGCCGCGGTGGGCGCCAGGGACTTTTCGCAGAGCACCGGCTTGCCGGCATCCAGCGCCGCGCGCACGGCCTCGGCGTGGAAGGCATGCGGGGTGGCGACATAGATCGCATCCACTGCCGGATCGCGCAGGAGCGCATCCAGGCTGGTGTGGATAGCAGGCGGATCCGGCCGCGCCCATTCCGTCGCGAACGCCGTCACCCGCGCCAGGTCACGCCCCTGTGCGGCGGCCAGGTAAGCGCCAGGCAAGCGCGTGACCGCGTCGGCGAAGCGGTGCGCGATCTTGCCGGGTCCGACGATACCCCAGCCAAACCCGCGAGCTGTGCTCGATGCGGCTGCGCTCGTTGCGGCAGCGCTGGTTGCGGCAGGACTCACGGGGCGGGACTCACTGCGGCAACACGAAGGGACCGCGTCCGCTGGTCGCGGCCAGCGCACCCAGGCGCGATGCCAGGCCGGCGTCCACCATGGTCCAGTCGAAGCGCCAGGCCCAGTTGCCCTCGCCATGGCCCGGGCGGTTCATGCGGTGGCTGCCATCCAGGCCAAGCACGTCCTGCATCGGGTACAGCGCCATCGCCGCGACCGAGTTGCAGGCCGCCTGCATCATCTTCCAGTGCACGTTCGATTCGTCCGCATCCAGGTACAGCCCCGCGAACCGTCGCTCGCGCCCGGACGCGCCGGCCCACCAGCCACGCACGGTCTCGTTGTCGTGCGTGCCGGTATAGACGATGGTGCGCCGCGGATAGGCGTGCGGCAGGAACTCGTGGTTGCCGTCGCCATTGAAGGCGAACTGCAGGATCTTCATGCCCGGGTAGTCATAGGCCTCGCGCAGCTCGATCACGTCGGGCGTGATCAGTCCCAGGTCCTCGGCGATGATCGGCAGCGGACCGAGCTCGCGCGCGATCGCCGCGAACAGCGCCATGCCCGGGGCCGGCACCCAGCGCCCTTCCTTGGCGGTGGGCGAACTGGCGGGGATCTCGTAATAGCCGGCGAAGCCGCGGAAATGGTCGATGCGCACGATGTCGGCCGAGTCGAGCGCGCGCTTGACCCGCGCCGTCCACCAGGCGAAGCCCTCGTCGGCCATGCGGTCCCAGCGGTATAGCGGATTGCCCCAGCGCTGGCCGTCGGGGCCGAGTTCGTCGGGCGGCACGCCGGCCACGACCGTGCACAGGAAGTCGTCGTCGAGGAAGTACAGGTCCGGCCGCGCCCAGCAGTCGGCGCTGTCGTGCGCGACGAAGATCGGCAGGTCGCCGACGATGGCGACGTCGCTGGCCCGGGCATGGGCGCGCAGGGCCTCGCACTGCCAGGCGAAGCACCACTGCACGAACTGCCAGAATTCGATTTCCGCCGCGCAGTCCGCGCGTACGCGCGCGATGGCCGCCGGCTCGCGGCGCTTGAGTTCGGCCGGCCAGTCCCACCAGGGTTGGCCGCCGCGCGGCGAGCGGATCGCCATGAACAAGGCGTAGTCGGGCAACCAGTGCGCCTGCTGCGCGCACCAGTCCGCGTAGGCTGCGCGTTCGCCCGCGGTGGCGTGGCTGCTGAAGCCCTGCGCCGCGGCGCGCAACTGGATTTCGCGCCAGGGCAGCACGCGGCCGTAGTCCACGCGGCGAGCATCGAAGCCGCCGTCCGGCTGCGTCGGAGCTGCCAGCCAGCCGCGCTCCACCAGCGGCTCGAACGCAACCATCCACTGGCTGCCGGCGAACGCCGACACGCCCTGGTAGGGCGAATCGCCGGGGCCGATCGGCGTGCTCGGCAGCCATTGCCACAGGCGTTGCCCCGCCGAGGCCAGCCAGTCGATGAAACCGTAGGCCGCGGGGCCGAAATCGCCCAGGCCATTCGGGCCGGGGAGGGAGGTGACGTGCAGGAGCACGCCGGCGCTGCGGCGGTCGAGGTCCATGGGATCAGTCCGGAATGGAAAAGGCGGATTGGCGCAGCACGACGAGGGCATGCGCGGGTGCATCCACGCTGCCGCCCGTGGCCATGAAGCTGGGTGCCAGGGTGGCGCTGCTGTCGAGCGCGAGTTGCCAACGACCCGGCGGCAGGAGGAATTCGCGCGGCGCGGCTTCGGGGTTGAACAGCAGCATCAGGCGGCTTGCACCGCGCGCGTCGTCGGTCGGGTCGTCGTCGGCGTCGTCGCCGGCATCGCCCGCATCGGTGTCGGCGGCGTCGTCGAAGCGCGATACGGCGGGTGCCGCCGCGACACTGGCGACCGCCGACGCCGGCGAGAGCACGCAGGCCAGCGCGTGCTCGGTCGCGTCATGCCAGTCGTGGACGCCGAGCGCACCGCCGCCCGGGGCGCGCCAGGCGATGCTCGCGGCGCCCGCCGCGCGCGCCTCGGGGACGAACCAGCGGTCATGGCGCAGCAATACTTCGCCATGCCGCAGCGCCAGCACCTCGGATACGAAGCGCTGCGTGTCGGCTTCCGCGGCCGGCCAGTCGAGCCAGCCGGTGGCGTTGTCCTGGCAATAGGCGTTGTTGTTGCCCTGCTGGCTGTTGCCGAACTCGTCGCCCGCGCACAGCATCGGGGTGCCCTGGGCCAGCAGCAGGCTTGCCAGCATCGCGCGGCGCACGCGCAGGCGCAGGGCAGTGATCGATGCATCGGAAGCGGGTCCCTCGACGCCGAAGTTGGCGCTGAGTTCCTCGTCGCGGCCATCGCGGTTGTCCTCGCCGTTGGCGAGATTGTGCTTTCGCGCGTACGAGACGACATCGGCCAGCGTGAAGCCGTCGTGCACGGCGATGAAGTTGACGGAGGCGGTCGGGCGCCTTTGGTCATGGTGGAACAGGTCGTCGGAGGCGATGAAGCGGCGCGCGAACTCGCCGCGGTCCACGCCGCGGCGCAGCCAGTAGCCGCGCATCGCATCGCGGAACTTGTCGTTCCATTCCAGGAACCGGCCCGGGAAGCGCCCGACCTGGTAGCCGTTCGGGCCGGCATCCCAGGGCTCGGCGATCATGCGGGCGCGCGCCAGCACCGGGTCCTGGCGCAGCGCGGTGAAGAAGGGGGCGTTCGGATCGAAGCCGTACTGGTTGCGCCCCAGTACCGGCGCCAGGTCGAAGCGGAAGCCGTCCACGCCCATCGTGCCGACCCAGTAGCGCAGGGAGTCGAGCACGAATTGCGTGACCTTGGGATGCGCGACGTTCAGCGTATTGCCGCAGCCGCTGAGGTTTTCGCAGCGGCTGCGGTCGTCGCGCATCAGCCGGTACCAGCTGGAGTTGTCGAGGCCGCGGAAGCTCATGGTCGGCCCCAGCTCGCTGCCTTCGGGCGTGTGGTTGTAGACCACGTCCAGCACCACCTCCAGGCCGGCGGCGTGCAGGGCGTCCACCATGGCGCGGAACTCGGCAGCGGTGGCGTCGGGATCATGCGGCGTCAGCGACAGGCGCGGATCGGGGCAGAAGAAACCCAGCGTGTTGTAACCCCAGTAGTTGACCAGGCCGCGCTCGACCAGGTGCTCTTCGTCCACCGCGTACTGCACCGGCAGCAGGGACAGGGTGGTGATGCCGAGTGCCTTGAAATGCGCGATCGCGGCCGGATGCGCCAGCGCGGCGTAGGTGCCGCGCAGCGCGTCGGGGATGCCGGGGAGGCGCATCGTGAAGCCCTTCACGTGCATCTCGTACAGCACCACGTCGGCGTCGGCGATGCGCGGCGGCGCGGCCGCCGTCGCCGCCTCGTCGGCGGGCGCCGCCGGCACCGGGACGCGTGCCTTCAGTGCGATCGCCGCGTTGTCGCGCGGATCGAGCACGCGCAGTCCCTGCGGATCGTCGAGCGGATAGCCATGCTGCAAGGCATCCCAGCGGAAGTGGCCGACGATCTGGCGTGCGCAGGGATCGAGCAGCAGCTTGTCCGGATTGAACAGCAACCCGGCTTCGGGGCGATGCGGGCCGTAGGCGCGCAAGCCATACACCAGGCCCGGGCCGGCGCCCGGGAGGAAGCCGCAGAAGATGCCGTCGTGCGGTCCGTCCAGGCGGTAGCGTCCCAGTTCGACCTGGCCCCGCGCATCGAACAGGCACAGCTCGAGATGCTCGGCATGCTCGGAGAACACCGCGATGTTGACGCCGCCATCCCGCGCCTGCGCGCCCATCGGATGCGGTCGCCCGGGAGCGAGCAGGAGGACGGGCGGGAGGGCGTTGGCCGGGGCTGGGTTCATGAGGAAGGCAAGGTACCCGAAGCGGGGTTCAGGCGGGCAGGAGGAAAACGGTTGCCAGCGGCGGCAGGTCGAGGGTGATCGACTGCGCATGGCCATGGGCCGGAACGGCCTGCACGGTGATGTCCGCTACCGACGCGGCGTAGCTACTTCCGCCATAGCTTCCGGAATCGGTATCCAGCCCCACGCACCAGCGCGCCGGACGGTCGGGGACGCCGATCCGGTAGGCGGGGCGGGGCTCCGGAGTGAAATTGCTCGCAACCAGCGCGACGCCGCCCGCGCCATCGCGGCGCAGCCAGGCGAATACCGACTGCGCGGCATCGTCGGCGACCAGCCACTCGAAGCCCGCCGGCTCGCAATCGAGCGCGTGCAGGGCAGGCGTGGCCGCGTACAGGCGATTGAGGTCGCCGACCAGGCGTTGCACGCCCGCGTGGCGCGCATCGCCCAGCAGCGACCAGGGCAGGGCGGCATCGTGGTTCCACTCGCCGAGTTGGGCGAATTCCTGGCCCATGAACAGCAACTTCTTGCCTGGGTGCCCCCACATGAAACCGTAGTAGGCGCGCAGGTTGGCGAAGCGCTGCCAGTCGTCGCCCGGCATCTTGCCCAGCAGCGAGCCCTTGCCGTGCACCACTTCGTCGTGCGACAGCGGCAGCACGAAATTCTCCGAGAACGCATAGACCAGGCCGAACGACATGCGCTCGTGGTGCCAGCGGCGATGCACCGGGTCCTCGTGCATGTAGGCCAGGGTGTCGTTCATCCAGCCCATGTTCCATTTGTAGTGGAAGCCCAGGCCGCCGGCGCTGGTTGGCGCGGAAACGCCCGGGAAGGCGGTGGATTCCTCCGCCAGCGTAATCACGCCGGGCGCGTCGGCGCCAAGCGTTTCGTTGACGCGCCGGAGCAGCGAGATGGCCTCCAGGTTTTCCCGTCCGCCCTGCGCATTCGGGATCCACTCGCCAGCCTTGCGCGAGTAGTCGCGGTAGAGCATCGATGCCACCGCATCCACGCGCAGGCCGTCCACGCCGTGGCGTTCGGGCCAGTACAGGGCATTGCCGGCGAGGTAGTCGCGCACCTCGCTGCGGGCGAAGTTGAAGATCAGCGTGTCCCAATCCTGGTGGTAGCCCTCGCGCGGGTCGGCGTATTCGTACAGGGCGCTGCCGTCGAACCGGGCCAGCCCGTGCGCGTCGGAGGGAAAATGCGCGGGCACCCAGTCGAGCAGCACACCAAGTCCGCGCGCGTGGCAGGCCGCGACGAAGCCGTCGAAGCCGGCGGCATCGCCAAAGCGCGCGCTGAGCGCGTACAGGCCCAGGGCCTGGTAGCCCCAGGAGCCATCGAAGGGATGCTCGCTCACCGGCATCAACTGCACATGGGTGAATCCCAGCGACGCGGCGTAGTCCGGCAGGGTCGCCGCCAGCTGCGCCCAGTCGGGGAAGCCGCCGTCTGCGCCGCGCCGCCACGACGCAGCGTGCACTTCGTAGATGGCGATCGGCGCGGCGCGCGCATTGGCGCCTGCGCGCCCTTCCGGCAACGGGCGCGCAGGCGGCAGCGCGGCGACGCGGCTGGCGGTCGCCGGGCGCAGTTCGCTGGCGAAGGCATAGGGGTCGGACTTGAGCGGCAGCAGCGCGCCATCCGCGCCGACCAGTTCGTACTTGTAGCGGTCGCCTACACCGGCGTGGGGCACGAAGATTTCCCAGACGCCGGCGACATGGCGCAGGCGCATCGCGTGGCGGCGGCCATCCCAGGCATTGAACTCGCCGACCACGCTCACCCGCCGCGCATTCGGTGCCCAGACCGCGAAGCGCACGCCAGCCACGCCGGCGACCGTGCGCAGGTGCGCGCCGAGCACGGTGTAGGGCCGCGGATGGCGGCCATCGCGAAGGGCGGCCAGTGCGTCGTCGTCGAGCTGTGGCCAGAACGAATAGGCATCCGCCAGATCCTGCGTGCCGCCATCACTCCAGCGCACGCGCAGGCGGTAGTCGAAGGGCTTGCGCCGGCGCGGCACCCGCGCCTCGAACAGTCCGTCTGCGTGGCGGCTTTCCAGCGCGACCAGTTCGGCGCCACTGCCTGCGTCGAGCAGGATGACCGACTCGGCCTGCGGCAACAGTGCGCGGGCCCACAGCCGGCCGTCGGCATCGGGGTGCAGGCCGAGCACGGCGAAGGGATCGGCGTGGCGGCCGCCCACCAGGGCCGCCACCACGCGCGGGGCGATCACGACCTGCACCGGATGGCGCGCAGCCACGTCGCTGCCGCCGTGCGTTCCATCAGCGGCCCGCGGGCGGCGCCCAGATGGTGTCGCGGTACTCGGCCACGGTGCGGTCGGCCGAGAAGCGGCCCATGCCGGCGATGTTCAGCGTGGCGCAGCGCGCCCAGGCCGCCGGATCGGCATACAGCGCGTCCACTTGCGCCTGCGCCTGCATGTAGGCGTCGAAGTCGGCCAGCAGCAGGTAATTGTCCTGCTGCAGCAGGCTGTCGGTCAGCGGCTGGTAACGGTCCTCGTCCTGGGGCGAGAAGGC
The DNA here is from genome assembly GCA_025352045.1 of Gammaproteobacteria bacterium. GTDB lineage: Bacteria > Pseudomonadota > Gammaproteobacteria > Xanthomonadales > Xanthomonadaceae > Arenimonas. The sequence continues at coordinate 25,964 of JANXUD010000079.1, read as the reverse complement.
GCCGCCGGCGATGGCCCCGATGACATCGCGCAGCACCCGGTTTTCCTCCACGTGCAGGCGCGGGTCGTAACCCAGGGCCTTCACCTCGCGCACCGCCTCGGTGCGCAGGCCGAACACGAACATGTTCTCCGGGCCCATCGCTTCGGCCATCTCGATGTTGGCGCCGTCCCAGGTGCCGATGGTCAGCGCGCCGTTCATGGCGAACTTCATGTTGCCGGTGCCCGAGGCCTCGGTGCCGGCGGTGGAGATCTGCTCGCTCAGGTCGGCCGCGGGCACGATGGTCTCGGCCAGGCTGACGCCGTAGTTGGGCAGGAAGACCAGCTTCAGCTTGCCGGCCGCGCGCGGGTCGGCATTGACCACGCGCGCGATGTCGTGGGCGAGGCGGATGATGAGCTTCGCGGAGAAATAGGCCGAGGCGGCCTTGCCGGCCAGGATCACCGTGCGCGGCACCACCGGGCGCGACGGATCGGCCACGATCGCCTGGTAGCGCGCCACCACGTGCAGCAGGTTGAGCAACTGGCGCTTGTATTCGTGGATGCGCTTGGCCTGCACGTCGAACAGGCTGTCCGGGTCGATGGACAGGCCGAGTTCGCGCCGCACCAGAGCCGCGAGGCGCTGCTTGTTCTGGCGCTTGGCGGCCATCAGCGCAACGCCGAAGCCGGCATCGTCGGCAAACGGGTGCAGCTTCTCGAGTTCATCGAGGTTGCGCCGCCAGCCCGTGCCGATGCGCGCGTCCAGCAACGACGACAGCGCCGGATTGGCCTGCTGCAGCCAGCGTCGCGGCGTGACGCCGTTGGTGACATTGCAGAAGCGGTCGGGGAACAAGCGCGCGTAGTCTGCGAAGATGGTCTTCACCATCAGGTCCGAGTGCAGGGCCGACACGCCATTGACCTTGTGCGAGGCGACGATCGCCAGCGCGGCCATGCGCACGCGGCGCTCGCCGGATTCGTCGATCAGCGAGGCGCGCGAGGCCAGGCCCTCGTCGCCGGGGAAACGCGCGCGCACGTCGGCCAGCAGGCGGGCGTTGATCTCGAAGATGATCTCCAGGTGCCGCGGCAGCAGCTGTTCGAACAGGCGCAGCGGCCAGGTCTCGAGCGCCTCGGGCATCAGGGTGTGGTTGGTGTAGCTCACCGCCTGTCGGGTGATCGTCCAGGCCTCGTCCCAGGCCACGCCCTGCTCGTCCACGAGCAGGCGCATCAACTCTGCGGGCGCGAGGGCGGGGTGGGTGTCGTTCAAGTGAATTGCATTGCGCCTACCGAAGTCGTGAACGTTGCCATGTTCACGTCGGTGGCGAGCGATCTGGTCCTGCAGCGAGGCGCTGACCAGGAAGGCTTCCTGCTTGAGCCGCAATTCGCGGCCGGCATCGGTGCTGTCGTCGGGGTAGAGCACCCAGTTCAGCGAATCCGCGGCGACCTGGTGTTTGGCGGCCAGCTGCAGGTCGCCGTGGCTGAAAGCCGCGAAATCCAGCGGCTGCTCGGCGCTGGCTTCCCATTGCCGCAGCGTGGACACCGACTCGCCATGGTGCGCCGGCACGATGAAATCGAACGCCGCCGCACGCAGCCGCTCGGCCGGGATCCAGCGCCGGCTGCCGGCTTCGTCCACCACGCGGCCGCCAAAGCCGACCTTGAAGGCGATGTCCGGCCGCGGCACGTCCCAGGGATTGCCGCCGCGCATCCAGTCGTCGGGCGATTCGACCTGGCGGCCGTCCTGCACGCCCTGCGCGAACATGCCGTAGCGATAGCGCAGGCCGTAGCCGAAGCTGGGCAGTCCGAGCTCGGCGAAGGAATCCAGGAAGCAGGCGGCGAGCCGGCCCAGGCCGCCATTGCCCAGCGCGGCGTCGTGTTCGAGGTCGAGCACGGAGGCCGGATCACGGCCCAGGGCAACCAGCGCATCGCGCAGGGTCGCATCCAGGCCGAGGGCCGCCAGGGCATTGCCCAGGGCCCGGCCCATCAGGAATTCCATGGACAGGTAGTGCACTCGGCGCGCCTGGCCGGCGTCCAGTAGGCGGCGGTCGCGGGCCTGGGTCGCGACCCAGCGGCGTTCCAGCAACTGGCGGCAGGCCACCTCGGCGGCGCGCAGGCAGGCATCGCGGGTCGGGCCGAGGCTGGACTGGGCCAGTTCCTGGGCCAGGGCATCGGCGAAGGCGCGCGCGAGGTCGGCCTGGGCTGGCGTGCCGGTGCCGCCGGAGGGCACCGGATCGGACGCGGCCAAATTGGAATCAGGGATTGTCTTGGTGTTCACGGCGTAGCCAATTACTCTGGGGGATGGGCCGATGTCGCGGCTCCGGCCTGTGGGCCGGGTCCGGCGATTATCGCCCAAGCGGCCGGGGCATGTAGTTTAATTACGTGCCCCGGTTCATGAAACGAATGGTAGCCGCTCGCCAACGGCCCCGGCAATTGTGCGTCCGCAGCAGATCGCGGGGCGGGCTTGTCGTTAAACTACATGGCGTCGACGGGAGGGTCGGACATGGCTGAAGTCAATCTGGTCGGGATCGTGAAGGATTTCGGCCCGGTCCGCATCCTGCACGGCGTGGACCTGCAGATCCGCGATGGCGAGTTCATGGTCTTCGTCGGGCCCTCCGGCTGCGGCAAGTCCACCCTGCTGCGGGTGATCGCCGGCCTGGAGGACATCACCGCGGGCGAACTGCGCATCGGTGGCCGCGTCGTCAACGACGTGCCGCCCGCCGAACGCGGCATCGCGATGGTGTTCCAGAGCTACGCGCTGTACCCGCACATGAACCTCTACGACAACATGGCCTTCGGCCTGAAGCTGGCCAAGGTGCCCAAGGCGGAGATCGACCGCGAGGTGCTGAACGCGGCCAAGCTGTTGCATATCGAACACCTGCTCGAGCGCAAGCCCAAGGATCTGTCCGGCGGCCAGCGCCAGCGCGTGGCCATCGGCCGCGCGATCGTGCGCAAGCCCGAGGTCTTCCTGTTCGACGAGCCGCTGTCCAACCTCGACACGGCGCTGCGCGTGCGCATGCGCTACGAGTTCGCCAAGCTGCACCAGGACCTCAAGACCACGATGGTCTATGTCACCCACGACCAGGTCGAGGCGATGACACTCGCGGACCGCATCGTTGTCTTGAACGCGGGAAAGATTGAACAAGTGGGTTCCCCGCTCGAACTCTACGAACATCCCACGAATCTCTTCGTCGCCGGCTTCATCGGCTCTCCGCGCATGAACTTCATCCCCTCCCAGGTGGTGGAAGCCGATGCGGGCGGCGCCCTGGTCCGCGTGCCGACTGGCGAGCTGATCCGCTGCGCCGTGGATGCCTCCCAGGCCGAGCTTGGCCAGGAAGTCACGCTGGGCCTGCGCCCGGAGCACCTGCGCCCGGAGGCGACCGCCAATGCGATGAAGGTGCAGGTCACCTTCGTCGAATCGCTGGGCAGCTCGACGCAGGCGTACTGCGCACTCCCCGGCCTGGAGGAGCAAATCACCTGCACCCTGCCCGGGCAGAGCCGCATCCGCGACGGCCAGGCGCTGAACCTGGGCGTGGATCCGGCAGACACCTACCTTTTCGACGCGCAGGGCCATGCATTCCAGCGGCATGCAGCCGCCACAGTCCAGCCGGTGAGCGCCGCGTCGTGAGCCCCGCGGTGTCCGCGGTCGGCGCGACTGGGCGCGCGGGCGCGGGCGCGTGCACGGGCTTGCGCCACGCGCTGGCCACGGTGGCGATGGCCTGCGTTGCCGCCCTGGCGGCGCCGGCGCCGGCCCAGGCCAAGGGGCCGCTCAAGCTGCTGGTCTGGATCAATGGCGACAAGGGCTACAACGGCCTGCAGAAGGTCGGCGACACGTTCGCCGCCGAATCCGGCGTGCAGGTGACGGTGCAGCATCCCGAAGGCGCGCCCGACAAGTTCCAGAGCTCCAGCGGCGCCGGCAAGGGCCCCGACATCTTCTGCTGGCCGCACGACCGCGTCGGCGAGTGGGCGCGCTCGGGGCTGGTGGTTCCCGTGCATCCGGGGAAGAAGATCATCGACGACATCGACGCGTCGGCCTGGAAGGCGTTTCAATACAATGGCAAGACCTGGGGCTATCCGCTTGCCATTGAATCCATTGGCCTGATCTACAACAAGGCCCTGGTGCCGGTCCCGCCGGCCAGCTTCGACGAAGTCATCGCGCTCGACGCCAAGCTGGCAAGGCAAGGCAAGAAGGCCATCCTCTGGGACTACAACAAGAGCTTCTTCAGCTTCCCGATGCTTGCCGCCGGCGGTGGCTACATCTTCGGCAAGGACGCCAAGGGCAACTATGACGTGGCGGACATCGGCGTCAACACGCCAGGCGCGGTGCGTGGCGCCGAAGTGCTCGGCAACCTCGTGCGCAACGGCCAGATCACCAAGGGCGCTGGCTACGCGGAGATGGAGGGCGCCTTCAGCCGCGGCCAGATCGCGATGATGATCTCCGGGCCCTGGGCCTGGGACAACGCCAAACGCGCGCACATCGACTTAGGCGTCGCACCGATCCCGAGCGTGGATGGCCACCCGTCCAAGCCCTTCGTCGGCGTGCTCGGCTGCATGATCGCCGCCCCCAGCCAGGTCAAGGACATCGCCCGCGAATTCATCGAGCACTACCTGCTGCGCGTCGACAGCCTGAAGACGATCAACGCCGACGTCCCGCTGGGCACGCCGGCGAACAAGGCCTTCTATGCCGAGCTGGCGGCCGACCCGAACATCCGCGCGACGATGGAAAACGCGCGCATGGGTGAACCGATCCCGAACATCCCCGACACCGGCAAGTTCTTCACCGCCGTGGACGCCGCGCTCGAGGCGATCACCAATGGCCGCCAGTCGCCCAAGGCCGCGCTCGACGGCGCCGCCGCGCGGATGCGCGTCAAGTGAAGCCCCGCGACCTGTTGCGCTGGGCGCTGGCCGCGGGCCTGGGCATTGCATTGCTGTTCCTGGTCTTCAATGTCTATTCGACCGGCCAGGTGGCCTGGGCGATGGGACTGCTTGCGCTGTCGGCGGCCGGCTTCATCGTCTACCTGTCCAAACAGGGCCTGGCCTGGCGCTACCTGTTCCCCGGCGTGGCCGGGATGCTGGTGTTCGTGGCCTTCCCGCTGCTCTACACGATGCAGATTGGTTTCACCAATTATTCGTCCAACAACCTGCTGACCCTGGAGCGCGCGCGCGCCTACCTGCTCGAGCAGACCCAGCCCGAGGACGGCCGCACGCTCGGCTACACCCTGCACGCCGACGGTGACGAGTTCCGCCTGGTGCTGGCGCCCCTGCACGAGCCGGAGGACGAGGCCGACCCCGCCAAACGCGCGGCGCTCGATGCGGCCACCCTGGTGTCGCCGCCGCTGGCCCTGCGCAGCGCGCAGCCGCCGGAGGAGACGCAGATGCTGCCGCCGGTGCAGGCCAGCTTCCACGTCAACGCGCCGCTGTCGCTGAAGGAGCTGCTGGTCCATCGCGACGTGCTGATGCGCCTCAAGCTCAAGCTGCCGGACGGCCGCGTGCTCAGCTATGCGGGCGTGCGCGAGTTCGGCCCAGTGAGTCCGCTCTGGCGCGCGAACGCGGACGGATCGCTGACGCAGGTGGAAACCGGCGAGCTGTTCGTGCCGGACATGAAGGCGGGATTCTTCACGGGAACGAAGTCACACGCACAGCTGCAGCCCGGCTTCAAGGTGAACATCGGGCTGGGCAACTACGTGCGCATGTTCTCCGATGCGAATTTCCGCGGCCCCTTCCTGTCCATCTTCGGCTGGACCCTGGCATTCGCGACGCTGACGGTCGCGTTCTCGCTGGTGATCGGGATGACGTTGGCCGTGGTGCTCAACTGGGAAGCCTTACGCTTTCGCACCTTGTACCGCACCTTGCTGTTCTTGCCATACGCCGTCCCTGGCTTCATCTCGATCCTGGTGTTCAAGGGCCTGTTCAACCAGAACTTCGGCGAGATCAACGGCATCCTCAATGCACTGTTCGGTGTGAAGCCGGCATGGTTCTCCGACCCGGCGCTGGCCCGCAGCATGCTGCTGATCGTCAATACCTGGCTCGGCTATCCCTACATCATGGTGTTGTGCAGCGGCCTGATCAAAGCCATCCCGGCCGACCTGTACGAGGCCTCGGCGATCGCCGGCGCGCGGCCGCTGACCAATTTCTTCAAGATCACCGCGCCGCTGATCGTCAGGCCGCTGATGCCGCTGCTGATCTCGGCCTTCGCCTTCAACTTCAACAACTTCGTGCTGGTGGCGCTGCTCACCGACGGCCGGCCGGACTTCCTCAACACCAAGATCCCGGCCGGCACGACCGACATCCTGGTCAGCTATACCTATCGCATCGCGTTCAAGGACTCGGGCCAGAACTTTGGTCTCGCGGCGGCGATCTCGACCATGATCTTCTTCATGGTGGCCCTGCTGTCGCTGGCCAACCTGAAGATCGCGCGGGTCAACAAGGACCTCAAGTGAGGGGCAGCTAAGCCATGGCCATCGTCACCGGAGCCAGCCAGCGCTGGCGCGTGCTCGCGGCGCATGCCGGGATTGTCTTGCTCATCGCCATTACTTGCTTCCCGCTGCTGGCGATCGTGTCCATCTCGCTGCGACCCGGCAATTTCTCCACCGGTTCGCTGATCCCCGAGCACATCAGCCTGGAGCACTGGAAGCTGGCGCTGGGCATGAGCTACCAGGCCGAGGATGGCAGCCTGGTGCTGCCGCCCTTCCCGGTGCTGCGCTGGCTGTTCAACTCGATCAAGGTGGCGACCATCGCCGCCAGCCTGATCGTGATCTTCTCGACCACCGCGGCGTATGCCTTTGCGCGCCTGCGCTTCCGCTTCAAGGGGCCTATCCTCAATTCCATGCTGCTGCTGCAGATGTTCCCACCGGTGCTCGCCCTGGTGGCGATCTACGCGATCTTCGACACCATCGGCGCCTACGTGCCCTGGCTGGGCATCGAGACGCACGCCGGCCTGGTGATGGCCTACCTCGGTGGCGTGGCCATGCACATCTGGACCATCCGCGGCTATTTCGAAACCATCCCCGCGGAGATGGAGGAATGCGCGAAGGTCGATGGCGCCACGCACTGGCAGGCCTTCCGCCACGTCCTGTTGCCGATGGCGGTGCCGATCCTGATGGTGGTGTTCCTGCTCGCCTTCATCGGCACGATCATCGAATACCCGGTGGCCTCCGTGCTGCTGCGCGAGGAAAACAACCTCACGCTGGCCGTCGGATCCAAGTACTACCTGTACGACCAGAAATACCTCTGGGGTGATTTCGCCGCCGCGGCGGTGCTGTCGGGCCTGCCGATCACCGCGGTGTTCCTGGCCGCACAGCGCTGGATCGTGTCGGGACTGACCTCGGGCGGCGTCAAGGGCTAGCGGGACCGCATGGAGCATCGATGAAAGACCTCCTCGCCGCACTTTCCATCCTCGTCGCCGGGGATGCGTCCGCGGCGGCGTCCGCGCCCCGGGACTTTGCCAACGCGACGGACCAGGCGGTGGCCGGCGTCTATGCCGCGCGCGAGGCGGACTGGCGCAATGGCGCGGTGGTCTACCAGGTGCTGGTGGATCGCTTCGCACCGTCCAGCCACCTCGACGCCAAGCGTGCTCTGTATCCCGCGCCCAAGGTCCTCAGGCGCTGGGACGAGGTCCCCACGCGCGGCACCTACCTGCCCGGCGTGAAGGTCTGGAGCCACGAGATCGACTTCTGGGGCGGCGATTTGCAAAGCGTGCGCGGCAAGCTCGACTACATCCACGGCCTGCACGCCGACGTGCTCTACCTCAACCCGATCCACCTGGCCTATACCAACCACAAGTACGACGCGCTGGACTACAAGGCGCTGTCGCCGGAGTTCGGCACGCGGGCGGACCTCGACGCGCTGGTCGCCGACACCCACGCGCGGGGCATGAAGGTCGTACTCGATGGCGTGTTCAACCACATGGGACGCAACGCGCCCATCTTCCAGGCCGCCGCCAAGGACCCGCGCGACGCGCACCGTGGCTGGTTCGTCTGGGGCCCGCAATACCCCGGCGGCGCGCGGATCTGGCGCGACGCAGCCAACCTGGTCGAGCTCGACCTCGAGAATCCCGCGGTGCGCGAGTACGTCTATGGCGCGCCGGACTCGGTGGTGCAGGGCTATCTCGGCGAAGGCATCGACGGCTGGCGCCTGGACGTGGCCTACGACATCGGCTTCCGCTGGCTGGGTGAACTGACCGCGGCCGCGCATGCGCGCAAGCCGGGATCGCTGGTGGTCGGCGAGATCGCCAATTTCCCGCGCGAATGGTTTCCGTCGGTGGACGGCGTCATGGACTTCACCCTGCGCCAGGTGGTCATCCGGATCGCCAAGGGCGAAATCGACGCCCCGACCGGCGGCCGCATGATCGCCCGGATCATCGGCGAGGGCGGCATCGAGCCGATGCTGAAGTCCTGGATGATGCTCGACAACCACGACACCGAGCGGATCGGCACCGTCCTGCCCGACCAGGAGCAACGGCGCCTGGCGCAGGTGCTGCAGTTCACCCTGCCGGGGTCGCCCAATGTCTACTACGGCAGCGAACTGGGCATGACCGGCGGCGGCGACCCGGAGATGCGCGCGCCGATGCGCTGGGACCAGGCTACGGACGCTAACGCGACCCTGCGCTGGGTGCGCAAGCTGATTTCGCTCCATCAATCGCACCGTGCCCTGAAGATCGGCGACTACCGCAGCCTCGAAGCGACCCGCCTGCTGGCCTACGAGCGCTATACCGACCGCATCGCCGACGCCGTCGTCGTGATCGCCAACCCGACCCGCGACACCATCACCGAGACCGTCCTGGTGCCGGATTCGAAGCTGATGAACGATGTCGACATGATCGACCTGCTCGATCCGGATGCGCCGCCAGTGCCGATCCACTCGGCGCTGCTCACCGTCACGCTCCCGCCGGGCGGCGTGCGCGTGCTGGGTCCGGACGTCGCGGCCAAGGCCGGGTACACGCCCTACAAGCGCGTGCAATAAGCAGGGTGGCGCAGCGTCAGCGTTCGACGCCCACTTCGACCTCGCGCGCGTCCTGCCGCCCGTGGTCATCCACCACCGACAGTCGGTAGAGACCTGGCCGCGTTGGCTGCCAGGCCAGGGCGTCGCCGGCCGGCGCGCTGCCGAGGAATGCGTCGCCGGCAAACCAGTACACGCGACGCACGTCGGCATCGACGGTAGCCGACAGCGCGAGCTGGGTCTGTTCGGGGTGCGAGAGGCGCAGGGCATAGCTGGTGGCGCGGTAGGGCGATGTGATCGCCGGCGCGCTGCCCATCCAGGCCTGTCCTTCGGCGCAGGCGCCATCGGGTGGCGGCCGCAGGCGCGGGATCCCCGCCTGCGCGAACACCCGTGCCAGGTCCGAGGGCCAGTACTCGAACACCTGCATGCGCATCGTCGCCGGGTCGAAGGCGCCGCAGGCGACGCGGCCGCTGTCCTTCAACACCGCGAGGGCGCGGTGCACGCGGCTGATCCGGATCGGTGACTTGCCCGGGATGAACCAGGTCTCCCCGCGTTCCGGGCACCAGGCATTGGGCAGGTCGCCGCTGGCGCGGCAGACTTCGACGCGCTTGAGGTTGAGCGGCCACTGCCGCGGCGGTTCGGGCAGCGCGACGCCGCCGGCGCGCAGCCCATCCACCAGTTCGAAGAACAGCGGCGCGGCCGCATCCGCACCGACCAGGGCCGGATTGCCCGTGCCGTCGAAATTGCCCAGCCACACGATGATTACGTAGGGTCCAACAAGTCCCGCCGTCCAGGCGTCGCGGAAACCCCAGGACGTGCCGGTCTTCCACGCGATCGGCAGGCCGTCGCCCGCCCCGGAAAACTCGGCGCCGGGACGCGGATGGTGTTGCAGCATGTCGCGGGTGATGAAGGCGGCTTCGGGGCTGATCAAGGCCGCGCCGAGTTCGCGCGGGTCGTCGCTGCGCCAGCGCAGCGAGCGCAGGCGGCCGTCGTTGCCGAGCATCGCATACAGGCGCGCGAGTTCCTCTATGCTGGCCTCGCCACCGCCCAGCACCAGGGCCAGGCCGTAGTGGCGTTCGCTGGCCATGCGCGAGACGCCGGCGCGCTTGAGGAATTCATAGAAGCTCGGCTGCGTGAGTTGCGCCGCCACCGTCACCGCCGGGATGTTGCGGCTGCGCACCAGTGCATCCTGCGCGGTCACCGGGCCCAGGAAGCGGCCGTCGAAATTCTCCGGCGTATACGGGCCGTACGCCGTCGGTACGTCGCGCAGCACCGTGGCCGGATGCAGGATGCCCTGGTCCAGCGCCAGCGCGTAGATGAAGGGCTTGAGCGTCGAACCCGGCGAGCGCTTGGCCGCGCTGGCATTGACCTGCCCGTGGATGCGGCCGTCGAAGTAGTTGGCCGAGCCGACCAGGGCGCGCACGCCCATGTCGCGCGTGTCCACGACCAGCACGGCCGCATTGTCCAGCCCGCGCGCGTGGCCGCGGCGCAGGTAGCTGCGAATGCGTTCCTCGGCGATCGCCTGCAGGCGCAGGTCCAGGGTGCCGCGCAGGCGCGGGCCCGTTCGCCCCGTTTCGATATCGGGACGCAGGGCGCGATCGGCGAGCAGGCGCTCGACGTAGTGCGGTGCGCGGAACGGCAGCTCGCGCGCGGGATGCAGGCGCAGCGGCAGGCGCATCAGCGCGTCCTGCGCCGGGTCGCGCGGGTGGCGTTCGCGCCAGCGCGCATACAGCCGCGCGCGCGCCGCCTCGAGGCCCGCCCCCAGATAGGCTGCGCCGGCATCGTCCTGCCGCAGGCGCCCGCGTCGCGATGGCGCCTGCGGCAACACCGCCAGCGTCAAGGCCTCGGGCAGGGTCAGCGCCCGGGGCGGCTTGCGGAAATACACCTGGCTGGCCGCGCCCACGCCCTCGATGTTGCCGCCGTAGGGCGCCACGTTGAGATAGGCCTCGAGGATGTCGCGCTTGGAGTAGCAGGCCTCCAGCTGCAGCGCCCGGGCCATCTGCTCCAGCTTGCCGCGCGGCGTCCGCGTTTCCAGTCGCCAGCGCAGGCGTGCCAATTGCATGGTGAGGGTCGAGCCGCCGATGCGCGCCTGGCCACTGCCGTAGGTTGACCACGCGCCGCGCGCCGCGCTCAGCGGATTCACGCCCGGATGCCAGCGGAACCAGGCGTCCTCGTGCAGCAGCACCGCATCCACCAGCGTCGATGGAATCCCGTCGAGCGGCGTCCACAGGCGATAGCGCTGGTCCGCGGCCAGGGTGAGCCGCAGCAGGCGGCCGTGCCGGTCCACCACCGCCACCGACTGCAGCGACGCGGCCGACAGCGGCGGGCGCGGCCACAGCCGCACGACCACCAGCGCGAAGAAGGCGAACGCCGCCGCGACGAGCACGCCGCGCATGAGGCGTGCCGCGCGGCCGCGCCACCGCCCGTCGCGCGGCGCGCGCCTCGACTCGCCGACTGCGTTCACGGCGTGGGCGCGACTACCTGCAGCAGCACGCCCCCGGCGCCGCGCGCGAACACGCGGCGGTCGTACATGGACTCGGCGACGATCGGCGGCAGGCTGAAGCGACCGAGGTTGTTGGCGCGGACCTTGTAGCGGATTTCCGTGACCTGCGGGCCGACCCAGCCATACAGGACGATGCGGTCCTCGCGAACTTCCACATGGGACGGACGGAAGGTCGCACCCGGCAGCGCCAGCGGCGGCATGCTCGAGCCCGCGGACGGCGTTGCCTCGCCATGGCCCTGGTCGCCATCGCCGCCATCCGCGCCGTCGCTTTCCGAATCGCTCTCCGCATCGCCCTCGCCATCGGATGCGTCGCTGTGGCCTGCAGTGGCCGCGGCAGCCTTCGCCGTCGCGACCGGCGGCGGGGGCGGCGGCTGCAGCACGGCCTCGAAGCCGCCCGGCAGCAGGTCGGTCACCGCGATATCGCCCATGGCATGGTTGCCGAGTGCGCGCAGCCGCAGGCGCACCGTCACTTCCTGGCCGAGCTTGAGCGTCGTCACCGGCTTGCCGGCGTCATCAAGCACGTCGCGCAGCACTTCCAGTCCCTGCGACTGCGCCGCAGGCAGGATCCGACGATCGAAGCCAGACTGCGCCAGTACGTACCAGACCGGGGTCGCGTCGCCAGGCGTGATCCAGACCCGCGCATCGCTGCCGCGGAACACGCCCGCGGTGACGATGCCCGTGGGCAGGCCGATCTGCCGCGCAGCGCCGGTCGCCGGCGCTGCCTGCAAGGTCGGCATGGGCGGGTGCGCCAGTGCGCCGGCCTGCGCATCCAGCGCAAGCACGGTCAGGGCCGATGACAGCGTGTTGTAGCGATTGCCGCGCAGGGGCTCGAACAGGCGCTCGACCGCGACCGGCGCAACCTGCCGGGCGAGTGCCGGGAAGTGCTTCTGCAGCAGGTAGACCGACAGTGCCTGCTCGATGCCGGGGTCGTAGTAGTCGGCGTAGTCGAACACCGGCGACTTGGCCGCGTTGACCCGCGCCAGGCCGCGGATCGCCAGCGTGCGCGCCGGTTTGTCCTGCTGCAGGCGCGCATAGCTGGCCGCCAGCAACAGGCCGGTGGCGTCGTCGCGCCAGGTGGTCGGCACGTCGCGATCGAGCTGCTCCTGCACGGCACCCAGCAGGTTGCCGACATTGCGGCCCTGGCGCACCAGGATGTAGACGGCGAAGGCGCGCTGGCGCAGCGAGGCGAGGTCGTGCTTCGAGCGGTCCGCGGCCAGGGTTTCCAGGTAGCCATCGAGCGATTCGAGCAGGTCGGCCGGCACAGCCACGCCGCGGTCGCGGGCTTCCAGCAGGTACAGCGCAGCGTAACCGGTGACGAAGGCATCGGCATCTGGCGTTGCCGCCCACAGACCGAGGCCGCCGGCGCTGTTCTGCCGCGAGCGCAGCAGGTCCACCAGCCGCGACGGGTCCACCTTGCCCTCGACCGTCGCCCCGAGCTCGGGGTGCGAGGCATACACCAGCGCCGGCATCGCCTGGCTCACCAGCTGCTCGGTGCACAGGTGCGGATAGTCGCGCAGGTAGGCCGACAATCCGTCGATCGCCACCAGGGGCGACACCGAGGCCGCCACGCGCCGCGTGGCCAGGGGTTCGTACATGTCCCGCAACGCCTCCAGCACCACGCGCTGGTCGGCGCGTCCCGCGCGCAGTTCCTCGCGCGCGGGGACCGCGGGCCGCAGCGACAGCTCGATCCGCCGCTGCGCGTGCCAGGCGCCCGACAGCACGTTGATGGTCACCGGCACAGCGCCCAGCGCCGCGCCCGCACGCAGGCGGAAGCGCACCGTCGCCTCGTCGCCCGGGGCGATGCGCACGGCCGCGGGGGCCGCGCCGACCAGGGCCAGCGAAGCCGGAAGCACCAGTGTCGCGCTGACATCGACCGGCGATTTCGCGCCCTCGATGGTATTGGCGATGCCGACCGGCAACTCGAATTCGTCGCCGGGCGCGAGATGGGTCGGCAGCGTTGGCGTGAGGACGAAATCGCCGCGCACCGTGGCGCCCGTTTCGGCAATGCCCATGCGCCCGGCCGTCACCGCGACCGCGCTGATTCGCACCCGTCCGTTGAAGTAATCGGGCAGGCGGAATGTCAGGCGCTTGCTGCCATCCACGTCCACGATCCCGGACCACCACACCGCCGGTTTTTCCGATTTGCGCTTGAAGGGATTGAGGTTCTTGGCCAGGTCGCCGCTGCCGTCGCCGCCGGGCGCGGCCAGGGCGCTCAAGCGGCTGAACTCCGGAAGCACGAGGTCCAGGATCTGCGCGGTGTCCACCTGCAGCATCTTGCGGGCGAAGAAATGGTCGAGCGGATCAGCCAATTTATAACGGGCCACCTGCAGGATGCCTTCGTCGACGGCAAAGACCAGCACCCGTGCCTTGCCGGTCGTCTTGATGTCCACCGGGATGAGCGCGCCGGGCCGCACGACCTTCGGCACCGTCAGCGACAGGTCCTGCGTGCGCGCGCTGCGGTCCACCTGGAACGGCGCCACGCCGAAGCTCAGCGGGCTCATGAAGACCTCGTCCGAAGTCGGATCGCGCAGGAACTGCACGTTCACGTAGCCATTTCCCTCGAAATCGGCCGGCACCTTGATCACCTGCACCGAGCTGGTGGTGTCGGCGTGGAACCAGGCCTGCGCATAGACGCGCTCGCGCTCGATGGTGATCAGGCCGCTGCCGGCATAGGGCGCGCGGATGCTGACCTCGATCGTCTCCCCGGGCTTGTAGCGCGGCTTGGACAGCGTCAGCGACAGTTCGGCATTGCGCTCCAGCGAGCGCGACAGGTTGGCTGCGCCGGCGATCGAGAAGTCCACCTGGTTCAGCACCGTGCCGGTCGCGTCGCGCAACTCCAGCACGAAGCTGCCCGGCTTGTCGGTCGGCAAGGCGAAGGCCTGCGGCGCCGCGGCCAGTTGCAGGGCCGTGGCGGCGCCGTCGTAGCGCCGCTCGCGCGAGACATATTTGTAGACGCCCGAGTCCTGCCGGGTCAGCACGGAGACAAAGCGTTTCTCGACGACCACCGCCTGCAGCCCGGCCACGGCACGAGGCTTGCCGTCCGGTCCGATCGCCAGCAGCGACACGCTGCGCTTGGCATTGCGCTTGACGTAGCCCAGGTCGTCCACCGACTTGATGCCGACCAGGAAGGCGTTGGCGGACACCAGCGTGCTGGCCTGCGCGGCGACATTGCGCCCGCTGCCGGGTTCGAAGGCGCGGGCCAGGAAGTTCAACTGGTAGGTCGCCTTCGCATACTTCGACAGATCCAGCGCGAACACGGCCTTGCCGGCAGCATCGGTGGTCTTGTCGCTCAGCGACTCGTCGTAGCCTTCCTTGGCCCGCTGCGGATCGTAGAAGCGGTAGTCCGGGTACGCAGGGAAGGCGGGAAAGGCCGGGCGCAGCACCAGCGTCCCCTCGACCTTGCGCTGTTGCGCCGGCGTGCCGAACAGGTTTTCGGCGGCGACGGTCACCGACAACTTGTCGGGCGTGACCCAGCCGTTCGGCGCGAGCGAGGACAGGGTGGCGCGCACGCGCATCGTGTCGGGCGCGAACTCGCGCACCTGCACGGTGGTCTCGCCGATGGTGGTGCGGGAGTCGTTGCGGCCGACCAGCGACAGGGTTGCCTGCCAGTTCCCGCTGGGCGCGCTGTCCTGCGGGGTGAACTCGAAGGCCTGGAAGCCTGCCGCGTCCAGGGCGATGCGCTCGCGCCGGGCGATGCGTCCGGTCGGGTCGGTCAGCACCATTTCCAGCGGAAGTCCGGCGAGTGCCTTTGTCCAGTCCGCCGCGCGCACGATGTAACCCAGGTGGATGGTGTCGCCGGGGCGGTACAGGCCGCGGTCGGAGAACAGGAAGGCCTTGAGCGCGCCCGCCTCGAGTTCGTTCGGTTCGCCGCCGATGTCGAAGCGCGAATAGTCGAGGGCGCGGCCATGGTCGTCCAGCGGCAGGAAGCTCAGGTCCTCGCCTCGGGTGACAGTGAGCATCACCGGCTGCTTCTCGCGCTGGAAACCGGACAGGCTCGGCAAATGCGCGCGTCCATCGGAATCGGTGTTGGCCTGCGCCAGGGTCTCGCCATTGCGCGCGATCGCGCGCACCTCGGCGCCGGCGACCGGCTTGCCCGCCGACAGTGATTGCACGAACACGTCGCGGCTGCCATCCAGCGCGCGCTTGGCCAGGATGCCGAGGTCGGTCAGCACGATCAGCCGGCTGTCGGTCTGCGCGCCGGCATTGCGCATCAGCCGCTGCTCCGGCGTCAGTTCGGCCTCGTCCGCGCGCATGGTGCGCAGGCTGAGCAGGAAGATGCCGCGCCGCCCGGGCAGCAGGAACTTGCCCAGGTCCACGCCTTCGTAGTGCGCCTTGGCGGGATCGCTGGCCGGCAGGTCCATCCGCAATTCCTCGCGCTCGACCAGGTCGTCCTGGTCGATGCCGCTGAATTCCGGGCCCGCGTACGAGCCGCGGTTGCCGAACACCAGGTGCTGCAACTGCTGCGGCAGCAGGCGGCCGATTTCCAGCCGCGCCAGCGGAACGTTGCGCGACACCACGCTGACCCGCCGCTCGCCCTGCAGCGACAACAGCGCGCCATCGCCGACGAAGCGCAGCAACTGCGGATAGTCGGGCACGCGCTTGATGGTGGAATAGGGCGCGCCGAGCAGGAAGCCGCCGAAGGCCTTCAGGCCCTTGGACACCCGCACGTACAGGTAGTGCTTGGGCGGCGCCTGGAAACGCAGGCTGTGGGTCTCGATGTATTCGCGCTCGGTCGGCATCGCGGTCGTCGCCACCGGCTGCGACATGGCCAGCACGCCCTCGTCGATCTCGCTGGCGTTCCAGGGATAGGGATCGGGGCCGCGGTACTGCGGCTGCTTCGGGTTGCGTTCGGGCAGCAGCCACATCCGCGTGGCGGCGGCCACCTCGGTGTCGCGCATGGCGTTGTTGAAACCCAGCACCAGCACCTGTTCGGGCTCGAAGCGCTCGTTCTCCACCAGGGCGGCGTCCGCGGAAGCCACGTTGACGCTGTACAGCGAGGGGAGCACCACGGTGCCGGCGAGCGCATGCGCGCTACCGGGACCGCCGAAGCTCGATGCAATGCCGGCCTCGATCGCGACCTGCAGCTTGCCGCCGTTCTCCGGCAGTACCAGCGGCGCCGAGTGCACGAAGGCCTTCAGGCGCCGCTCGTCGTAGCTGACCGTGTGTTGCGGCGCGGCCATCTTCGTGCCGGCGCCGTCCTGCAGTTGCAGCGCGATGCGCTTTTCGAGCGTGGCGGCGTCCACCGGATGCGAGAAGCTGATTTCGTAGACGCCCTTCTTCAGGTTCGCGTCGAGCGGATCCTGGTAGAACTCGCTGCTGGCGAGCGTGGCGGTGAACGGCGCGCTGTCGAACTCCTCCGATGTCTTTGCCAGGTGGACGCCCGGTGCAACGCTGTCCTGCGCATCCAGCGCGACCGTGTAATGCTGTCCCACCGGCCAGTCGCTGGCCGGCTTGAACACCAGGGTGCGGTCGTCGCTCCAGCGCCAGGTGCCGGCCAGCGCAGGCGTCATCACCACGCCGCGCGGCACCGCACCCACATCCTTGATCGGCGCGGCCGAACCGCTGAAGGCCAGCGTCAGGCTGTCCACGACGATGGGGGTCTTGCTGTAGTCGGTGAGCTTGGGCGCGTAGACGCGGACGGTGAGCGCGCCGGGCGGCACCGGCCGCGGCCGGAGGACCAGCCATCCGGCCAGCAGCGTGAGCAGGAGCAGGGCGGCGATCGCGCCCAGGCGCTGGGGCGGCTGGGCCGAGATCCGGCCGCGCGCCGTGTCGATCCACGGCGGCGGCTGCCAGTGCCAGTCGCCCAGCACGCGCCGCCATCCACTCGACCACGCTGGCCCCGTCGCGGCCTCCCGAGTGCTGGTCTCAGGCGAGGCCGGGGCGTCCGGCAGCGAGGGCGTGGTCATCTGGGGTCCCGGGGCGCGCGGCGCGCAGTGGTTGGCATCCAACCCTTACGCCAATCGCGATCCAGACCGGACAACGATTTTTTAACTTTCTAGACCTGGCCGATCCAGCCCTCGTCCGCTGCTCGAAACCGCTGCCGCCAGACCGCCACGACGCCGGCGTCGAGCGGACCTTTTTCGGCCCAGGTGACGTTTTCCAGCAGGTGGGCCAGCCGGCCGGTGCCGACGATGGCGCTGGCCACGCCGGCGATCGAGAGGGTGAAGCGCAGGGCGAACTCGCCCCAGGCCATGCCGGCGGGCGGCGCCAACCCCATCGCCTGCAAGCGTTCCCAGTACGGTTCGCAATAGTCGCCCACGGGCCGATCCACGAAGCGCCAGGGATGGTTGGCGACCGGCCGCTTGGCGATGAATCCGGCGCCGCCCAGCGCGGGCAGCACGTGGTCGGCCGTGCGCTGCTCGAAGGGATTGAGCGAGGCCATCAGCCCGTCGAAGCGGCCGCAGGCCAGGGCGTAGTCCAGGTCGGCGTTCTCGCCCGAGTAGGCGATGGCGCGCAGCTTGCCTGCCGCCTTCGCCCGGTCGAGTGCATCGATCACCTCGCCGCGCTCCAGCACCGCGCGCGGGCAACTGTGCAGGTGGGCGATGTCGATGCGGTCGGTGCGCAGGATGCGCAACGCCTGTTCCACGCCGCCCGTGATGCAGGGACCGGTCCAGTCCTCCACCCCGTCCACGCCGTAGCCGAGCTTGGTCGAGAGCACCGCCTGGTCGCGGCGCGCGCCCAGGTGCCGGCCGATGCGTTGTTCGGACAGCCCGTAGCTCGGCGCCGTGTCGATGAGGGTGACGCCGGCGTCCAGCGCGCCCGCGAGCAGGGCGGCCGCATCGGGCTCCGACAAGGCGTCGTGGCCGAGCTGCCCCGCGCCCAGTCCGAGCGCGGAAACCCGCAGTCCCGTGGCGCCGTATGCACGTGTTTCGATCATGCGCGCAACGATACCAGAGCAGGGCCGATGCTAGACTTCGGAGACACGAAAACAAGGCAGAAACGATGGCTGGCGCACCCCTGAAGAAGGTCCTGATCGTCGGCGGCGGCACCGCCGGATGGATGTGCGCGAGCTTCCTCGCGCAGGCCGTCGGCCGCTCGATCGAGATCGAGCTGATCGAGTCCGACGAGATCGGCATCGTCGGGGTTGGCGAGGCGACGATCCCGCCGATCCAGAACTTCAACGCCGCGCTGGCGATCGACGAGGACGAGTTCATCCGCCAGACCCAGGCGACCTTCAAGCTGGGCATCGAGTTCGTCAACTGGGGCTCGCTCGGGCACCGCTACATCCACGGCTTCGGGAGCATGGGCCACAGCACGGGCATCGTGGATTTCCACCACTACTGGCTGAAGGCCTTCCTGGCCGGCAAGGTGTCGCGGGTGGAGGACTACTCGCTGAACCTGCTGGCCTGCGAAAAGAACAAGTTCATGCGCGCGACGTTGGACATCCCCAACTCGCCGCTCAAGGACATCGGCCACGCCTTCCACTTCGACGCCGGCCTGTATGCACTGTACCTGCGCGCCTATTCCGAAAAGCTCGGCGTGCGCCGCACCGAGGGCAAGGTCACCAGCGTCCAGCAACATCCGGAGACCGGTTTCGTCACCTCGGTGACCCTGGAAGGCGGCGCCGTGCACGAGGCCGGGCTGTTCATCGACTGCTCCGGCTTCCGCGGCCTGCTCATCGAACAGACCCTGCACACCGGCTGGGAGGACTGGAGCCATTGGCTGCCCTGCGACCGGGCCCTGGCCGTGCCCTGCGAGTCGGTGACACCGCTGACGCCGTACACGCGCTCGACCGCGCGCCAGGCCGGCTGGCAGTGGCGCATCCCGCTGCAGCACCGCATCGGCAACGGCCATGTCTATTGCAGCCAGTACATCAGCGATGACGAGGCGGCCGCCGTGCTGCTCGGCAACCTCGATGGCAAGCGCCTGGCCGAGCCGCGGCCGTTGCGCTTCCAGGCCGGGCGGCGCAAGCAGTTCTGGAACAAGAACGTGGTCGGCCTGGGCCTGGCCGGCGGTTTCATGGAGCCGCTGGAATCCACCGCGATCCACCTGATCCAGAAGGGCATCACCCGGCTGGTCTCGTTCTTCCCCAACCAGGGCTTCGACCAGGCCGACATCGACGAATTCAACCGCCAGTCCATCGTCGAATACGAGCAGATCCGCGATTTCATCATCCTGCACTACAAGGCCATGGAGCGCGACGACTCGCCGTTCTGGAACCATTGCCGGAACATGCCGATCCCGGAGTCGCTGGAGCGAAAGATCGAGCTGTTCCGCAGCAATGGCCGCATCTACCGGGACAACAACGAACTGTTCGCCGAGGTGAGCTGGTTCCAGGTGATGCTTGGCCAGCACATCGTCCCGCGCAGCTACCACGCCTTGGCCGACGCCAAGGACGAGGCGCTGGTCATGAACATGCTGCAGGACGTGTACCGCGTCATGCACGGGGTCGTGGACAAGATGCCGACCCACGAGGCGTTCATCGCCCAGCACTGCAAGGCCCCGGCCATCGCGATGTAGCGTGGGAGCGGCTGCAGCCGCGATCGGGTCCAGTCGCGGCTGGAGCCGCTTCCACTCCCACTCCCACATGGCAAAGAAAAACCCCTGGCGACCGGGGAGGGCGCCAGGGGTTCGGAAGCGGGCCGGCGTTGCCGCCGGCCGCGGTCTTACTGGAACTTGTAGCTGAATCCGAGCAGCGTGGTCTTGCCGTACTCGAAGTACTGGATCGGCCGGTTCGCAGCGTCCGCGTTGTCGGCGGTGCGGAAGGGCTGGTCGCCGAGGTTGCTCATCTGCAGGTACAGCGACAGGCCTTCGAGGAAGGTGCCTGGCTGGAAGCTGTAGTTGACCTGGGCGTCCTGCACGACTTCCGGCTGGATGTCGATGAACTGCAGGTCCGCGCCCGGCGTCGCGCCACCGCGGGTCTCGCCGCGGAAGGCCGAACGGGTGCGGCGGCTGTAGCGCACCGAGAAGCCGTACTTCTCGTAGTACGCCGTCACGTTGGACACGTACTTGGACAAGCCGGGCAACTGGTCGGTCGTGCCGGGACCATTCGGATGGATCTGGCTCTTGGTATCTGAGTAGCTGCCCTGGATACCAAAGCCGTTCAAGCCGCCCCAGATCACGTCCAGGGGCACCGAGATGGTGAACTCCGTGCCCTTGATCGAGCCACCCTGGCCATTGAAGGGTTGGTTGATCGAGCCAAAGGTGGTGGCCGGGTAGGACACGCCGACGACCTGTCCCGATGCGATCGGGGGCAGCGGCGAATTGGCGTAGTCGAACGCGACGTCGGTACGGTAGATGTAGCTCAGCAGGTCCTTGTAGAAGTAGGCCGCCGCCACGTAGCCCTTGTTGCCGGCTTCGGTGGTGAAGTACTTCTCGAAGCTGAGGTCATAGGCGTTGGCCACCCACGGCCGCAGCAGCGGGTTGCCGCCGCCACCGCACCAGCGCACGCCAGTCAGGCCGCCGCAGCCGGAGCTGTTGCTGATGCCGACGTCGAAGTTGGCGCGCATGTCGTCCAGGCGCGGACGGGCCATCTGGCGCGCCGCGGCGAAGCGGACATAGCTGTCCCACGGCAGGCCCAGGCTGAGGTTCAGGCTGGGCAGGAAGTTGTGGTACTTGGCGCCATCCTCGCGCAGGGTGCCATCCGGATTGCCCGAATAGGTCGCGAAGCCTTCCGACTTCTGGTCCGCAGCCACGTACTGGAAACCCACGTTGCCGCGCAGCGGCATGGTGCCGACATCGGTGTCGATGTTGAGCTGCGTGTAGAAGGTCGTGATCTTCTCGTGGACCGCGTAGTTCTTGTTGGCGATGTCCTTGTTCGGGTTTCCGATCGCGTGGTAGAAGCCGGACTGGTACAGCGCGTTCGCGTCGAACACGGCCAGGCCGTCGATGCCGCCGACGCCGAAGGCGCCCGGGCTGCCCGGGAACGGCGCGTTGTCGTTCGGGCTGCAGGTGGCGATGCACAGCTTGTGTTCGTCGGAGCCCTTGGACTTGTCGCGCTTGGTGAAGTTCAGGCCGAACTCGAGGCTGCTGAACACGTTCGAGTCGAAATGGCGCGTGGCGTCGCCGCGGAAGCTGTGCATCTTGTCCTTGAAGCTGAAGTCCTTCAGGTAGCCGGACTGGCCCCAGGTGTCATGCAGCACCAGCTGCGACGGATCGTTGAAATCCGCGCCGAAGGTCATGTTGTAGAACTGGCCGCTCGGATCCAGGTCGTAGCCCAGGGTGGTGGTGCCGTTGTTGTTCTTGAGCTGGGCGTAGGTCTCGAGGAAGCGCTGCTTCCGGTTGGCGAACGAATAGCTGTAGTCGAACGACGCGTCCCAGTTCTCGCTGAAATGGAACATGTTGTTGAAGCCGAAGGAACCCAGCTCGTCGCTGATCGGGTTGCTGTCCATGCGCACGACCGGCAGCACGTTGGTCCAGTCGCTGTTGGTGATGGTGTGGTTGCCGGCGACGGTGTAGCCGGGCTGCAGGATGCCCTGGCCCCACTGCGTGCCGAACTCGATGCCCGACTTGACTTCGGTCTTCTTGTACTTCGAATAGAAGATGTCGACCGTGCCTTCGTAGAAGTCGTTCGGCTTGAACTGGATCGTGCTCAGCCAGCCGTCACGCTTGTTGTTGCCGTCGAAGTGGTAGACCTTGCCGCCGCCGGAGACCTTGGTGCCGGCCGGACCGTCCGCGTAGCCCCAGCTCTCGTTCTGGAAGCCCGGGTTCGGGCTGTCCAGGTGCGCGTAGCCGATCGCGATGCCGAAGCGATGGTCGCTG
Source organism: Gammaproteobacteria bacterium (assembly GCA_025352045.1). Classification (GTDB taxonomy): domain Bacteria; phylum Pseudomonadota; class Gammaproteobacteria; order Xanthomonadales; family Xanthomonadaceae; genus Arenimonas. The sequence continues at coordinate 3,860 of JANXUD010000079.1, read as the reverse complement.
AACTGGTCGATGTAGGCGAAGCTGTAGCGGTTGCCGAACACCTTGTCGCCGTTGTTCTCGTTCTGGTCGCCGCGGAAGTTGACCGAGGCCACGCGCTTGGCGAAGTCCAGCGGGCGCACGGTCTTCAGGTCCACGGTGCCGGACAGGCCCTGGCCGACCAGCGAGGCGTCGGGGGTCTTGTAGACCACCACCTGGCTCAGCAGCTCGGACGGGTACTGGTCGAACTCGACGCCGCGGTTCTCGGCCATCGTGACCTGCTCGCGACCGTTGAGCGTGGTGCCCGCGAAGTCGCCGGCAAAGCCGCGGATCTGGATCTGGGTGGCGCGGCCGCGCTCACGCTGGGCGGTCAGGCCGGGCAGGCGGGCGATCGACTCGGCGATGGACGAGTCGGGCAGCTTGCCGATGTCCTCGGCGGACACGGACTCGACGATCGAAGTCGCTTCCTGCTTGGTATTGATCGCGTTCTCGATGCCGGTACGGATACCGACGACCTTGACGTTCTCGAGCTTCTTGACTTGCTCGGCGTGCGCCTTGGCTGCGCGCTGTTCCGGCGTCAGCTTGGCGTCGTCGGCGGCCGTGGTGCTCGGCGTGGCCGGTGCCGCGGTCGCCTGTGCGTACGCGGCGTTGCCGGCGAGCAGGAAGGCGGCGGCGCAAGCAAGCGCCAGTGGGTTGTGCTTCAGAGCGGGCCGCTTGGCCCCGGCCGCAGTCTTGCTGGTATTGCCCACGAATGACTCTCCCCGTTGGATTCTTGTGTCCGCGCCGGCGCTGCAGGGCCGGGAGTCGGGCGTTTTAGAGCGAACGCTCGGGCGGATGTTGTATTAAAACTAGATATGTTGTCAAACCGTTTTTTTTCGGCTCCGGGGCTGGCCTGACGCCCTTAAGTCGCATGCCGATGCCGGCGTTTCGGGGCCTGGACCCTTGTCGCAGGGTGTTATGTAGTTAAACTACGGGTTCCGACCCCCCGGGGTCTGGCCGGGGCAGGCCCGATGCGGCAGCAGCGGTATGACAGGTAGGGCGCCTGGGGCGCCGGCGCCGTGAACCGCCCGTCGGGCCGCGCACGCCACCCCCTGCGGAGCCTGGCGCTGGGACTGGTCCTGGCCCTGGGCCCTGCCGCCGTGCTCGAGGCCGCCGCCGCTGGTCCCGGCCCGGCCCCGCCCTCTCCCGCCGACCACGGCACCCTGGGCCAGCCCGTCCTGCACGTGCCATCCCCGGACTGGCGGGACCAGGTCCTGTACTTCGTGGTCACCGACCGATTCGACGACGGCGACCCCTCCAACAACGACCAGCACACCGGCGAGTTCGACCCGAAAGACACCGCCCGGTACAACGGTGGCGACCTGCTCGGCATCGCCCGGCATCTCGACTACATCCGGGGCCTGGGCGCCACCGGGGTGTGGATTTCGCCCCCTGTTCTCAATCGGTGGTGGGATCCGGCCGCCCATCACGGCGGCTACCACGGCTACTGGGCCAAGGACTTCTCGCGCATGGACCCCCATGTCGGTTCCCTGGCCGACTACCAGGCCCTGTCGCGCCAGTTGCACGGGGCCGGTCTGGTCCTGGTGCAGGACATCGTGCTCAACCACACCGCCGACTACCTGGACTACGCGGGTGGCTGGGATCCGGCCCACCCCGGCGCCCACGCCGTGCTGGCGCGCGACGACCAGGGCGACACCGGCCCGACCCAGGCACCCTTCAACCGCAATGATCCGCGCAAGGCCGGCGACCGCGCGGCCGCCATCTACCACTGGACGCCGCGCGTGGCGGACTTCCAGGACCCGACGCAACTGCTGAACTGGCAGATGGCGGGCCTGGACGACCTCAACAGCGAAAACCCGGTCGTGCGCGCCGCCTTGCGCCGCAGCTATGGCGACTGGATCCGCAACGTCGGCGTGGACGGATTCCGCGTGGACACCGCGCTCTACGTCCCCAACGCCGCGCTCGAGGATTTCCTCTACGCCAGCGACCCGGCCGCGCCCGGCGTGATGGCGGTGGCCAAGGCCACGGGGCGCGATGCCTTCCATGTGTTCGGCGAAGGCTTTGCGATCGACAAGCCTTACGACGACACCCAGGCGCACCGCATCGATGCGCTGATGCGCCGCGCGGATGGCTCGGTACTGATGCCGGGCATGCTGGACTTCCCCCTGTACGGCGAAATCAATGCGGTGTTCGCGCGCGGCGCGCCGACGGCACAGCTCGGCTACCGGATCGCGGATGCGGCGCGCGTGTATGCGCACCCGGAACTTATGGTGAGTTTCCTGGACAACCACGACGTGGATCGTTTCCTCGCCGGTGGCGACCAGGTCGGCCTGGAGCAAAGCCTGCTGCTGATGTTCACCCTGCCGGGCATCCCGGTCGTCTACTACGGCACCGAGCAGGGTTTCAGCAAGCAGCGCGCGGCGATGTTCGCGCGCGGCAGCGACTCGGGCGGCGTGGACCATTTCGACACCGGTGCTCCCCTATACAAGTACATCGCCGCGCTGTCCGGGCTGCGGCGCGGGCATCGCCTGTTCTCGCGCGGCAAGCCGACGGTGCTGGCCGATTCCGCCGCCGGGCCGGGGGTGCTGGCCTACCGCATGGACGGGGAAGGCGCATCGGCGCTGGTGCTGTTCAACTCGGCCAAGTCCGAGGCCCTGGCCGACAATCTCGACACCGGCGTACCGGATGCCGTGCTGCAACCGGCGCTTGCCCTCGACGGCGCAGCGGTGGCCTTGCGCGCGGGTCGCGACGGACGCGTGTCGCTGCGGGTTCCGGCGCGCAGCGGACAGGTGTGGTTGATTGCCCCGCCTGACGCCAGGGCGCAGGCAGCGATCGCTCCGTCTTCGATCACGCTCGATCCGATCGCCGCTGGCGTGGCGCGCGGCGATTTCGATGTGGGCGGCCGTGCGCGCGGGCTGCGCGACGTCTGGCTGGTGGCCGATGGCAACCTCGCCCATGCGCAACGCGTCGCCGTCGGCCGCGATGGCCGCTGGCGAGCGCGCGTGGACACCGGCGCGATGGTGGATCCGTCCGTAGCGCACCGCCTGGTGGCCTTGTCCGACGCGGCGGGCGTCGTCGTTTCGGCGCCGCAAGTCTTCCGCGTCGAGCGCGCCTGGGTCACCTTGGCCGACCTGGACGATCCGGCCGGCGACGATACCGGTCCCGCCGGCCGTTATCGCTACCCCACGGACTGGCCCACGCGCACGCTCGACATCCGCCACGTCCGCGTCGAGGGCGCGGGTGCGGCCCTGCGCCTGACCTTCACCATGGCCGCGATCAGCACCACCTGGAATCCGCCAAACGGCTTCGACCATGTCGCCTTCAACGTCTTCCTGCAGCTGCGCGGACCCATCGCGGCGGCGGCCAGCGCAATGCCGATGCAGCATGCCGACGTGCCGGCCGGCATGCGCTGGAACCTGCGCCTGCGGGCCCATGGCTGGACCAATGCGCTGTTCAGTGCGGCCGGCGCGTCCGCCGATGCCGACGGCGCCGCGGCGTCGCCGGCGCCGGCGATCGCGGTGGACAAGGCCGCACGCACCATCAGCTTCACCTTCTCGCCCGGCGCCCTGGGCGCGGCATCGTTGTCCGGCGCCAGGCTTTACGCCGCGACCTGGGACTACGACGCGGGCTACCGGCCGCTGCTGGCTGCGCCGGCCGGGTCGCGCTTTGGCGGTGGCGACGGCGCGCGCGATCCCCTGGTGATGGACGACATCCCCGTGATCACCTTGCCATGAGCCGGCCGACATGACCGACCAACCCATTCGCGTAGACTCGCGGGCAAGAGGAACCGCGATGCCCGAGACCGCCTACGCCCATCCCCGCCTGATCGCCGACATCGGCGGCACCTTCGCGCGCTTCGCCCTGGAGGTCGCACCCGGCGCCTT
>JANXUD010000056.1 GCA_025352045.1 Gammaproteobacteria bacterium | reverse complement strand
ACCAACGGGCGCGAGGCGAACTTCCGCAACGTGATCGTGGTGATGACCACCAATGCCGGTGCCCAGCAGGCGGCGCGCCGCACCATGGGCTTCGTCACCCAGAACCATTCGACCGACGCCATGGAAGTGATCCGCAAGGCCTTCACCCCGGAGTTCCGCAACCGCCTGGACGCGATCATCCAGTTCCAGGGCCTGGGCTTCGAGCACATCCTGCGCGTGGTGGACAAGTTCCTGATCGAGCTGGAAGCGCAGTTGCACGACAAGCACGTCACCCTGACCGCCACGCCCGAGGCCAGGCAGTGGCTGGCCGAGCACGGCTTCGATCCGCAGATGGGCGCGCGCCCGATGTCGCGCCTGCTGCAGGACAAGGTCAAGCGCCCGCTGGCCGACGAGCTCCTGTTCGGCACGCTGGTGGACGGCGGTCGCGTGACCGTGGACGTGCGCGACGGCGAGCTGGTGGTCGAGGCGAGGCCGGAGCCGGAGAAACTGCTTCCCGCGACGGTCTGACTGTGGGAACGGCTTTAGCCGCGATTGCTGAAAAACACAACGGCGGCCACTGGCCGCCGTTTCGTTGTCTGGTGTGGTTGAAAATCGCGGCTGAAGCCGCTCTCACGACCTACTTCATGCGGTAGGTGATGCGGCCCTTGGTCAGGTCGTAGGGCGTCATCTCGATCTTGACCTTGTCGCCGGTCAGGATGCGGATGTAGTTCTTGCGCATGCGGCCGGAGATGTGGGCAGTGACCACGTGGCCGTTCTCGAGCTTCACCCGGAACACGGTGTTGGGCAGGGTTTCGAGGATGGTGCCTTCGAATTCGATGGAATCGTCTTTGGACATGCGTCAAATCGGCAAGCGGGGGTCCCCGCGCAAGCCGGGAATGATGCCACACCGCGCCGCCCGGCGCAAAAACGCGGTTCAGCGCGGAGCGAGCAGGGCCTGCACCGGCAGGTCCCCAACCGTCGCGCGCCAGCTGCCAACGCGGCCTGGCAGGACGCACAGCCGTTCCAGCGCGGCGGCGAAACCGGCGCGGGGCAGTTCGCGGGCCCCGAGCAAGGCCAGGTGCGGATTGGCCACCTGCGCATCGATCAGCGGCCAGCCCCAGCCAGCCAGCAGGTGCGCAAGCCCGGCCAGCGCGACTTTCGACCCGCCGGGCCGGGCGCTGAACATGCTCTCGCCGAAGAACATCCGCCCGATCGCGACACCATAGATCCCGCCGACCAGCGCGCCGCCATCCCAGGCCTCGACGCAGTGCGCGTGGCCGAGCTGGTGCAGGTCGAGGTAGGCGCGGCGCATCGCGGCGCCGATCCAGGTGCCGCGCTGTCCCGGCCGCGGCGAGTCCGCGCAGCGGGCGATCACGGTGGCGAAAGCGCTGTCGGCGCGGAGCAGCAGCGGGGAATCGCGCAACGCGGCGCGCAACTTGCGAGGCAGGCGGAAGCTGGCGGTGTCGAACACCACCCGCGGGTCGGGGCTCCACCACAGGATCGGTTCGCCGGGGTTGAACCAGGGAAAGACGCCATGCCGGTAGGCCGCCAGCAAGCGTTGCGGATCCAGGTCGCCCCCGGCGGCAAGCAAGCCGTTCGGTTCCGCCAGTGCCGACGCCAGCGGCGGAAAGGGCGACGAGGGGTCGGCGCCGAGGATGTGCAGGCGCGGGCTATCCGGCATCTGGGCGACGGAACGGACTGTGCTCGAGCACCGCGTCGCGATAGCGCAGCGCACCCAGGCGTTCCTCGGCGCACCAGGGCGCGAGCGCTTCGGCAAAGCGCGGATCGCGGATGCGGTGGCGGCTATGGGTGAGCACCGGCAGGAAGCCGCGTGCGATCTTGTGCTCGCCCTGGGCGCCGGGTTCGAAGCAGGCCAGCCCCTCGGCCAGGCAGTAGTCGATGCCCTGGTAGTAGCAGGCCTCGAAGTGCAGGCCGGGGACGGTCTCGGAGGCGCCCCAGTAGCGTCCGTACAGCGTGTCCGCGCCGCGCAGGAACAGGGCGCCGGCGAGCGCCACGCCGTCGCGCTCGGCCAGCACCAGCAGCAGGTTGCGCGGCATGGCCCGGGCGAGGTGCCGGAAGAAATCAAGCGTCAGCGCCGGCCGGTTGCCTTTTTCGTGCTGGGTGAGGCAGTAGAAGCCGTGCATCGCGGCGATGTCCTCCGCGCTGGCTTCGCCACCGTGGACGCGGCGCAGGTGCACGCCCGCCCGCTGTACCTGCGCGCGCTCGGCACGCAGCGTCTTGCGCTTGCGGCTGTTCATCGCGCCGAGGAAGTCGTCGAAGTCGCGCCAGCCCTGGTCGTTGCGCCAGTGGAACTGCACGTCCGCGCGGGCCAGCCAGTCGGGGCCGAAATCGTCCAGCTGTGCGGGCTCGATGAAATTGAAATGCAGCGAGGAGGCATCGAGATGCGCGAGCGCGCCATCCATCGCCGCCAACAGCTGATGCCGGCCGCCAGCGTCGCCGGCGAGCAGTCGCGGCCCGGGCACCGGGGAGTAGGGCACCGCGCACAGCCACTTGGGGTAGTAGTCCAGGCCGTAGCGGGCATAGGCATGCGCCCAGGCATGGTCGAAGACGAACTCGCCGTGGGAGTTGTCCTTGGCGTAGCCCGGTGCGGCGGCGATCAGCTCGCCGCCGCGGTACAGCGCTGCGTGGCGGGGCCGCCAGCCAAGCCGCGGGCGCAGGCAGCCATGCTGCTCCAGCCCCTGCAGGAAGGCGTGCGAGACGAAGGGATTGCGACCATCGTGCAAGGCATCCCAGGCGGCGGCGGGGATCGTCGCGAGGGAATCGAGCAGGCGGAGCTCCATCGGCGCGCCTGCGCGGTTCCAGGGCGCCTCAGAGCCCGAGATCGAGGAACTTCTCGGCGTCCAGCGCCGCCATGCAGCCCGAACCGGCCGAGGTGATCGCCTGGCGATAGACCTGGTCGGCCACGTCGCCCGCGGCGAACACGCCCGGCACCGAGGTCAGGGTCGCATTGCCGTCCAGGCCCGAGCGCACGGTGATGTAGCCGTTGCGCATCGCCAGCTGGCCCTCGAACAGCGAGGTGTTGGGCGTGTGCCCGATCGCGACGAAGAAGCCCTGCACGTCGATCTCCCGCGTGGCATCGTCGGCCAGGCTGCGCAGGCGCGTGCCGGTGACGCCGGAATCGTCGCCCAGGACTTCGTCCACGGCGTGGTTCCAGACCAGCTCGATCTTGCCGGCGGCTGCCTTGGCGAACAACTTGTCCTGCAGGATCTTCTCCGCGCGCAGCTTGTCGCGCCGATGCACCAGGTAGACCTTGCGCGCGATGTTGGACAGGTACAGGGCTTCCTCGACCGCGGTATTGCCGCCGCCGATCACCGCCACGTCCTGGTCGCGGAAGAAGAAACCGTCGCATGTCGCACACGCGGAGACCCCTTTGCCCATGAACTTCTGCTCGGACTCGATGCCCAGGTACTTGGCGCTGGCGCCGGTGGTGATGACCAGGGCGTCGGCGGTGTACTCGCCGTTGTCGCCGGCCAGGCGGAACGGCCTGCGCGACAGGTCGGCGGTGTGGATCTGGTCGAACACGATCTCGGTCTCGAAGCGCTCGGCATGCGCCTGCATGCGCGCCATCAAGTCCGGGCCCATCAGGCCGTGCGCATCGCCGGGCCAGTTGTCCACTTCGGTCGTGGTCATGAGCTGGCCGCCCTGTTGCAGACCGGTGACCAGCACGGGCCTGAGGTTGGCGCGGGCCGCGTAGACGGCTGCCGCGTACCCGGCCGGGCCGGAGCCGAGGATCAGCAGTCGTGCGTGCTTGTAGGTGCTCATGGAAAGGGCCTGGAGGCGTCGCGACGCATCGTCGCAGGTGTCCAAGCTTGGGGTCGGGACAGGGGCAAATCAAGGCGCGAATTCGCCCGGCGACTGTGCTTCGCGTCGCGACGGGATGGGAAGCCGGGGCGCTTTTACGGTATAAATCGGCTGCCGCAGCGCAGCTTGTCCGCGCCGCCCGAATCCCCATACCCAGAGGTTGATCCCGTCGGTGGCACGTTCCCCGGACAAGTCCTCCCGCGCCGGCGATGATCGGCGGCAGAAGCTCTGGCGCGAACTGGCCCTGGTGGCCGTGGCGCCGCTGCTGTTCTACCTGTTCGTCAGCCTGGGCACCTATTCGACCGACGACCCTGGCTGGTCGCGCACCGGCAGCGTCGCCGGCGCCCTGCACAATGTCGGCGGCCTGGTTGGCGCCTATGCCGGCGACCTGGCCTTCTGGCTGTTCGGCTTCGCCGCGTACACGGTGCCCTTGGTACTGGGCGGGATTGCCTGGATCGCGCTATTTGGACTGGACAGCGATGGCGACGGTCGCGTGGACTTCGGCCCCGCGCTGCGCCTGATCGGCATCGTCGGCTTCCTTGTCAGCGCCACCGGGCTGCTTCACCTGCTTGGTGGTCCGGCGCCGAACCTGCCGGCCGAATCCGGCGGCATCCTCGGCCAAATGACCGGGCGCTCCATGCAGGCCGTGTTTGGCGGCATGGGCGGGCGCCTGTTCCTGTTCGCGCTGTTCATGATGTCGGTCACCCTGGCCACAGGGCTGAGCTGGTTCGCGCTGATGGACCGGATCGGCGGCTGGGTGCTGGCGGCCATCGCCCGCGTCTCGGAGAAGAAGCAGGAGGCCGCCGAATGGCAGCGCACGCGCACCCTGCGCACCGAGCGCGAGGAAGTGCGCAAGGTGGACACCGAAAAGCGTGCCAGGCGGGAACCGGTCCGGATCGAGGCTCCGGCCAAGGCGGTGATCGAGAAGAGCGAGCGCGCGCAGCGCGAGCAGCAGATCCCGCTGTTCAACGTCGGTGGCGACGACTCGCTGCCGCCGCTGTCCCTGCTAGACGATCCCAAGCCGCAGCCCAAGGGTTATTCAGAGGAGACGCTGGAAACGCTGTCGCGCCAGATCGAATTCAAGCTCAAGGATTTCCGCATCGAGGCCCAGGTGGTCGGCGCCTATCCGGGCCCGGTGATTACCCGCTTCGAGATCGAGCCGGCGCCCGGCGTGAAGGGCAGCCAGATCAGTTCGCTGGACAAGGACATCGCCCGCGGCCTGTCGGTGAAGTCGGTGCGCGTGGTGGACGTGATCCCAGGCAAGTCGGTGGTCGGGCTGGAGATCCCGAATTCGCAGCGCGAGATGATCTACCTGTCCGAGCTGCTGCGCTCGAAGGAATACGACAAGTCGCCCAGCCCGCTGACCATCGCGCTGGGCAAGGACATCGGCGGCCGCCCGGTGGTCGCGGACCTCTCGCGGATGCCGCATCTGCTGGTCGCCGGCACCACCGGCTCGGGCAAGTCGGTGGGCGTGAATGCAATGGTGCTCAGCCTGCTGTACAAGGCCAGCGCGCGCGACGTGCGCATGCTGATGATCGACCCGAAGATGCTCGAGCTCTCGGTCTACCAGGGCATCCCGCACCTGCTGGCGCCCGTGGTCACCGACATGAAGGAGGCCGCCAACGGCCTGCGCTGGTGCGTGGCCGAGATGGAGCGCCGCTACAAGGTGATGAGTGCGGTGGGCGTGCGCAACCTGGCCGGCTTCAACCGCAAGGTGAAGGACGCCAAGGACGCCGGCCAGCCGCTGATGGATCCGCTGTTCCGGCCCAATCCGGAACTGGGCGAGGCGCCTCGCCCGCTCGAGGAACTGCCCTACGTGGTCGTGTTCATCGACGAATTCGCCGACATGATGATGATCGTCGGCAAGAAGGTGGAAGAACTGATCGCCCGCCTGGCGCAGAAGTCCCGCGCCGCCGGCATGCACCTGATCCTGGCCACGCAGCGCCCGTCGGTGGACGTCATTACCGGCCTGATCAAGGCGAACATCCCGACCCGCATCGCCTTCCAGGTGTCGAGCAAGATCGACTCGCGCACGATCCTGGACCAATCCGGCGCCGAAACCCTGCTGGGCCATGGCGACATGCTCTACCTGCCGCCCGGCACCGCCATGCCCGAGCGCGTCCATGGCGCCTTCGTCAGCGACGAGGAAGTGCACCGCGTGGTCGCCCACCTCAAGCAGCACGGCGGCGGCACCGACTACATCACCGGGGTGCTCGAGGACGTGCAGGCGCTGGGCGAGGGCCAGGTGGTCGGCCCGACCGGCCTGCCGGAGTCCGGCGGCAGCGGCGATGAGTCAGATCCCCTGTACGACGAGGCGGTCAAGATCGTCACCGAGACCCGGCGCGCCTCGATCTCGGGCGTGCAGCGCCGGCTGAAGATCGGCTATAACCGCGCCGCGCGGCTGGTCGAGGCGATGGAAGCCGCCGGCGTGGTCTCGGCCCAGGAAAGCAACGGCGACCGCAGCGTGCTGGCCCCGCCGCCACCCCGGAACTGAGCCGTCCGGGCCTCCGTTCATCCTTGCTGCGGCAGACTTGTCGCATCGCCTCACCGGATCCTTCCATGCGTTCGACGACCCGTCTCCTCCTGGCGCTCGCCGCCCTGCTGGCCAGCACGTCCGCACTGGCTGGTGCGCGCGAGCAGCTGTCTGCCTTCAGCCGCAACCTGAGCGGCCTGCAGGGCAGTTTCGATCAGCGCGTCTATGACCCGAACGGCCGCCAGAGCGATCGCAGCACGGGCAGCGTGCAGCTGTCCGCGCCGCGCCAGTTCCGCTGGGAATACCTCAAGCCGTCGCCGCAGACGATCGTCGCCGACGGCGACCAGGTCTGGCTGTACGACCCCGACCTGGAACAGGTCACGGTGCGCGCGCAAAGCCTGGCGGAGCAGGACAGCCCGCTGGCCGTGCTGATCGACCCGACCGAACTGGACCGGCGCTACAAGGTGACCGAGGACGGTGTCGTCGGCGGCCTCGGCTGGCTGTCGCTGGTGCCCAAGAAGCTGGAAGACGCCCCGTTCCAGAAGGCGCGGCTGGGCTTCGGTGCCGGCGGCCTGGTGCGCATGGAGTTGTTTGACACCCTGGGCCAGCGCACGGTGATCGGCTTCAGCCCCTGGAAGCGCAATCCCCGGTTTACGCCCGGCACCTTCCGCTTCGTGCCGCCCAAGGGCACGGACGTGGTCGGTACGCCGATCGAGCACGCCCAGGTGCACCCGCTCAAAGGTTGAGCCGGGGCGGGCGCGGCGGACGCTAGAATCGCAGGGTGAGCAAGTCCCGCAATCCCACCGCGCCCCTGTTCCAGGCGCCCGAAGGTCTCAAGCCCCTGGCAGAGCGCATGCGCCCGGCCTCGCTGGACGACATCGTCGGCCAGCGTCGCCTGGTGGCACCCGGCAGTGCGCTGCGCCGCGCAATCGAGTCGGGCAACGTGCATTCCATGATCCTGTGGGGCCCGCCCGGCTGCGGCAAGACCACGCTGGCCCTGCTGCTGGCCAAATATGCCGATGCGCGCTTCCGCGCCATCTCCGCGGTTCTCTCCGGCCTGCCCGAAGTGCGCGTCGTGCTTGCCGAAGCACAGGCCGCCTTCGAGCAGGGCGAGCGGACGGTGCTGTTCGTGGACGAGGTGCATCGCTTCAACAAATCGCAGCAGGATGCCTTCCTGCCGCACATCGAGCGCGGGTCGATCCTGTTCGTCGGCGCCACCACGGAAAATCCCAGCTTCGAACTCAACTCCGCCTTGCTCTCGCGCTGCCGCGTGCACGTGATGGAGTCGGTGGCCGCGGCTGACATCGTGGACGCCCTGCAGCGCGCCCTGGTCGATGGCGTGCGCGGGCTGGGCGGGCAAGGCTTGCGGGTGGACGAGGACAAGCTTGCGCTGATCGCCCAGGCCGCCGACGGCGATGTGCGTCGGGGCCTGACCCTGCTCGAGATTGCCGCCGAGCTGGCGCTGGGCGAGGGCGGGGAGGTCACGGACGCCACGCTGGAACAGGTGCTGGCCGACCGCACGCGCCGTTTCGACAAGCAGGGCGAGCAGTTCTACGACCAGATCTCGGCCCTGCACAAGTCGGTGCGAAGTTCCGACCCGGACGCGGCGCTGTACTGGTTTGCACGCATGCTTGACGGTGGCTGCGACCCGCATTACCTGTCGCGTCGGCTCACCCGCATGGCGGTCGAAGACATCGGCCTGGCCGATCCGCGCGCGCTGCAGATGGCGCTCGAGGCCTGGGATGCCTACGATCGGCTCGGCAGCCCGGAGGGCGACCTCGCGCTGGCGCAACTGGTGCTCTACCTGGCCACATGCGCCAAGTCCAATGCCGGCTACGTGGCCTTCGGCGAGGCACGGGCCGACGTGCGCGAATTCGGCACGCAGGCGGTGCCCATGCACCTGCGCAATGCGCCGACCAAACTCCTCAAGCAACTCGGCCATGGCAGCGGCTACCAATACGACCACGACCTTGCCGGCGGCGTCGCACTCGACCAGGTGGCGTTGCCGGCCGCGATCGGCGACCGTGCCTATTACCGTCCGGTGGAGCGCGGCATGGAACTGCGACTGAAGGAAAAACTCGACGCGCTGCGGCTTGCGCGGGCGCAGGCCCGCGGCGGCCCCGGATGAACTGGCCCATGCTCGGGCTGGTCATGCTCGGCGGGGCGATCGGTGCCGCCGGACGGCATCTGCTCGGCGGCTGGTTGCTGTCGCGCTTCGGCCAAGGCCTGCCCTGGGGCACGCTGGCCGCCAACTTGCTGGGCGCGTTCGCCGCCGGCTTCCTGTTCGCCTGGCTGGAAGGCCGGGGTCCCGCGGCACTGTATTGGCGGGCTTTCCTGATCGTCGGCGTGCTGGGCGCGCTGACGACGTTTTCCGCCCTGATGCTGGAAAGCCTGTTGTACGCCCGTAGCGGCCGCGTGGCCGCGTACTCCGGCTACCTGGCACTGAGCCTGGCTGGTGGCTTCCTCTTGGTCTGGCTGGGCGCACGCGTCGGAACCCTGCTGCGGGGCTGAGCCGTATCGGTGCACGCAGGCGGCGCGGCTTGCGTGTGGGCGGGGCCGGGACTAGCCTCGGTTGTCCATACCCGGGGAGGGGAATGCCATGCGCGCACTGGTTGCGGGAATCCTCGGCGGGATCGTGTTCTTCGTGTGGGGCGCGCTGGCCCACATGGTCCTGCCCTTCGGCGAATTGGGAATGCGCGCCGCCACGTCGGAAGAACCGGTGCTCGCCGCGATGAAGCAAAACCTGCCCGGCCCGGGCGTGTACATGCTGCCGGGACTCACCGCCGCGCAACGCGAAGACAGGGCGGCGGTCGCGGCCTATTCGGCCAAGGCCAAGACGAATCCCTACGCCTTCGTCGTCTACCAGCCGGTGGGAAAGGACGGCATGGAGATGGCGGGCAACCTGGCCGGGCAGGCGAGTACCGACATCGCATCCGCGATCGTCATCGCCTGGGTGCTGTCGCTGGCGGTGCTCGCCTTCCGCAAGCGAGTGCTGGCCTCGGCCGCGCTTGGCCTGTTCTCCTGGCTGACGATCAGCGCGCCGTACTGGAACTGGTACCGGTTCCCGACCGATTTCAGCATCGGCAGCCTGGTCGAACAGGTTGTCGGCTGGACCATGGCGGGGCTGGTGATCGCCTGGTGGCTCGGCCGGCGCGAGGCCTGAGATCGTTGCGGCAGTGGGCGGGGCACGGCGATAATGCCGCGCCCCGTTTCATTTCTGGAACCACCATGCTCGACCCCAGCCTACTGCGCGGCCGGCTCGCCGAAACCGCCGCGCACCTGTCGTCCACCCGCGGCTTCGCGCTCGACGTGGCGGCGCTCGAGTCCATCGAAACCGAGCGCAAGCAACTGCAGGCGCGCACCCAGGAATTGCAGAACCTGCGCAACACGCGCTCCAAGGCGATCGGCCAGGCGAAGGGCCGGGGCGAGGACGTGTCGGCGCTGATGGCCGAAGTAGCGGCCGCCGCGGATGAGCTCAAGGCGTCCGAGGTGCGGCTGGAGGCGATCCGCGAGCAGTTCGACGCGATCGCCCTGGGCGTTCCCAACCTTCCCCAGGCGTCGGTGCCGGCAGGACGCGATGAATCGCACAATGTCGAGGTCAAGCGGGTCGGCACGCCACGCCGTTTCGACTTCGCGGTGCGCGACCATGTCGCGCTGGGCGAACGCCATGGCTGGCTCGATGCGGAAGCGGGCGCGAAGCTGTCAGGCTCGCGCTTCACCGTGATGCGCGGCGGCCTGGCGAACCTGCATCGCGCGCTCGGCCAGTTCATGCTCGACCTGCATGTGCGCGAGCACGGCTACCTCGAGTGCAACGTGCCCCTGCTGGTCAACGCAGACTCCATGCGCGGCACCGGCCAGCTGCCGAAGTTCGAGGAGGACCTGTTCTCCACCACGGTCGGTGAGACGAAGCGCTACCTCATTCCCACCGCGGAAGTTTCCCTGACCAACCTGGTGCGCGATGAACTGCTTGAGGACACGGCACTGCCGATGTTGCTAACCGCGCACACGCCCTGCTTCCGCGCCGAGGCGGGCAGTTATGGGCGGGACGTGCGCGGCCTGATCCGCCAGCACCAGTTCGAAAAGGTCGAGCTGGTGGCGATCGCGCGACCGCAGGAGAGCGAGGCTGCGCACGAGGCGATGGTTTCGCATGCAGAGGCCGTGCTCGAGCGCCTGGGCCTGCCGTACCGGCGCATGCTGCTGTGCGCCGGCGACATGAGCCCCTCGTCCACCAAGACCTTCGACCTCGAGGTCTGGCTTCCCGGCCAGGACGCCTACCGCGAAATCAGCTCGATTTCCAATTGCGGCGACTACCAGGCGCGGCGCATGCAGGCCCGCTGGCGCAATCCCGCCACAGGCAAGCCCGAGCCGGTGCACACGCTCAACGGCTCTGGCGTCGCGGTCGGACGGGCGCTGGTGGCGGTAATGGAAAACTACCAGCAGGCCGATGGCTCCATCGAGGTGCCTGCTGCGCTACGCCCCTACCTTGGCGGGCTCGGGGCGATCGCATGAGCCGCGCGCCGTCGCCGACATGACCGGCCCCGACCTCAACGACCTGCAGTTCTTCGCCGTCGTCGTCGAGCACGGCGGCTATGCCGCGGCCGAACGCGCGCTCGGCATCCCGAAGTCGCGGCTGAGCCGGCGCGTCAGCCAGCTGGAGGCCGAACTCGGCGTGCGGCTGCTGCAGCGCTCCACGCGCAAGTTCGCCGTCACCGAGGTAGGGCAGAGCGTTTACCGGCATGCACAGAGCATGCTGGCCGAAGCGCAGGCGGCGCGCGATGCCGTGGCGCAGGTCAGCTCCGAGCCGCGCGGCCTGCTGCGCGTGAGCGCGCCGGTGTCGCTGGCGCAGGACCTCCTCACCCCCTTGCTTCCCGATTTCATGCTGGCCTATCCGCAGGTCCGGCTGCAGTTGCACGTGTCCAACCGCCGCGTCGACCTGATCCCCGAAGGCTTCGACATCGCCCTGCGCGTGCGCACCCACCTGGACGCCGATGGCGAACTGGTCCTGCGCCGCTTCGGCGAAGTCAACGAACTCCTCGTGGCCAGTCCTTCCTACCTGCGCCGTCGTGGCCGCCCGACCACGCCCGCCGAGCTTGCCGGCCATGCCACGCTCAGCATGAGCGAGGACGAGGCGCGCCAGCGATGGACCCTGCACGGGCCGGACGACGCGGTGGAGAAGGTCGAGTTGCGGCCGATCCTGATGACCCACGATTTCCCGGTTTTGATGTCCGCGGCGCGTGCAGGCCTCGGCATCGCCCTGCTGCCGGAATCCAACTGTGCGGAATGGGTGCGCCGCGGCGAGCTCGAAGTCGTCGTGCCCGACTGGCACTTGCCGCAGGGCATCTGCCATGCCGTGTTCCCCTCGCGGCGCGGGCTACTGCCCGCGGTGCGCGTCTTCATCGATTTCCTCGCCGAGCGCCTGCCGGAGGTGATCCGGAAAAACCAGTTGCTCTGCAGCGAGATCGGGCGCAAGGGCGCGATCGCAACTGGGGCGCCTGCGGCCCCCGTCGCGATCGCGAAACCCGCGAAACCCGCGAAACCCGCGAAGGCCGCAACGCAAGCCAAGCCGACAGGTTGATGCGTGGCTGTCGCATGCATGAGCCGGCGCGTCGGGATGGCCGGTCACTGGCCGCGATGCCGTAACATCGGTGGACGCCCCCCGCGACCTTACCCATGCCATCGTTGACCCTGATCTGCTCGCACTGCGGCAGCGAGCATCCGCTCACTACGCCCGTCACAAATCCCGAAGCCCGATTGACCTGCGTGGTCTGCGGCCATGTTGCCAGCCATGCGCAATGGACCACCAAGACCGAACGCGAGCTTGCAGCGCTGACGCTGGACCGGATGAAGGATATTTCCCGGCAGCGTGGGTAGGTGTCGAGTTTCGCAATGACCGCCCGTTGGGCGGCCTTTGTTTGGCGGAGAGGGTGGGATTCGAACCCACGGCAGGGATAAGCCTGCGGCAGTTTTCAAGACTGCTGCCTTAAACCGCTCGGCCACCTCTCCGTGGCGGGCATTCTAGCGGGCCGCCGTCCCCGGAACCAAAGGTAGGGAAAATCCTACACGCGGCCGGGATGTGCCCGGATTGCCGTGATCCTCCTTCGAACCTAGAGTTTGCCTATTGGACAAGGGGAGGGCCGGCCAATGATTCGTGTCTACCTGCTCGACGACCACGGCCTGATGCGGGCCGGCTACCGGATGATCCTGGAACCGGAGCGGGACATCGAGGTCGTCGGCGAGGCCAGTTGCGCCGAGGATGCGCTTCCGCAGATTCGCAAGCTCAAGCCCGATGTGGTGCTTTGCGACCTGCACCTTCCGGGGGCCAGCGGTCTGGACATCACCGAACGCCTGGTCAAGGGCCAGGTCGGATGCCGTGTCGTCATGGTGACCGTGCAGGTCGAGGGTCCCATGCCGCGCCGCCTGATTGAGGCGGGGGCGATGGCCTACCTGAGCAAGGGCTGCGAATCTTCCGAACTCCTGAAGGCGATCCGCGAAGCGGCCAAGGGCCGCCGATACCTCGGTAGCGATATCGCGCAGCGGCTCGCACTCGGTGGCGCGGCGTCATCGCCCTTCGACCTCCTGTCGAAGCGCGAAATGGAAATCTCCCTGATGTTCTGCCAGGGCCTGCGCGCCGAAGACATCGCGCGCCGGCTCAGCCTGAGCGGCAAGACCATCGCCACCCACAAATACCGCCTGTTCGACAAGCTAGGCATCCACGACACCGTCGCGCTTGCGCGGCTTGCGGCGCTGCACGGCATGACCGAGGCCTGCGCGCGGGTTTGAAGCAAAAAACAAGGCGCCATTGCTGGCGCCTTGCCTGTTTGAAGCATGGATCGCTCGGCCTACACCAGCGGCGGCTCGCTTTGCGAAGCCGGTACGGCGATGGCCGGAACATCCCGTCGTGGTTCCGGCGCCAGGCTCGGTGCCGGTTCCAGCTCCCCGTATTCCTCGTCGGCTGCAGCCTGGGGCATCGGCTCGATCTCGTCCGGAATCGCCTGCGCGACATGGGCCAGCGTGGCCGCCGGGGCGACAGGCGCGATCGGCGCTGCGGCGATCGGCATCGGCCGGGGAGCCACGACGGGAGCCGCGACCGGATCGACCGGCGCCGGCACTGCGGCGAGTGCCTCCGGTGCGAAAGTTGCGGCCAAAGGCGCCGTGGCGGTGGGTTCTGCCGGGACGGACTTGGCGACTGGCGTCAACACGGGCGACGGCATCGAGGGCTGCACGATGGCGACTGGTACGACGTCCGGCTGCACCACGGCGGGCTGCACGGTCTCCGCCTGCCGGGCTGCCTGCATCGGCTCGACGCTGACGGACACGCGCGGCGTTTCCAGGGTTGGGGCATCGTCCGGCGACGACACCGTCTCATGGAGCGACGGTGAACTCAGCGGGGCGGGGGCCGGCTCGTGCATCGGCGGCGCGGCGCGCGCGACCGGCGGCGGTGCCGGGAAGTCGAGCGGCAGGTCGTCGAACTCGGACTCCGCGGACGTGACCGGCGTCGCCGAAGCCAGCACGGGCGTGGCGAATGCAGTTGCCGTGGAGCGCAACGCATCGCTGGCGTCCACGCCCTCGGACTCGCCCTCGAGACCTTCCTCGTCCTCGAAGTCGATTTCCGACTGAGAGTTCGGATCGGCGTCGGTCGCGGGGCCGGTGGTGCCGTCCTGGCGACGGCGGCGACGGCCGCCGCGACGGCCTCGGCGGCGACGGCCACCCTCGGCGGCGGCGGCTTCGGCGGCGGCGCTGCCATCGGCGGCAATGCCAGCTTCGGCGCCGATCACCGCGTCAGCTTGCATCTCGCCGGAAACCTCGGCGTCGCCAATGGTCCGAATCGGGGCGGGGCGTGACCGGCTCGCGCCGGCGTCGTCACCGGGCGTCCCGCTGTCACCACCCGCCACCTGTTCGGCCTGGCGCGTTTCGCGCGCTGCGCGGCGCTCGGCCTCGCGACGCAGGTTCTCCAGGCGCTGCGCCTCGCGACGCTCAGCCTCCTTGCGCTGCTGCTCGGCCCGCTTGAGCTCGTCGACCTGCTTTTGCTCCTCGCTGCGCTCGGCCCGTTCGGGGCGGGAGTCCTGCCGCGCAGCCTGCGGCTGGCGCGGGCCCTTCGCCTGGTCACCGCGCGCCTGGTCGCCACGGGCTTGCTCACCGCGCGGCTGGTCGCCACGGGCCTGCTGGTCGCCGCGCGGCGCCTGCCCGCGACCACCCTGCGCGCCGTTGCCGGCGGAGGACGCCGGTGCGGCGCCCTGGGCCGAGGACCCGCGGCCGTCGCGGTCGCGACGCTCGCCGGGTCGGCTGCCACGCCGGCCATCGCGGCCGCGTTCGTTGCGGTCACCACGCTCGCCACCGCCGCGGGGCGCACGGTCTTCGCGCGGGCCGCGCTCGCTGCGGCCGCTGGCGCTGGCGGAGTTGGCCGGCGACTCGGGGCTTGCGCCGCCGCCAAAGATGGAACTCAACCAGCCGAACAGGCCGCGCGACGGCGCGACCACGACCGGCGCGGGAGCCGGCACGGGCGCCGCAAACGCGGGCTCCGGTTCCGGCTCGCGCATCGGCGCGGGCTGCGACGGGGCAACGTGGGTGACGGCCGGCAGGTCGGGCACGTTGAGCTGGCCCTTGGTCAGGGCGTGCACCGCCAGCTTGCGCGGCGTGGTGCGGTGGTAGCTCGGCTTGACCGCGTCTTCGATCGCATCGCCTTCGCGCAGGCGGGTGACGTTGAAGTGCGGGGTCTCGAGCTGGTCGTCGGCGACCACGATGATCGGCGCATCGTGCCTGGTCTCGATCTCGACCAGGGCGCGGCGCTTCTCGTTGAGCAGGTAGTTGGCGATCTCCGGCGGGGCCTGGATCAGCACCTGCGAAGTGTTGTCCTTCATCGCGTGTTCCTCGGCGAGGCGCACGATCGACAGCGACAGGGACTCGACGCTGCGCATGCGGCCGTGGCCGTCGCAACGGGGGCAGACGATCTGCGACGACTCGCCCAGCGAGGGACGCAGGCGCTGGCGCGACAACTCCAGCAGGCCAAAGCGCGAGATCTTGCCGATCTGCACGCGGGCCCGGTCCTGGCGCAGCGCCTGCTGCAGCCTGTCTTCGACGCTGCGCTGGTGCTTGCCCGAGCCCATGTCGATGAAGTCGATCACCACCAGGCCGCCGAGGTCGCGCAGGCGCATCTGGCGGGCCACTTCCTCGGCCGCCTCCAGGTTGGTGTTGAACGCGGTTTCCTCGATGTCGCTGCCCTTGGTGGCGCGCGAGGAATTGACGTCGACCGCGGTCAGGGCTTCGGTCTGGTCGACCACGATCGAGCCGCCCGAGGGCAGGCGGACCTGGCGCTCGTAAACGTCCTCGATCTGCGATTCGATC
>JANXUD010000135.1 GCA_025352045.1 Gammaproteobacteria bacterium | reverse complement strand
CGTCGCCATCAAGGTGCTGCATCCGGAGCTCGCCGCCAGCCTGGGTCCGGACCGCTTCCTGCAGGAAATCAAGCTCGCCGCCAAGCTCAACCACCCGCATATCCTGCCCCTGTTCGACTCGGGCAATGCCGACGGCATGCTGTATTACGTGATGCCCTACGTCGAGGGCGAATCGTTGCGGGAGCGCCTGGACCGCGAGCAGCAGCTGGGCATCGAGGAAGCCGTGCACCACGGCCGCGCGATCGCATCGGCGCTGGACTATGCCAATCGCCAGGGCATCGTGCACCGTGACATCAAGCCCGAGAACGTGATGCTGTACGAAGGCGAGGCGATGGTGATGGATTTCGGCATCGCCAAGGCGGTCAGCGCCGCAGGCTCGGAGACGCTCACGCAGACCGGCATGATGGTCGGCACGCCGGCCTATGTCAGTCCCGAACAGGCTGCCGGCGAGACCAACCTCGACGGCCGCAGCGACCAGTACAGCCTGGGCTGCATGCTGTACGAAATGCTCACCGGCGAGCGGCCCTTCACCGGCCCCACCGCGCAGGCGGTGATGGCCAAGCGCTTCACCGAAACCGCGCGCCCGATGCGCACGGTGCGGGCGGCGATCCCGGAAGCGATCGAGCGCGCCGTGTCGCGCTCCATGGCCACGGATCCCGCGCTGCGCTTCGCCAACTCCTCGCAATTCAGCCAGGCGCTCGCCTCCACCGGCCTGCACACGCCCAGCGACACCATGGTGCTGCCACAGGCGCCGGTGTCCCTGGCCAAGTCGGTGGCGGTGCTGCCGTTCGCGGACATGAGCGCCGAGCTGGACCAGGGCTACTTCACCGACGGCATGGCCGAGGAGATCATCAACGCCCTGTCCAAGGTGCAGGCGCTGCGCGTCGCCTCGCGCACCTCGTCGTTCGCCTACAAGGGGAAGAACGAGGACATCAGCGAGATCGGCAAGAAGCTGAAGGTGTCGACCGTGCTCGAAGGCAGCGTGCGCAAGATGGGCAACCGCCTGCGCATCACCGCGCAGCTGGTCAACGTGGCCGATGGCTACCAGCTCTGGTCCGAACGCTACGACCGCGAGATGGAGGACGTCTTCGCCATCCAGGACGATATCTCCCAGGCGATCGTCAAGGCCCTGCGCCTGATCCTGAGCGAGGACGAGAAGAAGCAGATCGAGAAGGCGCGCGCGGTCAACATCGAGGCCTACGATTTCTACCTGCGCGGCATGCAGCACATGCACCAGCTGCGCCGGAAAAGCCTGGAATACGCGCGGCAGATGTTCAACAAGGCCATCGAGATCGACCCCGGCTACGCGCGCGCCCATGCCGGCGTGGCCAACTGCCATTCGATGCTCTACAGCTTCTTCGACGCGCGCGACTTCAATCTGCGCCAGGCGGTCGCAGCCAGCAGCAAGGCCCTGGAACTCGAACCCGGCCTGGCCGAGGCCCATGTCGCGCGCGGGCTGGCGACCTCGCTGAGCAAGCGCTATGACGAGGCCGCCGCTGAATTCGAGGAGGCGATGCGGCTGGACCCGAACCTGTTCGACGCGCCTTACCATTACGCGCAGGCCAACCTGTCCCAGGGCAAGTACGAGGAAACCGTCCGCCTGGGCGAGCGCGCCATCGTGCTGCGGCCCGAGGACTACCAGGCGGTGGCCTTCGTCGGCCTGGCGCTGAAATCGCTTGGCCGTCATGACGAGGCGCGGGTCTACTACCGCCGCCAGGCAAAGTTGATCGCCACCCATCTCGAGCAGCACCCGGACGATGCGCGCGCCTGCATCATGGGCGCCAGCGCCGCCGCCAACGCCGGCAACGAGGACCTGTCGGCGTACTACGCCGCTCGTGCGATGGCCGTGGATCCCGAGGATCCGATGGTGCTCTACAACGTCGCCTGCGCCTTCGGCATCCTCGACAAGAAGCGCGAGTGCATCGACGCGCTCGAGAAAGCGGTGAACCAGGGCTGGGGCGACAAGGACTGGGTCGAGCACGACAGCGACCTGGATTCCGTGCGCGCCGAGCCGCGTTTCCAGTCACTCCTGCAAGCCATGTAGCACAACCTTAGGATCGCTTCCGATGTCGCAAGTCCCCGTCCTGCCCATCGATCGCCTGCGGGCCGCGCTTGCCAGCGTCTACACCATCGACCGGGAACTCGGACGCGGCGGCATGTCCTCGGTCTACCTGGCGCAGGATTGCCGGCACGACCGCTTCGTCGCGATCAAGGTGCTGCATCCCGACCTCGCCGCCAGCCTGGGCCCGGACCGCTTCCTGCAGGAGATCAAGATGGCGGCGCGGCTCAGCCACCCGCACATCCTGCCGCTGTTCGACTCGGGCAATGCCGAGGGCATGCTGTATTACGTGATGCCCTACGTCGAGGGCGAGTCGCTGCGCGAAAAGCTCGACCGCGAGCGCCAGCTCAGCGTCGAGGAAACCGTCAAGCACGGCCAGGCCATCGCCGCCGCGCTCGATTACGCCAACCGCCAGGGCATCGTGCACCGTGACATCAAGCCAGAGAACGTGATGCTGTACGAGGGCGAGGCGATGGTGATGGACTTCGGCATTGCCAAGGCGGTCAGCGCCGCGGGCTCGGAGACGCTGACCCAGACCGGCATGATGGTCGGCACGCCCGCCTACGTCAGCCCCGAGCAGGCCGCCGGGGTCGAGAAGCTCGACGGTCGCAGTGACCAGTACAGCCTGGCCTGCATGCTGTACGAGATGCTGACCGGCGAGCGTCCCTTCACCGGCGCCAATGCGCAGGCCGTGATGACCCGCCGCCTGACCGAAACAGCAAGGCCGCTGCGCGCCGTGCGCTCGACGGTGCCGGACAGCCTGGATCGCGCTGTCTCCAAGGCGATGTCCCTGGACGCATCGCACCGCTACGCCACCACCGGGCAGTTTGGACTGGCGCTTACGTCGGGCAGCATGAGCACGCCCTCCGACACGATGGTCATACCGACGCCGGTCGTCTCTGCTGCCAAGTCCGTGGCCGTGCTGCCGTTCGCCAACATGAGCAACGACCCGGAGAACGAGTACTTCACCGACGGCATGGCCGAGGAGATCATCAACGCCCTGACCAAGATCCGCGCGCTGCGCGTGGCCTCGCGCACTTCGTCGTTCGCCTTCAAGGGCAAGAACGAGGACATCGGCGAGATCGGCAAGAAGCTCAAGGTCTCGACCGTGCTGGAAGGCAGCGTGCGCAAGATGGGCAACAAGCTCCGCATCACCGCCCAGCTGGTCAACGTGGCCGATGGCTACCACTTGTGGTCGGAGCGCTACGACCGCGATGCCGAGGATGTGTTCGCCATCCAGGACGACATCTCCCAGGCCATCGTCAAGGCGCTGCGGGTGATCCTGAGCGAGGACGAGAAGAAGCAGATCCAGAAGGCGCGTGCAGTCAACCTGGAGGCGTACGAGTTCTACCTGCGCGGCCGCCAGAGTTTGCACCAACTGCGTCGGCGCAGCCTGGACCACGCCCGCCAGATGTTCGAGAAGGCCATCGCGATCGATCCCAATTACGCCCTCGCCCACGCCGGCATCGCCGACTGCTACTCGCAGCTGTACAGCGCCTACGACGCGCGCGAGTTCAACCTGCGGCAGGCCGAAGCCGCGAGTGCCAAGGCGCTCGAACTAGATCCTGACCTGGCCGAAGCGCATCTTTCCCGTGGCATGGCGGTGTCGCTGAGCAAGCGCTTCGACGAGGCCAAGGGCGAGTTCGAGCAGGCGATCGCCCTGGATCCGAAGAATTTCGATGCCCTGTATTGGTACGGGCGCAACGAATTGTCTCAGGGCAGTTACGAACATTCGATCAGCCTGTTCGAGCGCGCCAGCGGCGTGCGTCCCGAGGAATACAGCCCCGGCAAGTTCATCGCCCAGGCGCTGAAGTCGCTCGGCCGCGACCAGGAGAGCCTGGACGTCAACCGCAAAGTCGCGCAGTTGATCGAGCAGCAGCTTGAGCTGCACCCGGAGGATTCCCGCGCCATGATCATGGGCGCCACCATCCACGCCCAGCTCGGCGATCCGGAAGAGGCAGCCCGCAAGGCCGAGCGCGCCATGGCGGTGGACCCGGAAGACCCGCGGGTGCTCTACAACGTCGCCTGCGTTTACGCTTGCTGTGGCCGCAGCCCGGATGCGCTGGATGCAATCGAGCGCTCCGTGCGCAATGGCTGGGGCGACAAGGCCTGGCTGGAGCATGACAGCGATTTCGACTCGATCCGCAACGAGCCGCGCTTCATCGCGCTGCTGAAGGCGATGTAGGCATGTCGAGCGCGCCCGTGTTGCCGATCGACCGCCTGCGCCATGCGCTGGATGGCAGCTACACCATCGACCGCGAGCTCGGCCGCGGCGGCATGTCAGCGGTGTTCCTGGCGCAGGACTGCAAGCATGGCCGCGGCGTCGCGATCAAGGTGCTGCATCCCGAATTGGCCGCAAGCGTGGGGCCGGAGCGCTTCCTGCAGGAAATCCAGCTCGCTGCGCGCCTGAACCACCCGCACATCCTGGGCCTGTACGATTCCGGTAGCGTGGACGGCCTGCTGTACTACGTGATGCCTTATGTCGAAGGCGAGTCCCTGCGCGAGCGCCTGGACCGTGAGCAACTGATGTCCATCGACGAAGCCGTGCACCACGGCCGCGCCATCGCCTCGGCGCTCGACTACGCGAACCGCCAGGGCGTGGTGCACCGGGACGTGAAGCCCGAAAACGTGATGCTCTACGAAGGCGAGGCCATGGTCATGGACTTCGGTATCGCCAAGGCGATGAGCCACGTGGGTTCCGACACGCTTACCCAGACCGGCATGATGGTGGGCACGCCCGCCTACGTGAGCCCCGAACAGGCCGCGGGCGACCTCAACCTCGACGGCCGCAGCGACCAGTACAGCCTGGGCTGCATGCTGTACGAGATGCTCACCGGCGAACGCCCCTTCAGCGGCGCCACGCCGCAGGCGGTGATGACCAAGCGCTTCACTGAAAAACCCCGGCCCGTGCGCGCCCTGCGCGCTGCCGTGCCGGAAAGCATCGAACGCGCCGTGGGCAAGGCGATGGCGACCGAGCCCAGCGGCCGCTTCCTGTCCACCGGTCAGTTCGGCCAGGCGCTGGCCTCCGGCAGCCTGAGCACGCCCAGCGACACCGCCGTGCTGCCGCAGGCGCCGGTGTCGATGGCCAAGTCCGTGGCCGTGCTGCCCTTCGCCAATCGCAGCACCGACGAGGAGACCGACGCCTTCAGCGACGGCATGGCAGAGGAAATCATCAACGCCCTGACCAAGATCCAGGCCCTGCGCGTGGCGTCGCGCACGTCCTCGTTTGCCTTCAAGGGCCGCAACGAGGACATCGGCGAGATCGGCCGCAAGCTGAAGGTGTCCACCGTCCTCGAAGGCAGCGTTCGCCGCATGGGCAACAAGCTGCGCATCACCGCGCAGTTGGTGAATGTCGCCGATGGCTACCACCTGTGGTCCGAGCGCTACGACCGGGACATGGAGGACGTGTTCGCCATCCAGGACGACATCTCGCAAGCCATCGTCAAGGCGCTGCGGGTGATCCTGAGCGACGACGAGAAAAAGCAGATCGAGAAGGTGCGCGCCGTCAACGTCGAGGCCTACGACTACTACCTGCGCGGCCGGCAGTACTTCCACCAGCACCGGCGCAAGAGCCTGGACTACGCGCGGCAGATGTTCAACAAGGCGATCGAGATCGATCCCGACTACGCGCTGGCCTATGCCGGCGTGGCGGATTGCTATTCCCTGCTTTACACCTACTTCGACGCGCGCGACTTCAACCTGCGCCAGGCCGACATCGCCAGCAACCAGGCCCTGGAGCTGGCACCGGACCTGGCCGAGGCGCATCTGTCGCGCGGCATCGCGGTGTCGCTGAGCAAGAAGTTCGACGAAGCCAAGCGCGAGTTCGAGACCGCCATCGAGCTGGACCCGAAGCTGTTCGACGCGGTGTCCTGGTTCGCGCGCATGCATTTGTCGCAGGGCAACTACGAAGAGGTGATCCGCCTGTTCGACCGCGCCATCGTGCTGCGGCCGGAGGACTATGAGATACCGCGCCTGCAGAGCCAGGCGCTGAAGTCGCTGGGGCGGGAGAACGAGGCCGAAGCCGCCAACCGCCGCGCCACCAAGCTGGTCGAGCAGCACCTGGAGCTCAATCCCGACGATGCGCGCGCCCTCATCATCGGCGCCACGGCTCGCGCCGTCATCAACGACCCCAGCCGCGCCACCGAGTACGCCCTGCGCGCCATGGCAGTGGACCCGGAAGACCCGATGCTGCTCTACAACGTCGCCTGCACCTATGGCGTGCTGGGCAAGGTGGATGAGTGCCTGCATGCGCTTGAGCAGGCCGTCAGCAAGGGCTGGGGCGATCGCGACTGGCTGCAACACGACAGCGACCTGGACTCCATCCGCGACCAGCCGCGCTACCTTGCATTGATGAGGGCGATGTAGATGAGCCAGGACCGCGCCCTTCCCATCGACCGGCTGCGGCATGCGCTGGACGGGACCTATACCATCGACCGCGAACTCGGCCGCGGCGGCATGTCCGCCGTGTTCCTGGCGCAGGACTGCAAGCACCGACGCGCGGTGGCGATCAAGGTGCTGCATCCGGAACTGGCGGCGAACATGGGCGCGGAGCGCTTCCTCAAGGAGATCGAGGTGGCGGCGCGCCTGAGCCATCCGCACATCCTGCCGCTGTTCGACTCCGGCAGCCTGGACGACCTGTTGTACTACGTCATGCCCTATGTCGAGGGGGAGTCGCTGCGCGAGAAGCTCGACCGCGAGCAGCAGTTGCCGGTCGAGGAGGCCGTGCACCACGCCCGGGCCATCGCCGCGGCGATCGACTACGCCAGCCGCCAGGGCATCGTGCACCGGGACATCAAGCCCGAGAACGTGATGCTGTACGAGGGCGAGGCCATGGTTATGGACTTCGGCATCGCCAAGGCTGCGAGCGCGCTGTCCACCGCCACCCTGACGCAGACCGGCATGGTGGTCGGCACGCCCGCCTACGTCAGCCCCGAACAGGCGGCGGGCGAAGTGAACCTCGACGGTCGCAGCGACCAGTACAGCCTGGCCTGCGTGCTGTACGAAATGCTCACCGGCGAGCGTCCCTTCAACGCCGCCACGCCGCAGGGCATGATGTCCAAGCGATTTTCCGAAACACCGCGCCCGCTGCGCGCCCTGCGCGCCGCCATCCCCGAGAACGTCGAGCGCGCCGTGGCGCGTGCCATGGCACTCGAGCCCACGGGCCGCTTCGCGACCGCCGGGCAGTTCGCCCAGGCCCTGGTGTCCACCAGCACCAGCACGCCCAGCCAGACCGTCGCCCTGCCCGCCGCGGTGTCGGCGGCCAAGTCGGTAGCCGTACTGCCCTTCGCCAACATGAGCACCGACGCGGACAGCGAGTACTTCACCGACGGCATGGCCGAGGAGATCATCAACGCGCTGTCGAAGATCCAGGCCTTGCGCGTGGCGTCGCGCACCTCGTCCTTCGCCTACAAGGGCAAGAACGAGGACATCAGCGAGATCGGGAAAAAGCTCAAGGTGTCCACGGTACTCGAGGGCAGCGTGCGCAAGATGGGCAATCGGCTGCGCATCACTGCGCAGCTGATCAACGTGGCCGACGGCTACCAGCTGTGGTCGGAGCGCTACGGCCGCGAGATCGAGGACGTGTTCGCGATCCAGGACGACATCTCCCAGGCCATCGTCACCGCGCTGCGGGTGATCCTGAGCGAGGGCGAGAAGAAGCAGATCGAGCGCCCGCGCGCCGCAAATGTCGAGGCCTACGACTTCTACCTGCGCGGCCGCCAGCACTTCCACCAGCTCAAGCGCTCCAGCCTCGAGCAGGCGCGGCTGATGTTCAACAAGGCCATCGAGGTGGATCCGAGCTACGCCCTCGCCCACGCCGGCGTTGCCGATTGCTACTCCCTGCTCTACACGTACTGGGACGCGCGCGACTTCAACCTGCGCCAGGCCGACGCGGCCAGCAGCCGCGCGCTGGAACTGGAGCCGGACCTGGCCGAGGCGCATCTGTCGCGCGGGCTGGCTGTGTCGCTGAGCAAGAACTTCGACGAGGCGGAAAAGGAGTTCGAGCAGGCGATCCGCTTCGGCCCGCAGTTGTTCGAGGCTTTCTACTGGTATGGCCAGGCCAAGTTGTCGCAGGGCAAGTACATCGAGGCGATCCGCCTGTTCGAGCGCGCCGCCGCGCTGCGCCCGGACGAGTACCAGGTGCCCAACTTCCTGGGCCTGTGCCTGAAAGCCCTGGACCGGCACGATGAGGCCATCGCCATGTACCGCAGGCAGCTGCGCCTGGGCGAGGCGCACCTGGAGCAGCATCCGGACGATTCCCGTGCCTGCATCATGGCCGCCAATGCCAACGCCAACCTGCAGGACGCCGAGCGCTCGGCGCACTATGCGGCCCGCGCCACCGCCATGGACCCGGACGACCCCATGGTGCTGTACAACGTCGCCTGCCTGTACGGCGTGCTAGGCCGCACGGACGACTGTCTCACCGCACTCGAGCAAGCAGTGAACAAGGGCTGGGGCGACAAGGCCTGGCTGGAACACGACACCGATTTCGATTCGGTCCGCACCGAGCCGCGCTACATCGCGCTGCTCAAGGCGATGTAGGCCGATGGCCCCTGCCCCCGCGCTGCCCATCGACCGCCTGCGCAAGTCCCTCGCGCGCGTCTACGCCATCGACCGCGAACTGGGCCGAGGCGGCATGTCGGCTGTGTTCCTGGCACAGGACGTGCGCCACGACCGCGCCGTCGCGATCAAGGTGCTGCATCCGGAGCTGGCTGCTTCGCTCGGGCCCGACCGCTTCCTGCAGGAAATCCGGCTGGCGGCGCGGCTCAACCATCCGCACATCCTGCCGCTATTCGACTCGGGCGATGCCAAGGGCCTGCTTTACTACGTGATGCCCTACGTCGAGGGCGAGTCGCTGCGCGAGCGGCTGGACCGCGAAGGCCAGTTGTCCGTGGACGAAGCCGTGCGGCATGCCGGCGCCATCGCCTCGGCGCTCGACTACGCCAGCCGGCAGGGCGTGGTGCATCGCGACATCAAGCCCGAGAACGTGATGCTGTACGAAGGCGAGGCGATGGTGATGGACTTCGGCATCGCCAAGGCCGTCAGCACCGCCGGCTCCACCACGCTCACCCAGACCGGCATGATGGTCGGCACGCCCGCCTACGTCAGCCCGGAGCAGGCGTCTGGCGAGGCCACGCTGGATGGCCGCAGCGACCAGTACAGCCTGGCCTGCGTGCTGTACGAAATGCTGTCGGGCGAGCGACCCTTCGCCGGCGCCAATGCGCAGGCGATGATGGCGCGCCGCTTCACCGAAACCGCGCGGCCCCTGCGCGCGCTGCGCTCAACCGTCCCCGAACACGTGGAGCGCGCCGTCGCCAAGGCCATGGCCACCGACCCCGGCCACCGCTTCACCACGACGGCGCAGTTTGGCCAGGCCCTGGCCTCGGGCAGCATGAATACGCCCTCGGACACCATGGTCCTGCCGCAGCAGGCCGTGTCCATGGCCAAGTCGGTGGCGGTGCTGCCCTTCGCCAACATGAGCAACGACGCGGAGAACGAGTACTTCACCGATGGGATCGCCGAGGAGATCATCAACGCGCTGTCCAAGATCCAGGCGCTGCGCGTGGCCTCGCGCACCTCGTCGTTTGCGTCCAAGGGCAAGGGCGAGGACATCGCCGAGATCGGCCGCAAGCTGAAGGTGTCCACGGTGCTGGAAGGCAGCGTGCGCAAGATGGGCAACCGGCTGCGCATCACCGCGCAGCTGGTCAACGTGGCAGACGGTTACCACCTGTGGTCGGAGCGCTACGACCGCGAGCTGGAGGATGTGTTCGCGATCCAGGACGACATTTCCCAGTCGATCGTGAAGGCTCTGCGGGTGATCCTGAGCGAGGGCGAGAAGAAGCAGATCGACCAGCTGCGCGCGGGCAACGTGGAGGCCTACGACTTCTACCTGCGCGGGCGGCAGCAGTTCCAGGTGCGGCGCAAGAACCTGGAGGCTGCGCGGGCGATGTTCGAGAAGGCGATCGAAGTGGATCCGGATTACGCGCGCGCCTGGGCGGGGCTGGCGGACTGCTTTTCCCTGCTCTACACCAACTTCGATGCGCGGCCCTACAACCTGCGCCAGGCCAATGTCGCCAGCGCCAAGGCCCTGGCACTGGCGCCGGACCTCGCGGAGGCGCATTTGTCGCGGGGCCTGGCGATCTCGCTGGACCTGCAGTACGAGGAAGCAGCGCGCGAGTTCGACGAGGCGATCCGGCTGGAACCCAAGCCCTTCGATGCGCTGTACTGGTACGGCCGCATGCGCCTGTCACAGGGGCGCTACGAAGATGCGCAGCGCCTGTTCGAGCGCGCCGCCGCGTTGCGGCCGGAGGAATACCAGACGCCGGGCTTCCTGGCGCAGGCGCACAAGGCGCAGGGACACGTGGAGGAGGAAATGGCGTCGCTGCATCGCCAAGTGAAGCTGATCGAGGCTTATCTGCGCGAAAACCCGGACGATCCACGCGCGGCGATCCTGGGCGCGGTGGCGCTGGCGACGGTGGGCGACAACGCGGGGGCGATCCACTACCTGGAAGCTGCGATCGCGGCGGACCCGGGCGACACGACGATCCTGTACAACGCGGCGTGCACGTACGCGATGATGGGGCGGGCGCCGGAGGCGCTGGATGCGCTGGAGAAGGCGGTGGGGAATGGGTGGGGTGACCGGAGCTGGATCGAGCATGATCCGGATTTGGAGTCGTTGCGGGGGGAGCCGCGGTACCTTGAGCTGATGCAGGCGATCTGAATTAACCCGCGGCATGTCATTGCGCGGCGGCCTACTTTCTGCCGGCGAACATCAAGTACCTGTCGAGTCGACAGGCGGATATCCACATCTCGGCCGACGTGATCGAGTGGCTCAAGGCCGAGTGTCACGAGATAATCCTCTACGCGGCCCTGCGCGCGCGAGTCCGCCATCTAAACGGCCTCTCATTCGCACTAGAGCTTCCCGTCGGTGCGCATCATCGCAGGACCCACTACCGCAACCACCTGGGGCCCGAACGTCTCGATCAGCGAGACGATAATGGTTGTTGTTGGCCAGCCGGCACACGTCTTTACTTCTTCTCCACTCCTTGAATGTGCGCAATCGCGGATCGCACCGCTTTCTTTCCATCCAAAGAAGGGAGTACAACTTGGCCGGCTTTCAACGGCTCAACTAAGCTCCTTGACGTCTCTTGGAGCTGTGGCAGCGCCCTGGCGGCGCGTGGCCCGATAACACCGAGCGCCATTGCCGCATAAACCTTGACCCAATAGTCAGGCTCTCGCAGGAGCATCGCAATTCCATCGATTGTGTCATCGCTGAGGCGTGCTAATTCAGCGTCTGGAATTGAATTGACAGAATCGATGAACTCATAGGCCATCTGTCGCTTAGAAACCAAATTCCTTTCATATGCAATTTCGAGAGCATCGTGAAGTAGATGCTGCTCACTCAAACACTTGTCAACTTGCAAGCTTGCGTGAGCGGAACTACACAGAAAGCAGGCACTGAAGACTGAGACATAAATCACCCTAAACATATTCTCTCTCCACTGAATCTACCAACTGATAGGAAAATCAACGGGTACGATATTTGTGCCCTGTTGCCAGTCAAAATTAACGACGTCTTTCGAGTAGGCAGATTTGCCGCCATGCGCCTCAGGCACGTTACCGGGTTGAAATTCTTTGCCCGGCTTAAACCCTTCAATAAACACCGCCTTTCCGAACCATCTGACGTGCGCATGGGGAGTCGATTTCGAAGGACCAGCGGCTCTGAACGTATCCTGAAAAGGCATCGAACTTGTCCGACCTGCTGCAATGTAGAACAACTCAAAAAAGGAAACTCCGCTTGGCCTAAAGTTCCCTTTATTGTCAAAGACTTCTTGGAAAATATTCATCTGTTGTACGACAAATCCACCGTTTTTTGACGGGTTGCTGAGGGTGAAGGTTCGGTCTAAGTT
Organism: Gammaproteobacteria bacterium; assembly: GCA_025352045.1. GTDB lineage: Bacteria > Pseudomonadota > Gammaproteobacteria > Xanthomonadales > Xanthomonadaceae > Arenimonas. Next base: position 988 of record JANXUD010000135.1, on the reverse strand, counting down.
CCGACCGCTTTCAACACTCACCGCTCCCAAAACGTTGGGGTCCGCGGGTCCTACGCTGAAATCGCCCGTTGCACCCATCGCGGATTGCGAAGCCATGGTGAAGCCCATTCCTCCGTTGCTGCCAGAACGATTGACGGCGCTGCCCGTCCCCAGGGCCACGCGCCCATCCGGGTCAGTGAAGCGATACGGGTTATTACTCGCGTAGCTGTAACGATTGAATTCCGATTTCGCAGGATCCTGCGATATGAATCTCCCGATCAGCGGATCATAGTAGCGCTGCTGCATATACGTCAGCCCGGTGCCCACATCATTGAAGTGACCGGTATACCCGACCCCGTCCACTGGCGCCACCGGGACCCCGTAGGGCGTGTAGGCGCTGCGGTTGAGGACCACCTTGTACAAGTCCGTGGTGACCACCGGGCTGCCCAGGGCGTCGGTGTGCTTGTAGCGGCTGGCGGTGGCGCCGGTGGTGATGTTGACCTCGTACAGGCCGACCAAGGTGTTGCCGAGGTAGACATAGGCATTGCGCACGCCACGCCGGTTGCTCCAGTCCTGCAGCAGGCGGCCATCCAGGCCGTAGCCGAAGTACTCGATGGTGCCGGTCGTGCTGTTCAGGGTGCGGGCGCGGCGGCCGTTGCCGTCGTAGAGATAACTCTCCTTGCCGGTGACCGCGCTCATCCGGTGGACGGCGTCGAACTGGTAGGCCTGGCGGCCATCGGCGGTGATGTCGCCTGACGGGTTGGTGCTGTAGGCGTAGGTGCCACCGCCGACCCGCGCCAGGCTGGTCAGCAGGTTGCTGGTGCGGTTGTAGGTGTAGTCATAGCCCGACGTCACCCCCGCCACCAGGCGCGAGCTCATCAGGTTGTCCAGCGGATCGTAGGTGTAGGTCGCCGTGCCCCACTGGTTGGTCGAGCGCACGCTGAGCAGGCGGTCCAGGCCGTCGTAGGTCGTGGCCGCCAGGACGCCCCAGGTGCGATTGTCGGTGGTC